>JAIQFF010000002.1 GCA_020073395.1 Terriglobia bacterium
CCGAAGCCCGAAGCCCGGTTCTACCCGCCTTGCTTCAGGTCGGTGAGCACTTGCCGCGCAATTTCCTTCAGAGTCTCAAACACTCCCGGACCCTGGAAGGCGATCGCTTCAATCAGCGGCTCGTTTTTCCGGCGAAGATGCTTTGACAGGGCGTCCACCGAGAGGACATTCGGCAGATCGCGTTTATTGAGTTGCAGGACATAGGGAATCTTGTTGAAGTCGTAGCCGTGTTCCTTGAGGTTGGCCATCAGGTTGTCGAGGGCCTCGACATTGGCGTCCATGCGTTCTTCCTGGGAGTCGGCCACGAAGACGATGCCATCCACGCCGCGCAGAATCAGTTTGCGGCTAGCGTCGTAGAACACCTGGCCGGGGACCGTGTACAGGTGAATACGCGTCTTGAAGCCGCGAACTGAGCCCAGGTCGAGAGGCAGAAAATCAAAAAACAGGGTTCGTTCGGTCTCCGTGGCGAGGGAGATCATCTTGCCCTTCTGCTGCTCGGCGGTCTTCTGGTAGATGAACTGAAGATTCGTGGTCTTGCCGCCCAACCCGGCGCCGTAGTAAACGATCTTGCAGTTGATCTCGCGGGCTGCGAAGTTGATGAAACTCAAGACTTCCCTCGAAACCGGTGGCCGCGTCCGCATCGACGCGAACGTCTCCCGGTTAAATTTGGCTTGATGCTGCTGGTTTTATACCACATGGCCCGGCGTCCACGGCAGGTTACGCAGGTTACTTGTGGAACACTGTCCTTCTTGGGGAGAGTAGAGCCCGGTCAGTGGCTTTTTACGAGAGGTATGATTTCAGATTGCAGATTTCAGATTTGAGATTGAAAACCCTGGCCAATAGCTTGTCAGGCCCGGATGTTAACTTCGGAATCCAGTTCTAAGGTGTGTCTTGGTGTCCTTTGCGGATTTCCTTTGCGTCCTTCGCGGTAAGAAGCTCTTGACCGCAAAGAGCGCAAAGGATCCGCAAAGTTCGCTTAGGACTTCAACCTGAAATCTGCAGTCTCGGCCGTCAGCGACCCAATCCGACGGGATAGTAGCCTTCTTTTGCGGTCACCGTCAGGCCGGAACGCGCCACGTGGACGTCGATCTCGCGGTGGCTGCTGCTGGGAGTGGAATGAGTCAGGTATCCCAGGGTGTACTGATTGCGCGCATCACCCAGGGCGCGGGCGTAGGTGGTCTCGATGGCGTCGCGGGAAAAGCCGGGAAAAATCTCGCCGCCGGTGGCGTTGGCGTATTTTGGCAGGATGTTGCTGTAGCCGAGCCGCGAGCCCGACAAAGGCACATGCAGCTTCTGCAACGAACCGTATCCGGGAACCGCCGACCCCTCCACGGCCACGCCGTACACCTGAATTCCGTTCGATAACAGGACCTTCAGAGTATCGCTGTAGCTAGCGTTGCTGCCGTATTCGCGGCCATCGCTGACGATGAAAATGACCTTCCGCCGGGCACGGTCGCGTTTACGCAGTTCGAGGGCGGCGGCCACGATGGCATCGTTCAGAACATGGGACTCTTTAGGTGGATTGATGGTTCTGGGGGCGCCGGCGTCAATGGGGACACCGTTGACGATGGGCCCCTGCGGCCCCAGCGGACCGCTGGTTACGGGAGGACCGTTATTTCTGCCGGTCACCATCTTCAGGCTGTCCAGAGCCGCCGTTAAGCGACGGCCGACCGCTCCAAAGTCGGTCACCCTGGATACACTGGTGCTGTAGGTATAGAGGGAGACTTCATCAAACTCACTGAAGGCTCCTTCGAGCGCCGAGAAGGTCTGAATGACCTTCTGCACCGCCACGTCCGGCATACCAGTATCAAACAGCACCGCCGCCGAGAGGGCGAAGGGATCGGTAGTAAAGAAATTCAGGGTCTGCTTCTTGCCATCCTCGAAAACCGAAAAGTCTCTCGATAGCAGCCCGTTGACCAGGCGTCCGGAGTCATCCTTCACCATCACCGGGACCAGTACCTGGTTGACGTTGGCCACGATTCTGTACAGTTCGTCATTCCCCGAAGGGTGTTCCGCAGTGGCGCCTCCCTGTGGGACCGTCTTGACGTTGAATGGGGGCGCAGGGGCCACCCCGGGCGCGTAAATCGGTTCTTCGGTTGGACTGGAACTGGTGGGCGGCGCCTGATTCGGGGGCGGCACCTGGTCTTGAGGGGCCCGGTTCTGCGGAACCTGGCTCGGCGGGGCCGAACCCGGCGGTGGCGCATTGGGAAAGGGCCGCGAAGCCGACGGCGCATCCGGAATGTCCTGCTTGGGTTTCTCCTGCTGTTGGGCCGCGATCGTCCCGCCAAACAGGCAAAATACCGCTACGGCTGCGGCAAAGGCCTTAGACGTTCTACCGATTACTGAGCACACGGAAACCCCTCCGCCTGACGGCGACTGCCTATATTTCGGATGCCGGAACCTGTGGTTTCGTGCATCTAACCTTGATGGAATAGACTAACAAAAAGCGCGGGAGAATATCTGGATGCCAAGAGTCCCCAGGTTTCAGGCGTTTGCAGCCCCACTGTTGGCGTCCGCCATGCTGGCCGCCGGCCTTTTCTGCGCGCGCCCGGCTTTTGCCCAGCAGCTTCCCCACCTGGCTGGCACTCCGGACCCAGACAATCCGGCCCCGAGAGACCAGACTGGGGAGCAAGACCAGTCTGTCAGCACGCTCAAAGTCAATGTCAATGTTGTCCAGCTCTTTTTCAATGTCAAAGACAAGAAAGGCGCGCTGATTCCCAATTTGACCAAGAACGACTTTCAGGTTGTCGAAGACGGCAAGCCTCAGACCATCAAATACTTCACCGCCGAGTCTGACCTTCCCCTGACCCTGGGCATTCTGATCGATTCCAGCGGCAGCCAGCAGCAGGTCCTGGAAATGGAGAAGGAAGTTGGGGCCAATTTCCTGAATGAAATTCTGCGCCCCAAGGACCTGGCATTCGTTATCAGTTTCGACGTCGATTCCAACCTGTTGCAGGATTTCACCAACTCGCCGCGCCTGTTGCGGGCGGCCCTCAACAGCGCGCGCATCAATGCCCCTCCGTCCAGTTGTGGAGGTCTCCCGGGACAAGGAGGCGGACCCTTGCCGTGCAGTTCCAATCCCAAAGGCACCGTGCTTTACGACACTGTGTACCTGGCCTCCCATGATGAGTTGGCCAAGGAAGTGGGGCGCAAGGCCATGATCCTTCTGACCGACGGGGAGGACCAGGGCAGTCAGTACAAGATCACCGATGCGATTGAGGCCGCCCAGAAGTCGGACTCTATCTGTTATGTCCTGCTGATCGCGGACCGCGGCTTTTACGGGTTTGGCGGGTACTCGGGCGATCGCGAGATGAAGAAGCTGGCGAGCGAGACCGGCGGCCGCGTGATCGAAGTGGGAAACAAAATGGAGAAGCTGAAGGAAGCCTTTGACCAGATCGCGCAAGAACTACGCAGCCAGTACAATGTCGGCTACACCCCCACCAACACAGCCTTGGACGGCACCTTCCGCAAAGTGGGGGTCCAGGCCAACAAGAAGGACTACAAGATTCAGGCCCGCACCGGATATTACGCCGTCGCCAAAAAAGACTAGACTGCAGGAATCCATGAGGATCGCCACTCTGGTTTTCAGCCTGGTCATCGCATTCTCTCCTGTTGCCTTGGCGCAGACTCCCACCGGCGTCATTTTCGACACGGACATGGGCAACGACGTCGATGATGCGCTCGCCCTGGCCATGTTGCATGCTTTCCAGAGCCGCCATGAAGTCAACCTGCTGGCGGTGACCATCAGCAAGGACAACAAGTGGGCCGCGCCCTACGTGGACCTGGTCAATACCTTCTACGGACACGCTGAGATTCCAATCGGCACCGTACAAAATGGCAAGACGCCAGAGTCGAATCCGATGATCGAAATTCCTTCCGAACGGCGGCGCCCCGACGGGAACTTCGTTTACCCCCACCGTATTTTGGACGGAGCCCAGGCGCCGGAAGCAGTCTCCCTGCTGCGGCAGACGCTGGCGAACCAAAAGGATCGGAGCGTCGTAATGGTGCAGGTGGGCTTCAGCACAAATCTGGCCCGCTTGCTGGAAACCAAGGCCGATGCGGCCAGTCCGGATGATGGAACTACTCTTGTCCGGAAAAAAGTCCACTTGCTTTCTGTCATGGCGGGGAATTTTGCCAACGGACGGCCGGAATTCAATCTGGAGAAGGATGTGCCTTCCGCGGTAAAACTCTTCCATGATTGGCCGACTCCGATCGTGGTGAGCGGGTTCGAAATCGGCGCTGCTCTGGTGTTCCCCGCAACTCGCATCGAGCAGGATTTCGCATACGTGAGGGACCATCCAGTGGCCGAAGCCTATCGGTCCTATATGAAGATGCCTTACGACCGCCCCACCTGGGACCTGACGGCAGTGCTCTACGCCGTGCGTCCGGAAGAAAAATATTTTTCGCTCTCACCGCCCGGAACGATCACTGTTCTACCCGAAGGCAGTTCCCGCTTCGAGCCGTCTCCTGGAGGAAATCACCGCTATCTGATTCTCACGGATGAGCAGCGCGCACGAACGCTGGAGGCGATGATCCTGCTCGCCGGCCAGCCGCCTGCGGCTTGCAGCAAACGCTAATCGACCGAGACTCTATTTTTCAGACGCGAATGCCCGCTGAGCGCGCTCCACCTTGTCTTGATCAGAGCTCTTCAGACAATGCTCAAGAAGAGCATGCCGCAAATCCGCGGGAATCGGGGTAGAGTCGCGAACCGGCGTCCAGCCACCGAAAATTCGGGCCGCTCCTTCGAGTTCCTGGTCAGTCAGGTTTCTGCTTTCCACGGCCTCGATGAGTACCTTTGCAGGATACTGACGCAGAAGTTTTTCGGCGATTTCCTCGTATCCGGGGAATCCCGACCACGGTCCTGCACCGGAACCGTACCAAGCCATTAGGGCACGGATTCGGCCACTTATGTCGGCGTATTGCTTCGCCAGAGCGAGATTCAGAGGCTCTAAATTTGGATATTTCCCGGGTGGCTGGTATTGACTCACGGCGTTGGACCACAGGGGTTTCAGGCTCGAAGGCATTGTCTTCAGCCAGCGGCGCTCGTCCTCCTTTGCCCTAATCTCTTCGCGGTGCACTTGATTGAAGAATTCTCGCGCACCCGTCATGCCACGCGCATCAAACCAGCGCAACCATCGGTCGGCATCGCCGTTGTACCAATCGCCGTTCCAGACGGAGCTGCCAATCGCCGTTCCTTCGTGGTTCCAAACGGTGGCGATCTCTTTCTTGTTCTTCAACAGGGCAATCTCGGGGCCGTCCATGCAGGCGCACTGAAACGGCCCGCCCGTGCGCTTCAGCGTGATCGCGGACTTCAGTTGCTCGAAGTCCTTGCGGCTCGATGACCGATACACCACAAACTCGCGCTTGAATCCTTCGCTATACACGACCATCTCGTCGGCTTGATCAATCAAGGCAAAAAGTTCAGACGTTAGTTGGAGTCTGCTCTTCTCGCCAGCCACGACAGGAAGCGCACATGCAACCAGGGCTAACGCGACAAACAGTTTACGGAACATGGACGAACTCTACTGAAGTCCTGGGAGAACGTCTCGTTACGTTGGTTATTCACGGCAACATTGGGGACGACTTCGCCCGGTCCTTCACGCGGATCACGAACTTCAACCCTGACCACACTTCACTCACGGCGCAAACTTTCACATCCACCAGGCCCGCAGCCAGACCGATCCTCCGCACGTCGTTTTCGTTGAGGTCAGTGGTCACGCCGGAAGTCTTTTTGGGCCAGCTCACCCACAGCATTCCCGCAGGCGCTAGCCGGCCTGCAAATTTGGGAAACTGTTTTTTCATGTCTGCCTGGCTCTTTATGAAAATCATGGCGAAGTCGAGGTTGTGCTGGTCCTCCTTCACCAGCGAGCACTGGGACAAAGCCTCCTTCAGCGCCGTATTTACGTCGCCGGGCAGCTGGAAAAATGCAACCCGGAATTGTGGCTTGAGGCCTATCTTTTTGGGAAGGGGCGTGCCGGAGTATCCCGCCATGCCAATCGCCTATGGCGTGGGCGCGTAGTAACCACGCCGGCTGCGAACGCGCAGGCCTTTGTGGTTTTGCGCCAGGATCTCGATGGTGTGGAAGCGTCCGTCAGTACGCAGGTCGGAGGGCTTGTAGGAAAGCGCGTACTGGCTGCGCAATTCATCCTGGATTTCGACGAAGGCGTTGGCCACGTCATTGAGTTGAAAGGGGAAGAAAGCGCGTCCGCCGGTAGCATCGGCGATGCGCTCCAAAATTTTGTCCCCGCTACGCCTGCCGCCGGTGATGTTGGTGCTGATGGTGTAGATGATCACTTCCGCGCGCTGCGCCATCTCGATGGATTCCTCGCGGGTGACGTGGCTCATGTTGTCCTCACCATCGCTAAGCAGGATGATCGCCCGCCGCACCGGCCCATTCTGCTGTTCCTTGAGCAGCTTGTCGCGGGAGGCAAAATACAGCGCATCGTACATGGCGGTACCACCGCCCGGCCGCATATTGCGAACCCCCCGCGACAGCGCCTCCGTGTTGTCGGTGAAGTCCTGCTCCACTACCGGGGTCACATCAAAGCCGACTACGAACGCTTTGTCATAGCGGGGCCGGACGGTCTGGTTGAGAAACTCAATGGCCGATTCCTGCTCGAACTTGAAACGGTCACGGACCGAATTGCTGGCATCCACCAGCAGCCCGACTTGCAGCGGCAGGTCGGTTTCATTGTGAAAGCTCCGGATCTGGTCGGCCGGCCTGCCGTCGTCGAGCACCGAGAAATCGCCCTTCGCCAGGTTCCTTACATAGCGGCCATGTTTGTCGGTGACGGTGAAAACGACGTTCACTTCGTTCACCGTCTTGGTAATCGTGGTAGCTACGTCATCAGCGGGGTTCGAGGCCTCGTCGGCCTTGGCCTTCGGAGAGGTGTCCGATTTCGCCGGTTCAGGTTTGGCGGCGGGCGAATCAACCAGAGGGGCAGTTTGCGGCTCTGCGCTGGCGGGGGGCGGAGTAGGCGGAGGCGGCTTGGGCTGACTGCGTTCTTGCTTGACCGCCGAGGGAGCGGACGGCAGGTCGTCGGAAGAATCCTGGGCCAGCACGACTGCCACGAACAACATGCTGCCCAGCAACAAGATGATGCTGCGGAACTTCATGACGCCTCAATTATAGCCGCAACCCCTTGAGTGTGTGGGATGGGCACTCCTGTCCGCCGCCTTTGACTGTGTGGGGCGGACACTCCTGTCCGCCGCCTTTGCCCTTGGTGGATGGGGAGTTAGGGTCAAAGTCAACAGTCAAAATCGAAAGTCAAAGTCAAAGTCAGCGGACAGGATTGTCCGCTCCACACTAACCCTCGAGTCGCTGCAACAAATCTTTCAGTTCCGCGGGCAATGGGGCTGCGAAAGACAACGCCTCGCCGCTCCGGGGGTGCTGAAATTGCAGCCCCGCGGCATGCAGAAAGTTTCTGGAAAGAGAGATGCGAGCAGCTGGCTTGCCGCCTATCTCGCGGGGAGCGCCATAGAGCGTGTCCCCTACCACAGGATGGCGCAGCGATGCCAGATGGACCCGAATCTGGTGGGTCCGGCCGGTGTCAATGCGCACTTCCAGCAGGGTGAATTTTCCATACGGCGAATCCAGCCGGCGCTCAACCTGGTAGTGGGTAATGGCTTCACGTCCGCCTGATCGCTTCGTGGTCATGCGAGTGCGCCGCACCCGGTCGCGGCTGATGCTGCTGCTGATCGTCCCGCGGTCTTGCTTCAGCCAGCCATGCACCAGGGCGATGTATTTCTTTTTCACCTGCCGCCGCACGAACTGGCTGGCCAGCCGGCGATGCGATTCGTCGTTCTTGGCCACCACCAGGAGCCCGCTGGTGGCCTTGTCCAGGCGATGCACAATTCCGGGACGCAGTTCGCCGCCGACTGACGATAGCTGGCCGAAGTGATACAGCAGAGCATTCACCAGGGTGCCGCGATTGCGCTCGTCTTCGGTGGCGCCGGCTCCGGCGTGTACCGTCATCCCGGCCGGTTTGTTCACTACAGCAAGATCGGCGTCCTCGAACACAATGTCCAGGGGAATGTCTTCCGCCATCGCCCGCAGAGGTGGCTGCGACGCGGTCCCGAGCACGGCGATGCGTTCACCGCCGCGCAGGCGCAAAGATGCCCGCGCAATCGCATCATTCACCAGCACCAGTTGTTGCGCGATGAGTTGCTGGACACGGGCACGACTGGTTTCGGGAAGATGCGCCACCAGAAACTGGTCCAATCGTTTGCCGGCATCTTCGGCTGCGGGAATCAGAAGTGGAGGCATGTAGGCGCGGGCGCCCCCGCCCGTGCTCGTCCCCGAAAGGGGACGATGGTTTTGTTTAGCGCTGCGCGTGCGCCGGAACCGCTCTGGCGGACGACTTGAGCCACCAGATCAGGCCCCCGGTGATCACGAGGCCAATGGAAATCAACTGCGTCCCCGTCATGACTCCGCCAAAAACCTCGCCGCGTCCGGGATCGTCACGAATGAATTCCAGGAAATAGCGGGCCACGCCATAAAGAATGAAATAGGCCGCCAGTACCTGCCCGTCGAACTTCTTGCGTTTGAAAAGCCACATCAGAATGAAAAAGTTGGCCAGTTCGACCGCCGCTTCGAAAAGCTGCGTAGGCTCAAGCGGTATTCCGAGCGGAGTGTAGGAATTCAAATTTGCGATGGGATTAGTAAAAGTCACACCCCAGAAATGATGGGTAGGCTTGCCAAAGCAACAGCCGGCGGCGAAGCATCCCACGCGCCCGATGGCGTGCCCCAGGGCCAGCCCGGGCGCGAAGGCATCCCAGGTGGCGAGCGCGGGCATACGGTGCTGGCGCATGTACCACACGGCCGCAACGGACGCGCCGATCAGCCCTCCCGAGAAGACGCCTCCGGCCTGCAGCGTGGACCAGCTGAAGATGTCGCCGGGATGGGTCGAGTAGTATCCCCAGTCGTTGACGATGTACAGGATCTTGGCGCCGATGATGCCGCACAGAACTACCAGAACACCCAGGTTCCAGGCGTCGTCTTGATTGATTCCTTGCTTGCCGGAGTTGCGGACGCTGATCCAGAGTCCGACCAAAACTCCGGTGGAAACCAACAATCCATAAGTGGGAAGGAAGAACTTGCCGATATGAAAAAGTTGAGGAAACACTATTGATCTAGATGCGCTGCCCGGAGATTTTGTTACAACCCAAGTTTAGCAGGAGCAGCCAGGGAGCGTGCAGGGCAGAGATGAGAAGCCGACCCACTGTGCCGTGTGACGGGGCCGAGAATGAACCCGTCGGTAGACGTTGGGCGCCCGCCGAGACCCTTTAGGCATCTCCGCATGGCGGAGCGTTGCACACCGGATCCTAGTTCGAGTCGAGCTCCCGTTCATTCAGCATTGGTTCAAAAATCGGTGACCCGTCATCACCAACCTGGCAGGTCGGCTTTCAGTCAGGATGCTAGGGTAAACATCCCGCATTGGCAATAGGGAGAGCGTAAAAAGTTGGCAATCCGCTTGCCAGCAACTTTCGTAAGGGGATAACAGACTAGGTGGGGGCAGCCGCCCCGGCTGTCCGGCGGACGGAGCTCCGAACAGAAGCTCTCGGCTGTCAGCTATCGGCTCTCAGCTATAAGCTTCTTAGCCTTCAGTGCATAAATGTCCGGGTTTCCTGCAGGAATCGACAGCCACACTTGAGTGGGAGCTGAAAGCTTATCCAGCGCGGCGCTTATCTTCCAGTACTTCATCCAGCGCGCTCGATAGATGCTGGGCGCGGCGCAGGTAGTCGCCGGATCCCACGTCCTGGTTGCGCTTGACCAGGTGGTATTCGTCGGCGATGTTCAGCGCGGCCAGCACGGCCAGGCGCGCCGTATCCACCGTGTGGGTCTGTTCTGACACCGCTCGCATCTTGCCATCCACGTACTCAGCCAGTTTGAGAATATATTCCGCGTCCGAGCCGCGGAGATTATAGGGCTGGTCGAAAATCTCGACCCGGACAGCGTTATTGCTGGGATCCTTGATCGCGGTGTGTTTCGTGGCCGTTGCCATACTCGTTTCTCCTCAGGACGGAGGTCGGGACCGATCAGCTGACCGCCTGCTCCTCGGAAATGGATTCGATCTGGCCCAGCATCTTCTCCACCCGGCCGCGGATCTCTTCCCGTTCCTTGCGCAGCCGTACCATCTCGCGGCGCAAACCATCCAACTCTTCTTCGCGCTCCTCCAACTGCTGGCGCAGACGTTGCGCATCCCGCTCCGCAGCCGCCCGGGCCTCCCGCGCCGACTTGTACAGTTCAATGGTGCGATAAACTTTCTCTTCGAGCGCCTGAAAATCGTCAGCCGGAACCTGCGCCGATACCCCTTCCGCCATCCTCACAGACATGATGCCACCACTTCCTCAAGAGAAATTGGGAACTTGAGCGCAGTATAACCCAGAACCCTGTGAATCCAATGAGATGCTTGCGGAGGATTTGTGGGTTGGTCGCGAGCTAGAACCGCGATGTGTGCAAGTGAGTGTGGGTCGGACACTCCTGTCCGACGTCTTTGGCGTTGGTTTTGGTGGTGACTTGCCGATTGTGCCCGTTCTGAGAGAGTCCGAGGCAAAAAAAGTCAAAGTCTAAGGGTCAGAGTCAAAGGCGTCAAAGTCAAGGGCGTCAAAGTCACGGGCGTCGGACAGGAGTGTCCGACCCACACGGGCCTTACTTATCGTGCTCGCAACTTCTTCAGGCGCTCTCCGGCGGCGTCCAGCGTCTCATCGCGTTTGCAGAACGCAAAACGCACCTGCTGCGCGCCGTCCCGGGCGTCGTTGTAGAAACTCGATCCCGGAACCGAGGCCACCCCAATGTCTTTCACCAGATATTTCACAAACTCGAGGTCACTCGCGAACCCGAATGCGCTAATGTCAGTCATGACGTAATAGGCGCCGCGCGGACGAAAACAACGGAAGCCAGCCTCGGTCAAAACCGGGACCAGGCGATCACGCCGCTTGCGGTACCCCTCGGCCAGTTCCTGGTAATAGCTCGCTGGCAGGCCGAGCGCCGATGCTCCAGCCTCCTGCAACGGAGCAGGCGCGCCCACGGTGAGAAAATCGTGCACCTTGCGAATGGCATCCGTTATCGCGGGCGGGGCCACGGCCCAGCCTACGCGCCAGCCGGTCACGCTGTAGGTCTTCGACAAGCCGTTGATGGTGATCGTGCGATCACGCATGCCCTCGAGCGCCGCCATCGAAATATGCCTGGTGCCGTCGTACAAGATGTGTTCGTAGATTTCATCCGTGATGGCCAGGACGTTGAATTCCACGCACAGGTCGCGGATCAATGCGAGTTCGCTTCGGGTGAAAACCTTGCCAGTGGGATTATTCGGCGTATTAACGATGATGGCCTTAGTGTGATTATGAAACGCAGCCCGCAGCTCGCGCTCATCGAAGGCCCATTCGCCATCGGGCGTGCCCGGCGGGCGCAGCTTTACAAAACGCGGCTTGGCGCCGGAAAGAATCGCGTCCGGGCCATAGTTCTCGTAGAACGGCTCGAAGATCACCACCTCGTCGCCGGCGTTGCACACCGCCAGCAAGGTCGCGATCATGGTTTCGGTGGAGCCGCAGCAAACGGTTATTTCGCGCTCCGGATCGACCGCGACCCCCTGCCACAACTGCATCTGCCGGGCAATGGCGTTGCGCAGGTTCTTCGCTCCCCAGGTGATGGCGTACTGATTGACGTCGGCTGCGATCGCCTCTTGCGCGGCGCGCTTGATCTCCTCCGGAGCGGGAAAATCGGGAAAGCCCTGCGACAGGTTCACGGCGCCATGCAGCATGGCCTGTCGCGTCATTTCGCGAATGACGGATTCAGTGAAGTATGCAACCCTGCCGCTGAGAAGAGACTTCTGCTGGATGGCGTGTTCTGCCATAGGGCGTCAGCCTACCACAGTGCCAAATGATCCCGCCTTGCTGCTGAGGGATGAGCTGTTACGCCGCGGCGAGATAGACATATCGCAGAATGAACAGCACGGTGAGGATCCAGACCAGCAGGTTGATCTCGCGAGCTTTTCCGGCTGCGATTTTTACCACGGTGTAGGAAATCAGTCCCAGGCTGATGCCAGTCGCAATGCTGAAGGTCAGAGGCGTGGCCAGCATGGCAATAAAGGCGGGCACGGCTTCGCTGAAATCTGCCCAGGCGATGTGCGCGATCGATTGCGTCATCAGCGCGCCTACCAGGATGAGCGCCGGGGCGGTGGCATAGCCGGGAATCGCAGTCGCCAGCGGAGAAGAGAACATGGCCCCGAGGAAAAGCGCGGCGACCACCATATTGCCGAGTCCGGTGCGGGCCCCGGCCGCGATTCCGGCAACGCTTTCGATATAACTGGTCACCGTAGAAGTGCCCGCGACGGCTCCAAAAATGGTCCCCGTCGCATCCGCCACCAGCGCCCGCCCTACGCGGGGAATTTTCCCGTCCTTGATGAAGCCACCTTGCTCGCACACCCCGACGAGAGTGCCGACATTGTCGAACAGGTCCACGAACAGGAAGGCAAACAGGATTTCGAGAAATCCCAGATGAATGGCACCCCGCAGATCGAGTTGCAGAAAAGTAGATGAAGGATGGGGCAGCGAAAAGATCGCGGAAGGCCACTGCGAGATGCCGCGGAGCATGCCCAGCAGCGCGGTCCCGACAATTCCGATCAGGATGGCGCCATTGACCTTCCGCGCCATCAGGAACAGGGTCAGCACAATCCCGAAGCAGGCTGTCTGCACTTCTTTGTCGGCAAAATTGCCCAGGCCGACGAACGTGGCTGCATTGGCCACCACCAGCTTGGCATTCCGCAACCCCACGAACGCAATGAAGAACCCTATGCCGGTGGCGGTGGAATGCTTGAGGCAGTCGGGCATGCCGTTGACAATTTGC
The DNA here is from genome assembly GCA_020073395.1 of Terriglobia bacterium. GTDB lineage: Bacteria > Acidobacteriota > Terriglobia > Terriglobales > Acidobacteriaceae > JAIQFF01. The sequence continues at coordinate 12,848 of JAIQFF010000002.1, forward strand.
TCGCGCACCCGCGTGATCGTGAGCAACAGGAAAAGAACGCCGGAGAGGAAGACCACGCCCAGCGCCGTGCGCCAGGGAACGTGCATGTTCAAGCAAACGGAATAAGTAAAGTAAGCATTGAGCGACATGCCCGGCGCCAGCGCAATGGGATAGTTGGCGTAAAGCCCCATCACCAGCGTCGCCACGGCGGCGGAAAGGCAGGTGGCAAACACCACGCCCTCGACCGGCATTCCCGCCTGCGCCAGGATCTGCGGATTCACCATGACGATGTACGCCATGGTCAGGAAGGTGGTGAGGCCACCCAGCATCTCTTGCCGCACCGTGGTGTGGTTCTCGGCCAGCCTGAAATAACGTTCGATCAATCGCTCTCCTCCAGGTTTCGAGCCGGTTCAGTAGCGGGTCTTGTCCGACTTCTCCTGCCAGACGTGAAACGCTGCCAGCGCTTCCTGGCGCATCATCTGGGTCATCGGAATCTTGCGGCGCGAGAGGGGCTGCGTCATTTCACCATAGATCAATGAATCGTCGAATCCGTTTTTCGATGCATCCGCCGCGAAACTTCCGAAGTACACGCGAGCCAGACGCGCCCAGTAAATCGCCCCCAGGCACATGGGACAGGGCTCGCACGAGGTATAAAGTTCGCAACCTTTGAGTTCGAAGAGCCCCAGTTTCTGGCAGGCCTGTCGGATAGCGAGCATTTCGGCGTGGGCGGTGGGATCATTGGTCAAGGTCACCTGGTTCACGCCCTCCGCAATAATGCCGCCGCCTTGGACGATCACAGTCCCGAAGGGTCCACCCCGTCCAGAACGAACGTTTTCGATTGAGAGTTGAATGGCGCGCGCCATGAAGAGATCGCTCATGTGAAGCCTTCTGAGCCAGCCAGTATAGCGGAGTGTGTGGCGCGGGCGCCCCGCCCGCGGCTTTTGACGTTGAACTCAATTTCTCCCGTCCCACTGCCTGCGGGGCTTTGACCTTGAATTCAAACCTCGCGGGCGAGGGCGCCCGCGCCACACAATCCAGTTGGTATAGTCACAATGAACCGATGCCTGTGGAATCTCAGCCCGTTTCTGTCGCCCCGCGCCGCGCGGACTTTTCGCTGACCCTGCGCCTGGCCCTGCCGCTCATCATTGCCGAGGTCGGCTGGATGAGCATGGGTATCGTGGACACCATCATGGTGGGAAGGCTGCCCGACAGTGCCGTCGCCATCGGAGCCACCGGCCTGGGCCAGAGCCTTTATCACAGTATCGCCATCTTTGGCGGCGGCTTGCTGCTTGGACTGGATACCTTCGTCGCCCACGCCTACGGGCGCGAAGATCTGAACGATGCCCGCCTCTCGCTGGTGAACGGACTGTTTCTCGCCTTTGCGCTGACCCCAATCCTCATGCTGGCAGTATCGTTCTGGCCGCCGCTGATGCAGCGCTTCGGAATCAGCGCGGAACTGGTGGAGCCGATGCGCCCGTTCCTATACGCACTCAACTGGGGCACGCCGCCACTGCTCGCCTACTTCGCGCTCCGCCGTTATCTGCAGGCGGTGAACGTCGTGGTTCCCATCATGTTCGCCCTCATCTCCTCCAATCTCGTGAATCTGGTCGGCGATTGGGCGCTGATCTACGGACACCTCGGGCTTCCCGCCATGGGCATCACCGGTTCCGGCTGGGCTACCTGCGTGGCCCGCATCTACATGGCAGGCGTGCTTGCTGTCACTTTGCTCTGGGTGGAGTCAAAACGTTCCCTGCCCCGGTGGACAGGCGCCGTCCGCATCGATCTGCGTCGAGTTTCGGCCTTACTCAAGCTGGGGGCGCCGGCGGCAACCCAGATTTTGTGCGAGATCGGCGCGTTCTCGGCTGCCACGGCAGTGGTGGCAAAGCTGGGGCCCGTCCCGCTCGCCGGTCACGAAATCGCCTTAAACTGCGCCGCGTTCACATTCATGGTGCCACTCGGAATCAGCTCCGCCGCTGCGGTGCGCGTCGGACAACAGTTGGGGAGAAAGGATCCGCAAGGCGCGCGCCGCGCGGGCTGGTCCGCCATCATGCTCGGAGCGGGATTCATGACCTGCTCAGGACTGGTGTTCGTGTCCATTCCCACGTTGATTGCGCGCCTGTTCTCGCCAGACCCGCTGGTGATGCGCACCGGCGCCAGGCTGCTGCTGGTGGCGGCGGCATTCCAGCTCTTCGACGGCTTGCAGACGGTCGCGACCGGAGCCCTTCGCGGCGCAGGAGACACGAAGACGCCCATGCTGGCTAACTTTGTCGCCTACTGGCTGATCGGGCTTCCCGTGGGCTATGTCTTATGTTTCAGACTTGGATGGGGAGCGGTCGGAGTGTGGATCGGCTTGTGCGGCGGCCTGGTGATCATCGGGTCAGCCCTTCTGCTGGCATGGCACCGGAGAAAGCTGCCCGCGTGACATGGCGTTCGGGCGCCGATCCGGGCGGGTCTCGGGAAGAGTGACCATCGCACTCTCAGATGCGCCGCAAGCCCATCACCTTACTCACACAGACTTCAGAGGCTGGTGGACCAGCCGGAACCTTGTACCCCGCGGCCGAAAGCCTACATCCTCCGATCCGCCGCGAGGGGTTAACCTACTTGCTAGGCACTGTAGTTCGCCACCACTCGAGCCACTTTTCCAATCGCTGACAGCTCCATGAACTCTCCCGTGCGTGTCCCCTTTTGATTTGTGTAGTAGAGCAGCAAGCTGTTTACGCCCCAGAGGACGTCCTCAAGGTGAAACTGGAGTTCCGGGTAGGCTTCTAGCCCTCGCTGAAAATAAGCTCTCAAGTTTGCCTTTCCGACCACCTTGCCATCTGACGTCCCCAACAGCCGGGCGGCAACTGGCGAAGTCAACTCGATTGCATCCTCATAGTGCCTCATGATCAAGTCCAGATCATGACCGTTCCAAGCCGCTACCCAATGGTTGGCCAGATTCCACGCCTCGTCTCTCGTCATTGCCGTTTCTCCAGTTGACGGTTCATGAATAAAGGTATGAAGAGCAATGCGCGACAGTCTACTTGATGGTTGTCATGAACAGATGGGATGAGAAGGCCGGTCTCCGGACGGGATGCTGTACGCTCCCAAGTTATCGACGTGCTCGAAGCACAGATAAAAAGGAGACCGGCAATGAAGAAGATTAGCACCGAAGCGGCACAGCAAAGCGGAAAAATCTCAGAGCAGAAGTTAACCGTCGGACTGGACGTGGGCGATCGCTCGAGCTGGTATTGCGTGCTGGATGAAGCAGGCACGATTGTGCTGGAGCAAAAACTGGGCACGACCCCGAAAGCGATGAAGGAAGTGTTCGGAAGCATGCCGCGCAGCCGGATCGCGCTGGAAACGGGAATGCATTCGCCCTGGGTAAGCCGGTTGTTGAGCAAGTTGGGACACGAAGTGATCGTGGCCCATGCGCGCAAGGTGCGCTTGATCGGAGAGAGCCGAAAGAAGGACGATCGGCTGGATGCGCAGACCCTGGCGCGGCTGGCCCGGATCGATCCCCAGCTGTTGTCCCCGGTGAAGCATCGCAGCGCGAAGGCACAAGCGGATCTGACGGTGATCCGGGCGCGTGCCGGACTGGTGCGTGCACGAACGGCGCTGGTGAATACGGCCCGCGGACTGGCCAAGAGCTACGGGGAGCGGCTGCGCGGGTGCAACGTACGCAATATGAATCCGGAGAAAGCCCAGGAGCTGAGTCCGGAACTGCGAAGCGCACTGGAGCCGTTGCTGGCGGGAATCGAGTCGCTGAGTGAACGCATCCGGGAGTGCAACGAAGGGATCGAGCGATTGGCGCGGGAAAGCTATCCGCAAGTGGCGCAACTGAAGCAGGTGAAGGGGGTGGGCACATTGATCGCGCTGACCTTGCTGCTGACGCTGGAAGACGCGCATCGTCTTGGCAAGAGCCGGGACGTGGGCTGCTACTTGGGGCTGCAGCCGGGACGGAGAAACTCGGGCCAGAGCGAGCCGCAGATGCACATCAGCAAGGAAGGCGATCCCTATCTGCGAACCCTGCTGGTGCAGGGAGCGCACCACATCCTGGGCCCGTTTGGAGCCGACAGTGACTTGCGGCGCTGGGGATTGAAGCTGGCCGAGCGCGGCGGCAAGAGCGGGAAGAAACGAGCCATTGTTGCAGTTGCGCGAAAGCTGGCCGTCTTGCTGCATCACCTGTGGGTGAGCGGAGAGGTCTACGAACCGTTGCGCAACAGCAAACAAAGAGCGATGCCGGCGGCTGCATAAAACCAAAACGCTCTGCGAAAGGAAAAGCCAAAGCCTAAAGCCGAGTTCCGGTGACTGCGTTAAACGCCTGGCCCAGCTTTCATCTTGGAGATGAAACCGAGGTCGATAAACAGGTGGCAGCACCGGCTGAAACGAGAACACCCAACTTGCACCGAGCGAAGCAAAGCGCTCATCGAAGAGTGCGGATGGAAGGGTGGCGACAGTGGCGACTCGGCCGGGAAGAAACAGCGTGACCAACCAATACCAAAACGAATCCACTTGACTCCGACCGGCCTTCTCATGGAAGGCGTTTACATCAACAACCGTTGTACTCGATGGACTGGTATCGAGTGTCTCTCTGCTCCCGGTCACTCCCTCAGCTAAATTCCCTCAGAGTATTCTCGACCTGCAGGGATGCGGCGAATATGCAAGCCCTGCTCATCGGTCAAATATGCGTAGCCGGTTCGGGGCTGCCAGCGATTCTCCGGATCCAGCAACTCGTAGCGTCGCCGGCGTTTGATCCTGTCTTCGCGATGTAACATGCCCAAGTGGTAGACGTTCAGATCGGCCACGGGATACGAGCCGGCAATGCGGGATTGCAGCGGCGCCTTGGTCGCATGCAGCGGACGGGTATCGAACTCGTGGTTTTCGCGCGCTTTGAACAGCCGCGCTGGTGTCTTTGAACCCCAGATGCCGTCTACCCGGAACTCACCGGTTGAATTCCAAAGTTCTCGTAAATGCACAGCATACGCGAAGTATCGGAGCATTCGTCCTCTCCAGATTACTCGCTCGCAGCGCTTGCGGAATTCCCGTTCTACACGTTCGTCGGCATCAAGACTGATCAGCCATTCCGCGCCGTGCTGTAATGCAGTAGCCACCAGGGCGCGGTAATTCCCCACCTCATCCCAATACGGCCGATCGGGTGAAACCCGCAACACCTGCAACACTTCAGGACGCGCCTCAAGAAACTCCGCCGAGCCGTCGGTCGAGCCGTCATCGAGCGCCACGATGCCGTCCACCTGCGGACCGATATTGGCTACATAACCGGGGAGAAGATGGATCTGATTCCTTACTGCGAGCATCGCAAGCAGTCGAACCCGTCGCCGCGCCGGCAGACCAAACGAACCCGATGGAACTTCGTAGCGTAAAAGCCGCCGCCGGATTCTGTATGAACCAAGCATCGTCCATTGCCCCTCTACTTAAAAGCATCCCTCCTTGTAATGACACTTCTCAAACGCTTTAGCCGCCGGGCTCTCATCCCGAGTAATCCCACGCGTGATCTTTGCCCTTTGCCGTTAAGGATTCTCGTACCTTCGCGTATCCAGGCTTGATGACGGTATAGATCAAGTCGCAACGCTGGCGGTAGGGCAGGAACGCGCTCTTCATCGCGTTAATGGTAATTTTCTCGAAGTCATCGAGAGACAGGCCGAAAGTCTCCGCGGCGGCCTCGAATTCCTGGGTCATGGTGGTATCGCTCATCAGCCGGTTGTCGGTGTTCAGGGTAACGCGAAATTTTTCCTGATAGAGAATCTTGAAGGGATGTTCTGCCAGACTCGGGGTCGCGCCAGTGTGGACGTTGCTGATCAGGCAAATCTCCAGCGGAATTCGCTTGTCGAGAACGTACTGGGCAAGATCGCCCAGCTTCACCACCTTGCCATCCGCGACGGCGATGTCGTCAATCAGCCTCGTGCCATGCCCGATGCGATGCGCCCCGCAGTACTGAATAGCTTGCCAGATTGATTCCTTGCCGTAGCCCTCACCGGCGTGAATCGTGATGTTGAAATTCTGACGCTGTATGTAATGAAAGGCGTCCACATGCTTCTTGGGCGGATACCCGCCTTCCTCACCCGCCAGATCGAAGCCAACCACGCCGCGCTCGCGAAAATCCACGGCCAACTCCGCCATCTCGAGCGACACGTCCATGTTGCGCATGGCACAGATGATCAATCCCGAAACCGTTCCAAAATCCTTTCGTCCACGTTCCGACCCTTTCAGCACAGCCGAGACCACTTGCTGGTGCGTCAGCCCCTTGCGGGTGTGAAAGACGGGCGCAAAGCGGGTTTCAAAATAGACCACGCCGTCGTTCCTCAAATCTTCGGCCTGCTCATAGGCCACCCGCTCCAGCGCCTCCTCCGTCTGCATCACGGCGATGGTGTGGGCGAAGCCTTCCAGATATTTGGCCAGACTTCCCTTGTTCGCGCCCTGATGAAACCATTGACCCAACGCAGTCGCGTCGCCGGTGGGAAGACCCGTGTAGTTCGTCTCCTTGGCCAGGTCAATGACGGTTTGCGGCCGCAGCACGCCGTCCAGATGCTCGTGCAAAAGCACTTTAGGCAGGCCGGCCAGTTGACGCTTATCAAGCTTCATGATGGAACTCCACTTCTCGGCACGACGGCTGCTCAGTGCTCAACCCCCGCCGGCCCAATAGTTGCTTCTGAACAGCACCGTCTCATCCCGCGCCGGATCCTTCAATCGCACTCGAATCTGGTGCAGCCCGGGACGAGGGCTCCTGGGTTCAAAGCTCAGCAGGTAGCGGCTGTGCACGTGATTGGCAAAGCTGTTCATCTTGTTCTCAAAGCTCTTGCGGGATGCGAAAAGCTCGTGCTCACCGCCGCTCATCGACGCAATCGCCAGGGGCATGTTCTTTTTCATCGCCGCCAGCGTCATCAGAAGAACGCCCTGTATGTTGGGTTGAGCGCCCCAGCCAGCCTCGTCCCGGTTGCTGCCTCGTTCGGTATCCAGTACCTGTGATAGCGAAGGAGAAAAAGGAAGAGCATAAACTGCCGTGTTTGTGACCCCGATCAACTTCACCACCTCATCGAGCTTCGCAAAGTGACTGCCATGATCGCGGGTTTCGCTGATCAGCAGCAGCAGGCGCTGGCGGCCCTCGGGCCGCTTGTTCAGCAATTTGACTGAATACGCGACGGCGTCGAGAATCGCCGCGCCATTGTCACCCGCCTGCAGCGTTTTGAGGTCGCCCTCGATAAGTTCGGGATTGTGGGTGAAATCGCGCGCCAGAGTAAGTTTGCTGTCAAAGAACACCAGAGCCGTTTCGGTGTCAGGCTGGCCCAGCACCGGCCCCAGCATTGACGGTAAACCACGTATCCTGTCGAACTCACGCTTGGCTCTCCGCCCGCACTGCACCGCGATCATCAGCGAGACGGGTTCGGCTTCTGCTGCTTCGTCCAAATAGGGCACCTGCTCGATACCGTCGTCTTCAATGACGAAATCTTTGGCTTGCAGCCCGTACACGACGCTGCCGTTTGCATCCCTCACCAGCGTGGGCACCACTACCACGTTGGCCTGGGCATTGAAGGTGGGCTCCTGCGGCGCCGCGGCGGGTTTAAACACCAACAGGAACATCGCAGAATACAAACTGGCTTTGGAGCTGTTCATGTCTCCCGCGAACTACTCTCCCCGATATCCTCGTTCCAGACTTCGGGACTCGCCCTTATGTACTCGCCCAGCAACGCAGCGCACTCCGCAGAGTCAAGATCGACAATGTTCACACCGAGTGACCGCAGCCATTCCACGCCGCCCTGAAAGTTGCGACTCTCCCCCACCACCACCGTCCCGAAACCAAACTGCCGGACCAGCCCGCTGCAATACCAGCACGGCGCCAGGGTGGTGACCATGATGAGGTCGCGATAGCTGCGCTGCCGTCCCGCGTTGCGGAAGGCATCCGTCTCTCCATGCATCGACGGATCGCCCTGCTGCACCCGGCGATTGTGACCCGCGCCCAGTAGTTGGCCGGGCTGATCGAAAATCGCCGCGCCAATGGGAATGCCGCCTTCGGCCAGCCCCTTACGCGCCTCCACCAGTGCGACCGCGAGCATCGCGGCATAGTCCAGGCTCAGATTCGTACCCTCCCCGGCATCATTATTGCACTATGCCGGAACTCGTTTCCGGTTCACGTTTCGGCCCCGGGCAGGGAACGATGAATCCCATCCTTCTGAAAATCCCCCACAAGCTTGAGTTCAATGCCAGTCAATTTCTGGCGCAGAGCTTCGTGGAGATAGAAGGCAAGCATTCTGGCGGCGGCCGCGTAGTCCAGCCCTTCCGGACGGATGTTCGAAATGCAATTGCGCTCGGCGTCAGTGCGACCGGGGCGCGGCCCCCATGTGATGTACGCGCCCAGACTGTCCGGCGAAGTCAGGCCAGGACGCTCGCCAATCAGGACGACTGACACTTTCGCCTGCAGCGCCGCGCCGATTGCATCGCCAATCGCCACGCGCCCTTGCTCAACGATGCAGGTTGGACCAACCGACCACTGATGGTTGAGCAGCGGTAAGACTTCGTCCAGCAAGGGCAAGGCGTGACGCGCCACCGCCAGGGCGGAGAGGCCGTCGGCAATCACAAACACGACATCACAGCAGGCGGCGACAAGACTCGCGGTCGACTCCGGATTGAGCGCTCGCCCCATCCCGGGATGACGCAAATAGGTGGCCCGGTCCGGAGCGGTGCTTCGGAGGACGCACACGGCCAGCGCGCGTTCGCGCAGCGCGGCCAGCAGAAACGACACATCCAGGACAGCGTGGACCGCGTCCCGCGCCTGGGCGTGGGCCAATTGGAAATCGAGTACTTCGTGAGTCGCCAGACTGGAGCCGGCGCGGTCCAACCCAACCCGCGCCGAAGTGTAGTGCCGAAGGCCTCTGACCAATTCATCCGTCATATCAGGGCACCGGATTGACTCCCGCCGGCAACAGGCCATTCACGGTGAGCCGGCGGAATTCGCCGCGCTCCAGCCAGGCTTCGAATTCCGGCGCGGGCCGCAGTCCCAGTGCCGAGCGCAGGTAGAGCGCATCGTGAAAAGACGTGCTCTGGTAGTTCAGCATGACGTCATCCGCTCCGGGCACTCCCATGATGTAGTTCACTCCGGCCACGCCCAGCAGGGTCAGGAGCGTGTCCATGTCATCCTGATCGGCCTCGGCGTGGTTGGTGTAGCAAACGTCGCAGCCCATGGGAAGGCCCAGCAGTTTGCCGCAGAAGTGGTCCTCGAGTCCGGCGCGGATGATCTGCTTCCCGTCGTAAAGATATTCCGGCCCGATAAATCCCACCACGGTGTTCACCAGCATGGGCCGGTAGCGACGGGCCACAGCATAGGCGCGGGCTTCCAGCGTCTGTTGATCACAGCCGCAATGCGCTCCCGCCGACAGCGCGCTGCCCTGGCCGGTCTCGAAATACATGACGTTGTCACCGGCGGTTCCGCGGTGAAGTTCGCGCGCGGCCTGATGCGCCTCATCCAGCAGCGCAAGATTTATTCCGAACGACTTGTTGGTCGCCTCCGTGCCACCGATGGACTGGAACACCAGGTCGATGGGCGCGCCTTGCCGCAGCGCCTCCATTTGTGTGGTGACATGTGCCAGCACGCAACTCTGCGCGGGAATGGCAAACTTCTCACGCGCGTAATCCACCAACCGGAGCAGCGTGCACACCGAGGCCACATTGTCGCTCGCAGGATTGATGCCGATCACCGCGTCTCCCGATCCCAGAGAAAGGCCGTCCACAATGGATGCCGCAATGCCAACCGGATCATCGGTGGGATGGTTGGGCTGCAGTCGCGTTGAAAGCCGCCCGCTGAGGCCGACCGTGGTGCGGAAACGCGTCACCACCCTGATTTTGCGCGCTACCGCGATCAGGTCTTGCGCCGGCATGAGTTTCGATACGGCTGCTGCGATCTCCGGAGTCAGACCGGGGGCCAGCGCGGCCAGCACTGCGCCGGTCGCATGCTCGTCCAGGAGCCAGTTGCGGAACTCGCCCACGGTAAGCGACGCCACCGGCGCAAAGGCAGCGAGGTCGTGGGCATCCACAATCAGCCGGCTGACCTCGTCGGACTCATAGGGAATCACGAGCTCATCGAGAAAGTGGCGGAGTGGAAGGTCGGCAAGAACGAAACGGGCGGCCACCCGCTCTTCGGCGCTGGCGGCGCAGATGCCGGCCAACTGGTCTCCCGACCGGAGGGGCGACGCCTTCGCCAGCAATTCCTTCAGATCGGCAAAGCTGTAAGTTACACCGCGAATCGAGTGGGCCATCCGCATGCGGTCGCGCTTCCTCAATTATGCATGGTTGGCTGCCGTCCGGAGCAGTGGCCAGATGGGCGCGTAACCTTCCTCGCACGGACGTTTCTCCGGCTTCACACACCCGGTTTTTATGTTAGCTTTGGTTCCGCGAATTTAGAAGTTAAGGTCGCTAATCATGCCAAGGTTCCAGACCATCTTTGGACCAGCCCTGCTTTGCGTTCTGGCGCTCTTCGCCGGCATAGCGCACGCCCAATGGGCGCCGATGAATTCCGTTACCAACCTGCAGCAACAACCTGACGGTGTGCTTTTCATCATGCAGACGGGCACGCTGAAGCTCCAGGTGTGCACCGATTCGATCATTCGCGTCCGTTACTCCGCCACAGCCACGTTCTCCGATCGACCTGATTACGTGATCACGAAAACCAGCTGGCCCGAGACTAAATGGACAATGCAGTCCACCGGTGACGGCGTAACGCTTACCACTTCGCGCCTGGCGGTGACGGTCACTCGCAAGGACGGCGGCATTACTTACCGCGACCTTGATGGCAAGCAACTGTTTCAGGAGGCAACGCGGAAGTTGACCCCGGTAAAGGTCAATGGCGAGGACACCTATCGCGCGGAATCGTTCATCAACATTTACGGCTCGCGCGAGGCGCTCTACGGGCTCGGGCAGCACCAGGCGGGCGTCTGGAACTACCGCGGCGAGTCGGTGGATATTTCTCAGGACAATACGAACATCGCGGTCCCCCTGCTGCTTTCGAGCCAGGGTTACGGCGTCTACTGGAACAACGACTCGCGGAGCCGGTTCAACAACCGCTTTGCGAATTACATGTACATCACTTCCGAAGTGGCCGACAACATCGACTACTACTTCTTTTACGGCCCTGAATTTGACCGGATCATCGCCGCTTACCGCGAACTGACCGGGCAGGCACCCATGTTCGGGAAGTGGACCTACGGCTTCTGGCAATGCAAGAACCGTTACAAGTCGCAGGAAGAAATTCTGGGAGTCGCCAGGAAATACCGCGAGCTGCATATTCCCGCGGACAACATCGTGCAGGACTGGTTCTGGTGGAATCACAAGGGCGAGCACGTCTTCAACAAGAACTATCCCGACCCGAAGGGAATGATCGATCAGCTGCACGCCCAGAATTTTCACCTCATGATCTCGGTCTGGCCCTTCTTCGAGCCGGGGTCCTCGGTCTATGAAGACATGGACAAGCGCGGCTGGTTCGTGGACAAGTTCAAATTCGCCAAGCCGCCCTACCACACCGACGGCATGGCGGTGTACGACGCCACCAATCCCGAAGCCCGGAAATACTACTGGCAACTGATGGACAAGGCCCTGTTCAACATCGGCGTGGATGCCTGGTGGCTGGACACGACCGAGCCGGAAACCGAAGGCCAGGAAGAAAACATCCTGCTGCACCACAAGATCGCTGCCGGAAGCGGCGATCGCTACGTCAATATTTTCCCGCTGATGACCACGGGCGCGGTTTACGACGGGCAGCGCAGCTCCTCAGACAAGAAGCGAGTCTTCATTCTCTCCCGCTCGGCCTTCGCAGGCGACCAGCGCTATGGAGTCACGGCCTGGTCGGGCGATATTAACTCCGATTTCTTCAGCTTCCGTCGCCAGATTCCCGCCGGTTTGAATTTCGCGCTTTCCGGCATTCCCTACTGGACCACCGACATTGGCGGCTTCGTCTCCGGAGATCCCGACGATCCCGCCTACCGCGAGCTATTCATCCGCTGGTTCCAGTACGGCACCTTCAATCCCATTCTGCGCGTGCACGGGACGCGCAAGACCGATCAGAACGAACTCTGGTCATACGGGCCGGACGCGCAGAAAATCCTGGTAAGTTTCGACCGCCTGCGCTACCGCATGCTGCCCTACACCTATTCGCTGGCTTGGAAGACCACCAGCGAAAGTTACACTCCCATGCGTCCGCTGGTGATGGACTTTCGCTCCGATGTTCGCGCCCAGAACATTGGCGACCAGTTCATGTACGGCCCGGTATTTCTGGTAAACCCTGTCACCGAGCCTGACGCCACCACGCGGCGGCTCTACCTGCCGCAATCAAAGTGGTATGACTTCTGGACGGGATCGCCCATCGCAGGCGGCCGGACCGTCGATGCCAATGCTCCGCTCGACCGGCTGCCGCTCTACATCCGTGCCGGATCAATTCTTCCGCTCGGCCCGGATGAAGAATGGTCCACGGAAAAGCCCGCCGATCCCATCGAACTCAGGATCTACCCAGGGGCGAATGGGGACTTCACTCTGTATGAAGACGAGAACGACAATTACAACTACGAAAAGGGTGCCTACGCCACCATCTCTTTTCACTGGGATGACGCCAAACAGGCGCTGACCATCGGCGATCGTCAAGGCCAATTTCCCGGCATGCTGGAAAGCCGCACCTTCCGTGTCGTATTCGTGGGCGAGAACCACGGTGCAGGTATCGATCCAGACGAGCACGCGGACAAGACCGTGCAGTATTCCGGTAAGCAGACAGTCGCAGTCCCCTAAACCGGCGAAGGAAAACTCGGCCTTGGCGTCCTTTGCGGCTTCCCTTTGCGTCCTTTGCGGTTTAAGACTTGATTGATTTGCCGGCAACTCAAAATCCTTAACCGCCAAGGACGCGAAGGACGCAAAGAAATCCAACTCTCACGTTCTTTGTAATCGGGCTTTAACAATGCAGTGCTAGACTCAAGCGCTTTAGCGTGTCGCCGCCATGGAAAAGAAGAAAAAGTTCCTCTTTGCCTCGCTGTCGGGATTAATCAGCGACATCGCCTGGCAGGTCTCCAAGGAAGGCCACGAAGTCCGCTATTACATCAAAGACCAGAAGGAAAGCGACATTGCCGACGGCTTTGTGGCCAAATCGGAGGATTGGGAGAAAGATTCCGATTGGGCCGACATCATCGTCTTCGACGATACCCTGGGACAAGGCGAGAAAGCGCAGGCGCTGCGCGCCCAGGGAAAGAAGGTCATCGGAGGGACTGCCTACACCGACCGACTGGAAGATGACAGGTCCTTCGGGCAGGAGGAACTGAAGAAAGCTGGGGTCAACATCATTCCCTATGGCGAGTTCGAGTCGTTCGACGAGGCCGTCGAACACGTGATCAAGAACCCGGACCGCTATGTGATCAAGCCCAGTGGCGAGGCCCAGAATGTGAAGCGCCGCCTGTTCGTGGGCGAAGAAGAAGACGGTCAGGACGTGATCCGCATGCTGGAGGCCTACAAGAAGGCCTTCTCGGATGAGATCAAGGTTTTTCAGTTGCAGCGCAGGGTGACCGGGGTGGAAGTCGCGGTGGGTGGCTTCTTCAACGGAAAACAGTTCGTCTACCCGGTCAACGTAAACTTTGAGCACAAGAAGCTTTTTCCCGGCAACCTTGGTCCGCCTACGGGAGAGATGGGCACGTCCATGTTCTGGAGCATGCCCAACCAGCTTTTCAATCAGACCCTGCTCAAAATGGAGCCGAAACTTGCCGAGGAGGGCTACGTCGGATACATCGACGTGAACTGCATCGTCAATCATCACGGCATATATCCGCTCGAGTTTACCTCGCGTTTCGGATACTCCACCATCAGCATCCAGCAGGCGGGAATGATCACGCCCATCGGGCAATTTTTCTGGGACCTGGCCAACGGCAACGACCCTAAGCTGAAAGTCAGGAGCGGCTTTCAGATCGGTGTCCGTATCGTGGTGCCTCCCTTCCCCTTTGATGACGACGAAACTTTCGAGTCGTACTCCAAGAACGGGGCCATCGTATTCCGCAAGCCCCCGGCCGACGAGATTCACATAGAGGACGTCAAACAGGTCAACGGCCAGTGGCTGGTGGCCGGAACTTCGGGAGTCATTCTGATCGTCGTGGGTCTGGGCCAGACCATGAAACAGGCTCAGGCCCAGGTCTATTCCCGCATCAAGAACGTCTTGATTCCGAACATGTATTACCGCACCGACATTGGCGATCGCTGGGATGAAGACAGCGACCGTTTACACAATTGGGGCATATTGCGGTAACATTCTCTCCCTCTGATGCCTTGTTCCCGGAATGGTCCTGCGCATAATACGGATGATGGCCGAGCCTTCGAGCAAAAGTCCAATTTTTCTCTCCCCGAGGAGAACGTCCGATGAAATCTTTCTGGAAAAATACAGCTCTCATACTGGTGCCGCTGTTAAGCCTGGCGGGGACCGCGTTGGCACAAGCCAGCTACAACCTGCTCTCACCGGACAAACGGCTCGAGGTGAGAATTCGCACTGGCGAACGCTTTCAGTATGACGTCCTGTTCAAGGGAACAGCGCTGCTGCAGAATTCCAGTTTCTCCATCGACATTGATCACACTACGCTGGGCCTGCAACCCAAGGTCAAGACAACCAAGGAGCGCAGCTACGACGGCATTCTCGAACCGCCGGTGCGGCAGAAATTCGCCAAAGTACGGGAGAACTACAACGAACTTCGCCTGACCATGGACGGCAATTACGCCGTCGTATTCCGCGCCTATAACGAAGGCGTGGCTTATCGTCTGGAAACATCTTTGCCACAAGCCGAAGTAAAAGTTTACGGCGAGGAATCCAGCTTCAATTTCGCGGGCGATTACCGGGTTTACTATCCTCAAGAGGAAAGCTTCTTTTCGCACAACGAACGGCATTACCTGCCGGTGAATCTGAACACCATCGCGCCCAGCGCGATTGCCAGCCTGCCCGCGGTGGTCGAAGCCGCAAATGGGGTTAAAGTGGCGGTCGCGGAAGCCGATATCGAAGACTATCCCGGGCTCTGGCTGCGCGGCACCAGCAACAACGGGCTGGCGGCCACCTTCCCGCCGTATCCGCTGAAAGAAACATTGGAGAAGGACCGCGATTTCAAGGTCACCCAGGCGGCCGACTACATCGCCGTGACCCGCGGCACTCGGAGCTATCCCTGGCGGCTGTTGGGAATTGCGGAAAAAGATGGTGACCTGATCACCAATCAACTGGTCTGGCTGCTGGCCAAACCGTCGCAGGTCCAGGACACCTCATGGATCAAGCCCGGCAAGGTGGCCTGGGACTGGTGGAACGCGCTCAACATCGATGGCGTGGATTTCAAGTCCGGCGTCAATACCCAGACCTACAAGTACTTCATTGATTTCGCCGCCAAGTACGGCATTCCTTACATCATCCTCGACGAGGGCTGGTACAAACTCGGCAATGTGCTCGAAGTCGTGCCCGAAGTGAATATGGAAGAGCTGTCGGCATACGCCAAACAGAAAAATGTCGGCATCATCCTATGGATGGTCTGGAAGACGTTAGATGACCAGTTCGACCCGGCCTTCGACGAATTCCAGAAATGGGGCGTCAAGGGCCTCAAGATCGATTTCATGCAGCGCGACGACCAGAAGCTGATCAATTTTTATTTCAAGACCTCCCGCGAGGCGGCCAAGCGCCACATGCTGGTTGATTTTCACGGTGGACAGAGTCAGATCACCATGACCCGCACCTGGCCCAACATGATCAGCGGCGAGGGCGTACGCGGCCTGGAGTGGAGCAAGTGGAGCGCTGAAACCGAACCCCAGCACAACATCACCCTACCTTTCACCCGCATGTTTCTGGGACCGATGGATTTCACTCCCGGAGCCATGCTGAACGCAACGAAAAAGGACTTCGCTCCCATCTTCGACCGTCCCATGAGCCTGGGCACGCGCTGCCACCAGTTGGGAATGTACGTGGTGTTTGAAAGCCCGCTGCAGATGCTATCCGATAGTCCATCGAACTACTTACGCGAGCCGGAGATAATGGAGTTCCTGGCGCCCGTCCCGTCGGTCTGGGACGACACGAAAGTGCTCGACGCTCGCATGGCGGAGTATGCATTAGTCGCTCGTAGAAGCGGCAAGGATTGGTATGTCGGCGCGATGACCAACTGGACTGCCCGCGACCTGGAAGTGGACTTCTCCTTTCTGCCCGCCGGAATTTTCTGGCTGGAAGCGTACCAGGACGGCGTCAACGCCGATCGCGTGGCCAGTGACTACAAGAAGACCAGGACCCAGGTTACGCGCGACACCAAACTGAAAATATCCCTCGCTCCCGGGGGAGGCTGGGCAGGAAGGATTCATCAATAGCCTGCGGTCATCCTGAGCGAAGAGGACGGCTTCCCAAGGATGGAGGACGGGCGTCCTCCCACTTAGCGTATCCCATCTTCTTAGTCATTAACCTACGTGGAGATGTTCCCCCCGCTACAGTAATGCCCTGATTGTTCCAGAACTGTCGCGCCTGTAACGTTGTCCAGCGAACAAGCTGTAACAAATTACGAGGGAGGACTTCCATGGGAACTATCTTGATCGTGATTCTGGTGCTGTTATTGCTCGGCGCCCTTCCGACGTGGCCCTACAGCAGCAGTTGGGGATATTTCCCCAGCGGCGGACTGGGACTGGTTTTGCTCATCGTAGTCATTCTGGCGCTTACGGGCAGGGTCTGACGGGCGAGTTTATTTCTCGCTCTCTTTGGAGTGGTACTCGAACAGGCGCTTGGTCAAAATCACCAGCGCAAGAATCTGGGTCCATTCCGAGACTACGTTTCCGACCACCTGTCCCCATTTCGATTCTGGGTCGGCGTGCTTATAGACGGCGACCCAGCAAACACCGGTGGCCAACAGGAACAGGGTCAACGAGTGATCCGTTATGGCTTCCCAGAAGGGACCCCGCAAGTTCAGGGGAGGCTTTCTGCTTTCAGCGGAGCCTCGTTCATAGAGATACTTGGTAGCGAACACGGTCACGACAACTCCCGACCAGTCGGCAATGGCGTTTCCAAAAAATGACCCCCAATGGGTCTCAGGATTAGACCTAGAATAGAGGACGATCCAGAGGATCAGGACGCCAACGTAGGCGATACTCAGAGAGTGCTGCGCCAGAAATCCTTTCCTGCGAGACTTGGTCTTCCTGGCCTCTTGCCCGGTATCGCGTTTTTCCTGCGCCACGGAAACCAGTTTAAACCTTATTCCCGCGTCATTATTTCCGACACATTGTTCAACGTGTCATCCTGAGCGAGTCGAGGGACCCTGCCATTTGAAATAATTCTCGTTCGAGGGAATTTTAATTACAGACTCCGCGGCCCTTGCTCGCTGGGCGACCTCTTGCCGCGAAACCACAACCCGAGATAAACAAGAAGCGCAATCAGCGCGAATACGAACACGAAGTGGACAATTGTCACGATCGCGATATCGGGGGGATGGTGCTCGACCCATTCCCACCATGTCAGTACAGCTGATCCCACGAGGGCAAGCAGGAGTTTCCGCGTCGCCCATAAGCCTGGCCAGAATCCCGTGCCCGCGGTGGGGGCGGTGTCCCACAGCATATGGTCGAAAATCCAGCGAGTGATTTTCCGATAAGTCGGGACCGACATGGCGGGAGCGTAGCACAAACGCGCAACGGCATCCAGCGGGATGCCGTTGCTCCATCGGGCCAAAAATGAACGCCTGCTTTAGCGCCGGCCTCCGCCGCCGTGCGAGCCGTTGCCGTGCGGACCGCCGCCGCCCGATCCACCTCGATTTCCGCCACCACCACCGCCGCCATGGGATGGAGCTGACATGCGCGGTGCGCCTCCCTCACCCCCACGCGGCATCACAATCGGCTGCCTCATTTCCAGAGGAGGCCGGGAGTAACTGCGGGGGGCTTGCTGCCCCATGCCGCGTCCACCAACTGATCCCATCTGGGGACGCGACATCTCGTAACGCGCCGGGGAATCCGCTCCGCGCCCGCCGTTCATACCGCCTCCGTTGTTCATGCCATAGGGAGAACCTCCGGACTGCGGTGTGAAATGCCGCCAGTCTCCACCGTTAGTCGAAGCCTCAGGCCGCGGCGAGTTTCCCGGTCGCGGAACATTGGACATCCTTGATGGCGACGACCGTTCGGCGGGACGACTCATGCCTCCTGGCTGCTGCGCCGGAGCCGAATTGGAAAATCTCCGCCACCCGGAGCCGTCGGAAATCGCAGGCCGCGCCGCTCCGCCATTACTTGTACTTGCGGGAGAGGACATCGTCCCCCGAGCTCCGCCCTGAGTCGGTCCCTGATTCTGACCTTGCGACCGGTTTTGCGCAGGGCCCGAGCCGAAGCGCTGGAAGCCCTGGTTGTCCCGGGAGCTCGCGCCCCGTTCAGACTGCTGCATGCCAGGAGGGTTAGTACGGACTCCGGGCGTGGGCCTTGCGATCGAGCCGCGCCCGGTGCTGTTCGCGGAATTCTGGTTGGGTCCGTCGCTCCTCGAGAAGGTCCGATCCGCGCCGCTACGCTGGATCGACTGCCGCATTTGCGAGACTTCGTTATCGAACGATCGCGGCGCGGCTGCCGGCCGCGATTTCGAGAAGAATCGCTGTTGTTCCCTGCCGCGCGGTATCGTCGATGCCGCCGCCGGCCGGTTGCTTACCGACAGTGCCGCACGCGTCGGGACCACGGGAAGATTTCCCTCGATCCGGCGCCCGCTACGAAAGGCTTCGCCGTTCACCGCCACCGCAGCGGATCGTCCCGTGCCGAAGTGCCCTGTCGGAACCGTCGAGATGCCCTCACGCACTCTCTGGTTCATCGTGGCCAGCCGCAAGTTGGAATAGAGGCCGCCCCGACGAAGAGGAGCGATGCCACCAAATCCGCGGTTGTTGTAGATATTGATGTTGGTGACGTTGACTACGTTGTAGTGCGAGCGGTAACGGCCATACCAGGGATAGAACGTGTCGCACGGCCCGATCGGCAGCCAGCCCACCGAACCGAATCCGAATCCAACCCCCACCCCTCCGCCAAAACCAAAGAAGGAGACGTACGCGGGCGCCCACACCGGACGGTAGCGCGGATATCCGTAGGCCGGACCCGGCCACCACACCCACGAACTGTTGTAAACGAACCAGCGCCCGTAGTGATAAGGCGCCCAGCCCCAGGGTTCATACGAAACCCAGGTCCAGCCCCAGCCCGGCTCCCACACCCAGCGTCCGCTGCGATAGGGCGCCCACCCCGGGCCCGCCGCCGGCGCCCACACCGGACCGTAGTCCGGCACCGTCACCCAGCGGCCATAAGCGTCAAGGTCTTCCGAGCCTACGTAGTAGCGATTGGTATTTCTCCACGACTCGGCGTCGAGAATCTTGTGATCGCGGTCGTTGTTCCACGAATCCCAACTGTCTTTGGCGGGCGCATCGGCCAGCTTGTACTGCGTGTCGTCTCCCACGCCGCGCACAATGGCCATCTGGCCCTGTTCCACTTGGGTACTGCCCTGGGGCGTCGAAATCTGCGCCGAGCCCTTGCGGACAATTACCGAGGTCTCGCCTTCCGCATTCGCTTCGATCCGATAAACACCTTCCCTCTGATCGGGACGGATGGCGACGTTTGCGGTATCAATCTCCACCGCGGCTTCGCTGCCTTTGAAAACCGAATAGTCGATCAGTCCGCGATCGACCTGTATCTGGATTTGCGTTCGCGAGAGGCCTGCAATGCCGGCCAAGGTGTTGTCGCCCAGGCGCACGATGTTCCCGTGGTCAAGCTGCACTTCAGCCCGCGAGTTGGCGCCGGTGGAGAGCTTGTCGCTGCTCACAATGGGCTGGTTCAACACCACCGTCGCCCAATCCCCGGAATCACCGCGCTGCGTGGAAACGTCTCCGTGGATCAGACTGATGCGCGCTACGCTGGAGCGAACCTCAGATTGCTCCTCAGTACGTTGTTCCTGTGCCATGGTCATTGCACACAGGCCTAGAATCAGCGCTCCAACCATCAATGCCAATCGGTTTTTCATGGCCCCACCTCTCGCGAGAAAGAACTCGCGCATGATTGACAATGCATGTGCCATGCCAAACCGGCTCCGGAGGTGTCAAATAAGTCTTTCTTTTTCAACAATCTAGGTGAATTACAAATGACGGTGAATGGGGGAGGGGAGCGCCCCTGGCCGGGCTCAGCCAGAAGTGGTGGTTTTCAGCCACCAGAAGCCATCCGAAGCCCGACATCGTGGGCCAGATCCTGGCCCTGAACCAGCATGAGGGCCCGCGTCGCGGAAGAGTGGCCCTTCCAGGGCCGCTTTCTGTTCCCCAAGAGTCAAAACGTGTGGGGCTATTGCTCCAACGACCAACTAGAAGTTGACCTTGATCGCCAGTTGCACCTCGCGCGGCCCCACCGACGTATAGCTGATCTGTCCAAAGCTGGGGTCATCCACGGAAGTGTCCGGGGTGCCAAATACCGGATGATTGAAGGCATTCTGCGCTTCAATGCGGAACTCCAGATTCATCTCTTCGCGCACACGGGCCAGCGAGAACTGCTTGCCCAGAGACAGATTGCTGG
Source organism: Terriglobia bacterium (assembly GCA_020073395.1). Taxonomy (GTDB): domain Bacteria; phylum Acidobacteriota; class Terriglobia; order Terriglobales; family Acidobacteriaceae; genus JAIQFF01. The sequence continues at coordinate 33,338 of JAIQFF010000002.1, forward strand.
TAAACGTCCGCGGCGTGCGGATGCTCCCCATGGCTCGCGGAGCATTGCCAAGGGTGAAATCGTCCGGACGCTGGAAGACGCCCGGATCGGCGAAGTATTGATCAACCCAATCCGGTCCATGATTGCGTTTGGGGGTTCCGACAACGTTCGGCCGCTGGCCGCCATAAGTAGGCAATGAATTTCCATCCGCGACGCTAAACGTCAGCGGCCGCCCGTCAGCGATGCGCCATATCCCGCTGGTCTTCCAGCCGCCCACAATCGCCTCTAGCACGGGAGGCATGTTGCCGAGAAAAGCCCGGTGCCGCCCGAAGGGAAGATCGTAGCTGTAGCTAAACTGCACCACCTGCGGAATGTCAAAGGTAGACAAGCTTCTTTCCAGCCACGGCTTGTTGGGATCCTGCAGGCTGGTGAAGCTGCCCAGCCAGGTCACGTTGTCGTCGGCCTGGGAAGAGTCGTCAATTGACTTCGACCAGGTATAGGTCACCAGGAACTGCAAACCGTTAGAGTAGCGTTTTTCAGCGAGCAGTTGCAGTGCGTGATAGGTCGAATTAGCAATCAGTTGAACGTCGTTGGCAACACCCGTGAACTGAGGGTACGGAAGCAGTCACGTTTCTCGCTTCGCAAACCGGAGACAACATGAAAACAAGATCGATCGTTCTGGCGATTGTAGTGTGCTTTGTCGGATTATCTTTGAGTTTCGCTCAGAACCCGCACATGGGTACGTGGAAGCTCAACGAAGCCAAGTCGAAGATCCCCGCAGGGATGATGAAGAACAGCACCGTCACGTACACCGAGGAGGGTGATAGCGTGAAGGTCACCACCGAGGGTACCAGCGGCGACGGCAGCGCCTTGCATACCGAGTGGACGGGCAAGTTCGATGGCAAAGACTATCCTCTGACCGGCGATCCCGCCGCGGACACACGGTCCTATACCAAAGTCGACGATCACACACTGACCTTAGAAAACAAGAAGGGTGGAAACGTCACAACCAGCGGGCGAATCGTGGTTTCCGCGGACGGCAAGACTCGCACCCTGACCGCATCAGGTAAGAATTCGGCGGGCAAGAAGGTCACCAGTAAAGCGCTCTACGACAAGCAGTAGTTGCATTTTTGACCCCGGTTCGATGTCCCCCGCATTCATGCTGTGGGACGTCGGGCTGGCGGAGTCTAGCCAGCAAGACGGGTACGAGCGAATCGGGCGGCCTGTAACTGTTGAAAGATCGCGTTACAGCAACAATCCGAGTCCACGGACTGCTCAAAGATGGGAGGTAGGTCGCTTGGGCTTTTCCCCAAAGGTCAAAAGGCGCCCATTTCCGCTCATCATTCAACTGAACTGAGCAGGATTTTCGGCGTTTTTCCGAACCCGAGTCATTCCGTCCGTGCTTCAGGTTCAATCGGCTAATTGAATGTGGTCGTCATGCCACCGCAGGTCGGCCTTTAGGCGCAGCGGCGCCACCGGAGCTGAAGCCCGACTCAGGTTCCCTCGCGACGCGGCGCTGAAGCGCCGCTCTTCCACGGTGCTGTTGAGGTCCGCTTAACGAGCTGCTCCAAAAGCGTCAATGCCCTATTCTTCATTCTCCTTTTCCCCCTCGTCGCCAATGCCAATTTTCGAGAGCCGATAACGCAGCGCGTTGCGCGAGAGCCCCAGCATGCGCGCGGCCTGGCTCTTGTTGCCATGAGCGCGGCGTAGAGCTTCCTGGATCATCTCGTCTTCCCACTGCTCCAGAGTCATACCCTCGGGAAGAAAACTGGACGAGAGATCAGCCGTCTTACCGGCCCGCGAGTCAATATGAATGTCGCCGGCTTCCAGTAGCGGACCCGAAGACAACGCCGACGCCCGCTCCAGGATGTTCTGCAGTTCGCGCACGTTCCCCGGCCAGTGATAGTCCATCAGCATCTTTAAAGCTTCCGGCGAAACGCCGCTGAGCTTCTTGCCAGAGTCCTGAGCAAAGCGTGAGAGAAACAGGTTCACCAGCTCGGGAATATCCTCCTTGTGCTCGCGCAACGGAGGAATATCGATGGGCACAACATTCAGCCGGTAGTAGAGGTCCTCGCGAAAGGTGCCATCCTCGAGGGCCGCCCGCAAATCCCGATTGGTGGCCGCCACCAGCCGCACGTCCACTTTGATGGTCCTGGTGCCGCCTAGCCGCTCGAACTGGCGCTCCTGCAAAACCCGGAGCAGCTTCACCTGGATTGTGGGAGGAACATCGCCGATTTCATCGAGGAATAGGGTCCCTTTATCGGCGAGTTCGAACTTTCCGGGTTTGCTGCCGCTGGCGCCGGTAAAGGCGCCCTTTTCATAACCAAACAGTTCGCTCTCCAGAAGGTTCTCCGGAATGGCGGCGCTGTTGATCTTGATGAACGGTCCGGATGCCCGGCGTGATTTCTCGTGGATGGCGCGCGCCACCAGGTCTTTGCCCACGCCGCTTTCCCCACCCAGCAGCACGGTGGAGTTGGTGGGCGCCACCCGTTCCACCGTGGCCAGGACCTCCTGCATTTTCGCGCTGCGCGCCACCAGGTTGGGGTGCTGGTAACGCTGTTGCAGAGCCTCGCGCAGCGAACGGTTCTCCACCCGCAGGCGCTGCACATCCAGCTCCTTGTGCACCACCATGCGCATTTCGTCGAGAGAGAAGGGTTTGAGGACGTAATCGCTCGCCCCCGCTTTCATGGCCTCGACCGCGGTTTCGACTGTCCCGAACGCGGTCATGACAATTACCGGCAGCGCCGCCTGAAAGCGTTTTACGGCCTGCAGGAAATCCAGCCCATTCATGCCCGGCAACTTGAGATCGGTGATCACCAGATCGACGGGACCGTTTTGCAGCAGCTTCAAACCTGTTTCCGCATCCTCGGCGGACACCGTTTGGAAACCGTCGTCTCCCAGATTGAGTTCCAGGAGACGGCGCATCTTTGCCTCGTCCTCGACAATTAGAATGGTCGCGTTCGGGATCGTCATGAACCTCCAGCTCCCTGCCCAGCCTCTTCCTCTACCGGAAAGAAGATCACGAAACCGGCCCCCTTCTCATCTGATTTCTCTAGCCGGATAGTGCCGTGATGCTCATCCACAATCTTTGAAACGATGGAAAGCCCCAGTCCGACGCCAGTTTTCTTGGTGGTCACAAAAGGATTAAAGATCTGCTCCCGCATTTCCGCCGGGACCCCAGGGCCGGTGTCTTTCAACCGCACCTGAACCCCCTTACGCCCGTTCGAACTCGTGCCCGAAACCTCGACTCGAAAGGTTCCGCCATCCTCGCCCATGGCCTCATAGGCGTTCTGGACCAGATTCAGAAACACCTGTTCGCAAAGATTCTCGTCGAGCGGCACCAGAGGCAAATCACCCTGATATTCGCGCTGCACCACTATGGGCTCGCCCTTCCACTGTTCCGCCACTGACTTCAGGGCCTGGTCAAGCAGGTCCGTCACCCGCAGGAGACGGGTTTCGATACGCAGCGGCCGCGCAAAATCGAGAAAGCGGGTGACCAGCGCGCTCGCCCGGTTTACTTCGCTCGATATGTACCCTGCCAGCTCGCTGGCCAGGGGATTCGAGTCTTCCAGCTTGCGGTTGAGGGTCTCCGCCGACCCCTTGATCACTCCCAGCGGATTGCGAATTTCGTGCGCCAAACCCGCTGAAAGCTGCCCCAGGGCCGCCAGCCGCTCAGAGCGTCGAGCTTCCGCCTGGGCCCGCTCCAGCTGGCGATTGACCTCCGTCAATTGTTCGGCCACCTGCTGATATTGCGTCGTCTTCCGCCGGTTCTCCAGGGTGAAGCGGTTCACCACCATCGCTGCCAGGAAAAAAAACATGATGCGGATGGCGAGTTCGGCCGCTCCGGTGGGGGTCAGAGTGTATTCCTGCAACGCTGGATAGAGATATGAACAGTAGGCGGCCGAGGCCAGCGCGGTCCAGAGCAAAGTGCCCCAGGAACCAAAGTGGATGGCGGCGGTAACGATCGGGACGTAGTAGATAGGATAGTAACTGCTGTTAATGCCCAGCTCGCCCGTGTGATTTATCAGCAGTGTCGCCAACAGGATCTTGATCAGGACCACGAGGGAGCGTCCATATCGCGGCCAGTTTGCGATGATTCGGCCTTCGGCCAGCTGGACTACGCCAATGGCCAGCAACACCAGCTGCTTGTGGCGTTCCCACACTGGCGGTAACGCTGCCAGGCCCAACAGGAAAAGCAGCCAAAGCACGTCCATCCAGCTGATACGGCTTTGTTTTTCTTCGTTCATCGAGACGGCTATAACCCTCGGACCTCACCATAGCCTCGTCAGCAGTGTATCTCGCCTCATATCTTGACGGTCAACGGAACCTCGATTCCGGTTAGCGCCTCGCGTTGAACGAATCCCGGTGAGCGCAAGTCGAAGGCCCTCTCTTTTTCCGAAGATTTATCAGCTCATAGGGATCCTTCGACTCCGAAAGGCATTTCGCAGCGAAATATCTTCCTCCGCTCAGGAGCACGAGAGAGAGAGAGAGAGAGAGAGAGAGAGAGAGAAGGGCGGCAGCCTCTCAGCGGTTACTACGCCCCCGGCCGCAAGAGTCGAAGAGATTGCCCGCACCCGGTACAATTGCCGAGCCCATGACTATCCGCCTCTTCCCAAATCGGAGAGATTTCCACAGTAGCCCGAATGGGCCATTCACAGGCTCCCTCCCAGCCTTTATCTTGATGTTGAGCAGGCTTCGGGGGAGGGCTGTTCGACAAACGTCCCATGACTTAACCAAGTCTGGGACGTTTTGTATTGAGCGCCACATCACACACCTGACGTGTCCAACCGTAAAGAAGAAGCGGCATCCCGGCGCCGCCGCGGGAAGGACAATGAATTGAAGGCCCTGGTAATCAAAGAGCCGGGACACGCGGAGATCAGGGCAGTGTCCGACCCAGCGGCCGATCGGGGCGGCCTGCTTCTGAAGGTCCGCATGGTGGGTTTTTGCGGAAGTGACCTGAATTCCTTCCGCGGCCGCAACCCACTGGTATCTTTCCCCCGAATTCCCGGCCACGAAGTTTCGGCCACGATTGTCGAAGGCAGTAACCAGAACCCCGCACTTGCTGCCGGGGTGGATGTGACGCTGTCTCCCTACACCAGTTGCGGCCAGTGCGCCTCCTGCCGCCGCGGCCGCCCCAATGCCTGCCAATTCAATGAGACGCTCGGAGTACAGCGGGACGGGGCAGCCACGGAATACATCGTAGTGCCCGCTGAAAGAATCTATCCGGCGAAGCTTACCCTCAAGGAGTTGTGCCTGGTAGAACCGTTGACCGTTGGCTTTCACGCGGTGGCCCGTGGACGGGTGACTGCCAACGATAGGGTGGCAATCCTGGGCTGTGGCGGGGTTGGGCTCGGCGCCGTGGCCGCGTCGGGTTTCCGCAGCGCAAGGACCATCGCCATCGACCTGGACGACGAAAAGCTAAACACCGCACGGGCGGCGGGCGCCACCCATTCCATCAACACGGCCAGGGAAGAGTTGCACCCGCGCCTGGCTGAATTCACCGATGGCCGCGGCCCCGACGTGATAGTCGAAGCCATCGGACTACCCGCAACCTTCCGTGCCGCGGTAGAAGAAGTGGCCTTCACCGGCAGAGTCGTGTATATCGGTTATGCCAAAGAGTTGGTGGCTTACGAGACCCGGCTCTTCGTACAGAAAGAACTCGACATTCTCGGGTCGCGAAACGCTCTGCCGGAGGATTTTCGCGATGTAATTCGCATGCTGGAGGAGCATCGCTTTCCGGTAGACGATGCCGTCAGCTCGATCGTGACCATGAATGAAGCTCCGCATGCCCTGGCGGCATGGAGCGAGAATCCGACGCGGGTGAAGAAAATCATGATGCGCATGGACTGAGTGAGGGCTTCTGTGTGTGATGTGTAGTTGTGTGGGTTTCTGTGTGGTCGCGGGCGACTCGCCCGCGAGAGCTGAAAGCAAAGTCAAAAGCCGCAGGCGAGTCGCCCGCGACCACACTCGGATAAGAGATCACTCTATGCAAGTATCGAATGCTGCCGTCAGCCCAGCTACGACTGGGTCCAGGCACGGACTGCTGTTCCCTGCTGGGCACCTCCTGCCCTTCTTTCTGGTTACAGCACTGTTCTTCTTATGGGGCGTGCCCAACAACCTGAACGATGTGCTGATCCGGCAGTTCATGAAATCATTTGCCATTACCCGGTTCCAGGCGGGCCTGGTACAGTTTGCGTTTTACATGGGCTACGTCGTCCTGGCGATGCCGGCGGCGCTGCTCATGCGCAAGCTCGGCTACAAATCCGGATTCGTGATCGGACTGCTCCTGTTCAGCTTGGGGACATTCCTGTTCTGGCCGGCCGCGGTGGCGGGGCGCTATATTTTTTTTCTGCTCGCCCTGTTCGTCATTGCCAGCGGATTGTCCTTTCTCGAAACTGCCTCCAACCCCTTCATCGCGCAGTTGGGAGATCCGGAGAGTTCGGAGAGACGCCTCAACTTCTCACAGGCCTTCAATCCCCTGGGTTCGATCAGCGGTGTCCTCATCGGCACGGCATTCATCTTTTCCGGCGTGGAATTGAGTTCGCAACAGGTTGATTCCCTGAAGTCGCAACATCTCTATGACGCGTACTTGCGATCGGAAACGCTGCGCGTAGTCAAGCCCTATCTGGTTCTGGGGGTGATCGCGCTGATCTGGGCGGTGTTAATTTGGCGGACGAAATTTCCCGCGATTCAGAGCGAGCATGAAGCCGGCGGCGATCATGGGCGCTTTCTGGACCTGCTCCGCTATCCGCACTTCCTGCTGGCCGTGGTGGCACAATTCCTGTACGTCGGCGCCCAGGTGGGGACATGGAGCTATTTCATCCAGTATGTGCAGGACTACACCCACCAGCCCGAGAAAGTCGCGGGATACTTCCTCACTGGCACGCTAGGGGGCTTCGGAATCGGACGTTTTATCTCCGCTTACCTGATGCGCTTCATCGCCCCCAACAAACTACTGGGCATATACGCCTTATTCAACATCGTGTTGGTCAGTGTGGCCGTGCTGCGGCCGGGCTGGGTCGGATTGTGGGCGGTCTTTCTCACCAGCTTCTTCATGTCGCTGATGTTTCCCACCATCTTCGCCCTGGGATTGAAGAAACTCGGGCCCAACACCAAGATTGGCGGCTCCTTGCTGGTGATGGCAATCGGCGGCGGGGCCGCGGTGCCGCCGCTCATGGGCCTGATTGCGGAAGCCCACGGCATGGCCGCAGCGTATTTGCTTCCCCTCGTGGCCTATGCCTTTATCGCGGCCTACGCCTTCGTCGGCGCCAAGGCCGGACTTTCTGAGGAAACGGTGTGAGAAACGTGTCGGTGTTCCGGACAGCAATAAAAAATACTGGTGATAAAGGAAAACATGCACATGCCTCCCCTGCCCCTGAGTTCCCTTCGCGGATTATTAGCCGGCATCCTGGCTCTCGGAGTCATAGCCGCTCTTCCCTGTCACTCCCAAACTCCGGCATCACCCACTGCTCCCACTGCGTCCGAAGACCCAGCTCTTATCGATCAGGCCTGGCAGAGGGCAAGTGCGAAGTATGACGCCCCGCGCACTGCGATCCTCGCTGACGTGGACCGCGTTGCTCATCAGGGCCCGTTTCGTCCGGACTGGGAATCGCTTCAGAAATATCAGGTCCCCGAGTGGTACAAGGATGCGAAGTTCGGAATCTTCATTCATTGGGGTATCTATTCAGTCCCGGCGTTTGGCAACGAGTGGTATCCGCGCAACATGTACAGAAAAGATTCGGAAGAGTACCAACACCACATCGCCACCTACGGGCCGCAGGACAAGTTTGGCTACAAGGATCTCATCCCCATGTTCAGGGCCGAGCACTTTGATGCCGTCGCCTGGGCTCGCCTGTTCAAGGAATCGGGCGCCAAATACGTGGTCCCCGTGGCGGAGCATCATGACGGCTTCGCCATGTATGACAGCGGTCTTAGCGACTGGACTGCAGCCAAGATGGGCCCGAAACGCGACGTTATCGGCGACCTGGCCCAGGCGGTTCGGGCGGAAGGTTTGCACTTTGGAACATCCTCGCACCGCGTGGAGCACAATTTTTTCCTGGGCATTGGCCGCACTATTCCGTCCGACATCAACGATCCGAAATACGCTGCCTTCTACGGCCCGGCGCATACCTGGCTGGAGGCCCGGAGGGGCACGCCGCTCGCCAACGATTTCACTTACGTCTCTTCCGCCTGGGCCGACGACTGGCTGGCCCGCTCTTCCGAGATTGTCGAGAAGTACCATCCCGACATCATGTACTTCGACTGGTGGATCGGCCAGCCTTCTATCCGTCCCAATCTGACCCGATTCGCGGCGTTTTACTACAATGCATCGCTCAAATACGGCGATCACGTTGGCGTCATAAACTACAAAGACTGGGCCATTGAAGAACACTCCGCGGTCCTCGACCTGGAACGCGGGCAGCTTGCCGACATTCGCCCCCTGTACTGGCAGACCGACACCTCGGTCAGCAACAAATCCTGGGGCTATATCAAGAACGACACTTTCAAATCGCCGCAGTTTGTGGTGCAGCAGCTCATCGATATCGTCAGCAAGAACGGCAATCTGCTCCTGAACATCGGTCCGAAGCCGGATGGCACCATCCCCGACGAGGTGCAGCAGGTGTTGCGGGACGTGGGTTCGTGGCTCGCGGTGAACGGCGACGCAATTTACGGAACGCGTCCGTGGAAGATTTACGGCGAAGGGCCAACCCAGGTCGCAGCGGGTTCGTTCCATGACACCGACACCGCCAACTACACCGCGGAAGACTTCCGCTTCACCACGAAAGGCAACAACCTGTACGCCATTGAACTGGGCTGGCCGGCCGGCGGAGAGGCAGTCATTCATTCGCTGGGCACAGCGGTGGGCAGCCAGAAAGTTGAGTCGGTGAGCCTGGTCGGCTCGGATGCCAGGATTCAATCGCGGCAAGAGGCCGACGGTTTGCACCTGCAACTTCCGCCGCAAGCTCCCGGCAAGTATGCTTATGTTTTCCGCGTGCTTTTTGGAAACGCAGCCCGATAGACTGCGGGTTCCAACCAATCAGGAGGCGCTCGTGCTTCGTCCTCAGGTTTGCGGTGTCAGCCCGATCATTTTCCTTCTCTTGTTCTGCTTCCTGGTTCTCCCCAGCCTTCAGGCCCAACCCTCGCACTACGAACCGACGATCGAGTCCCTCAACCGGCACCCTCTCCCCCAGTGGTATGCGGATGCCAAACTCGGGATATTCATTCACTGGGGTCTATATTCGGTCCCGGGATGGGCTCCGCTGACCCATCCTGAGCATGACTTCGGCAATCAGGACTACATCGTCAACAATCCTTACGCTGAATGGTATTTCAACACCATGCGCCTGGAGGGCTCGCCCACCCAGGCGTATCACCGCGAGCACTACGGCGCCAACTACGACTACTACAATTTCGCTCCGATCTTCGACCGCGAGATCAAGAAGTGGAATCCCGAGGCCTGGGCGAAAATATTCCGTGACGCCGGCGCCAAGTATGTGGTGCTCACGTCGAAGCATCACGATGGATTCACGCTCTGGCCCAGTTCAACTCCGAATCCTACGCTGCTGCCGGATCGCCAGCACGCCACCCGCGATATCGTCGGCGAGTTGACCACCGCCGTCCGCAGTCAGGGCCTGCGCATGGGTCTGTACTATTCCGGCGGATACGATTGGACCTTTGTGCCCGGCCCGATCCGCGAGTCGGGGGACCATCAAAAGGTAAAGCCGCAAAGCGAAGCCTACGGCAAATATGCGGACGCTCACGTGCGGGAACTGATTGAACGCTACCATCCCGCGCTGCTTTGGAACGACATCGACTATCCCAAGTCCGGACATCCTTTAGAGATCATGGCGGAGTATTACAACGCCGTGCCCGATGGCGTCATCGACGACCGCTTCGGAGTCAAGCATTCTGATTTCAGATCTCCGGAATACCAGACCCTCGACCACATCAGTCCGACCAAATGGGAGGAGTGCCGCGGCCTGGGACGCTCCTTCGGCTACAACCGCGCCGAAGGCGAAGCCGAGACTATCGCTCCCGATGAACTCATCCATCTGCTGGTCGATATCGTAAGTAAGAACGGAAATCTGCTGCTCGACGTTGGCCCGGAAGCCGACGGCACTATCCCGCCTGTCCAGATGAGCCGCCTGCAGGCGCTGGGAGAGTGGCTGCAGCAGAATGGCGAAGCCATCTATGGCACACGGCCATGGAAGCGGGCTGTGGGTGAGACCGCTGAAGGAATCCCCGTCCGATTTACTCAGAAGGACGCCGCAGTCTATACCACCCTGCTCGGTCAGCCGAAAGCGACCAGCATCACGCTCAAAGGTGTTTCCTTTAAGGCGGGCTCGCAGATTTACCTGCTGGGAAGCTCCAGGCCCGTCGCATGGTCGCAGCAAGGAAATGATATTCGCGTTGACCTGCCTTCCTCTCTTCCCGGGCACTATGCCGTTGTGCTTAAGCTGGCAGGGCCAGTGTCCTGACCTGGAAGGGAAAGGGTGCGAACAACAAATGAACCGAAGATTTTGCCTGACCTTAGACCTGAAAAATGATCGCGCGCTGATGGCCGAGTACAAGCGCTATCACCAGAAGATCTGGCCGGAGATTTCGCAAAGCATAAAAGATTCCGGGATCGAGGACATGGAGATCTATCTCCTGGGCACGCGCATGTTCATGATCATGGAAGTAAACGAGCGCTTCTCTTTCGAAGCGAAAGGTCAGGCCGACCGGCAGAACCCGAAAGTTCAGGAGTGGGAAGATCTTATGTGGAAGTTCCAGCAATCGCTGCCCGAGGCCAAGCCGGGCGAGAAGTGGTTGCTCATGGAAAGAATATTCAAGCTGGAGCCCTGATGCAGTTGCTTGTGTGGGACGGACACTCTTGTCCGTCGCTTTTGACGTTGGTAGTGCAGCCGATTTTCAGGTCCAGGTCCGTCCACATTGAAGTCGAAGTCAAAGGCGACGGACAAGAGTGTCCGTCCCACACTAAACGGCTGCCATGGTTCGTGACTCAGCCAGCCGTTCTGCCAGGAATCCCAAGTACTCTTCGACTCCCTCTCCGGTCTTGGCGGAAAGCTGAAAGACGCGCATGCCTGGGCGGACGGCCTGAATGTTGCGCCGCGTGGCTTCTGAGTCGAACTCAACCGCCTCAGCCAAGTCGCTTTTGGTGATGATCGCCACATCCGCACTGTTGAAAATCGTCGGGTACTTGAGCGGCTTGTCTTCGCCCTCCGTCACCGACAGTAGCACCACGCGAAGATCTTCTCCCAGATCGTAGGACGAAGGACAGACCAGGTTGCCCACGTTCTCGATGAAGAGGAAGTCCAGTTGGCCGAGGTCCCATCCCTCTTCGTCCACAGCACGCTGCACCATGGCGGCCTCCAGGTGACAGAGAGTCCCCGTAATGATCTGCTTCACCGGGGCCAGGCTGCGAGCCAGTCGCGCCGCATCATTTTCTGTCGCGAGATCGCCGACCAGGGCAGCCACACGATAACGCGGGCGAAGCAGGGTCAGCGTCTTTTCGAGGAACGCGGTCTTGCCCGACCCGGGGCTCGAAACCAGGCTCACCACGAACACCCCCGCAGCGTGAAAACGAGTGCGAAGGGCGCGGGCCACGACATCGTTCTGCTTCAACACGTTCTTTCGAATTTCCACCAGCCGGGGTTCCGGACTCATCACTGTATCTCCAATGCCACCACTTCAAGTTCCTTGCCGTGGACGATCTCAGAAGTCGGCGTACCGCATTCCGCACAGCAAAATAGTTGAACCGAACTGAGAGGCCTCTGCACTTTGCAATGCGGACAAAAGATCACTACCGGCACATCCTCGATAACCAGGCGCGACCCCCGCAGCGGCGTATCGTCGCAGGCCATCTCGTAGGACGAGAGCAAAGCCTCCTTCACCACGCCGGAAAGCGCCCCCAGCTTGAGGTGCACCGCGTTCACTTGCACGCCCCGCTGCAGAGCCTCTTCCTGCGCCATTTCGACAATGCTCATCGCGATGGAGAGTTCATGCATGTAGTCTTCCCCGCGCCACCTACGCCCCCTCGACTAGCGTCGTCCTGAGGGACTTCAGTCCCGAAGGATCTCGCGCATACTGCAACAATCGCCGGCCCAGGCCTCGATCCGCTGCACGCCAGATCCTTCGCAAGCTCAGGATGACGCCTGGTATGAAGTATGGGAGGCACAAACGCCGCCAGAGCCGCCTGCCCCAGGCTTATCCCTCCGTCATTCGGCGGCACCGCATGATTCGTCCAAATGCACAGCGGCTCTGCCGCAAACAGCGATTTGACATCCTCAAGCAACAGCTCGTTCTGGAATACGCCTCCCGACAGGACGATGGTGTCCAGAGCGTGCGCGTGGCAAAGGGCGATCACACAACCCCTCAGAGCCGCGGCAACTCCTCGCTGGAAGGCCCGCGCAATCTCGCCCGGGTCCCGGCCGCGCTGGCGATCTTCGATCACGCCCTGCAGCAACGGCCGGAAATCCAACTCCGTTCCAGTAAAGGGAAAGGTATACGCCTCAGTGATACCGGCTCCGCGCGCCAGCTGTTCCAACCACATTGCAGCCTGCCCTTCAAAAGAAATTTCCCGCGTAAACCCCAGCAAGGCTGCAACCGTATCGAAAAGCCGGCCCATCGAAGTGGTGGAGAAAGTCCGCACGCCCTTCGTCACTAACTCTACGGCGTTCAAGAATCGCTCGGGAAAGTTGAAGGGTGCCGCAGTCAAGTCCGGCAAAGCATCCAGCTGCGCCAGAAATCCGGCCGCGGCCTGAACCGGGTATTGCGCTGCGGCATCCCCGCCGGGAAGCGCGGCAGTACGAAGATGAGCAACGCGCTCAAAGCCATCCCTGACGGTGCCCACAAAAATCTCGCCGCCCCAGATGCTGCCGTCGTCTCCGTAACCTGTGCCGTCGAAGCTCACTCCCAGCACGCGCTTGTCCCACTCGCCGTGTTCCGCCAGCACGGACGCCACATGCGCCCGATGATGCTGCACCGCTACCGTCCGAGGAGCCCCCAGCTCCGAAGCGTGAAGCGCCGAAGCATACCGCGGATGACAATCATGAGCCACCAGGACTTCATCCCAATCAACCTCGTACATCGCCACCAGATCGGAGATGGTTTCCTGAAAAGCGCGGAATGCCTCGTAGTGTTCCAGGTCCCCAATGTGCTGGCTGACAAAGGCCTGGCCGTCCACCACCAGCGTGATTGTGTTTTTCAGGTCTGCCCCCAGCGCCAGAATCGGCCGCTGGCACGGCACCTTGGCCACAGCCCCGGGAGCATAGCCGCGAGATCGGCGCAGGATGACGGGGCCGAAAGCGCCATCGCGCACAACCGAATCGTCAACCCGGCGTGCGATGGGTCGCTGCCCAATCAAAAATGCATCCGCTATACCGGAGAGCCGCTGGAGCGCATCCTCGTCATCGTAGGCAATGGGTTCACTGGAACGGTTGGCGCTGGTCATCACCAAAGCTTCCGGCGCGCCGGCCGCAAACAGCAAATGGTGCAAGGGAGTGTAAGGCAGCATCACTCCCAGTTCATTATTTTGCGGGGCTACTCCGGCCAGTCCGACTTTCGCTGGCGCCAGGACAATGGGGCGAGCGGCAGAAGTGAGCAGCGCTTCGCTCTCCGAGGAAAGCTCCACCAGGCTGTGGGCTCCATCGAAGTCCCGAACCATCACCGCGAATGGCCTCTCCTTGCGATATTTGCGCTCGCGCAAAGCCGCCACGGCCGCGGGGTTGCGGGCATCGCAAGCCAGGTGATATCCACCCAGCCCCTTCACTGCGACTATCTTTCCGGCAATCAGAAGGTCAGCCACATGACGAATGGCGGTTTCCGTTCCAGGGATGGTCTGTGCTTGCGGCTGCAGATAATAACTGGGGCCGCAGGCCGGGCAGGCAACGGGTTGGGCATGAAATCTGCGGTTGCCTGCATCGATGAATTCTCCGGCACAATAGTCGTCCAGCGGCCAGTCTTTCATGGTGGTGTTGGGCCGGTCGTAAGGCAGAGCAAGGACGACGGTGTAACGCGGACCGCAGTTGGTGCAGTTGATGTAGGGATAACCGTAGCGCGGATTGCGAGGATCGAAGAGTTCCCTGAGGCAATCATCACACACCGGCAGGTCAGGCGAAATCCGGACCGTCGGCCGCTCCCGGTGCTGGCTTTCCCGGATGGTAAATCCGCTCACCCCGAGAGGTGTGACTTCCTGTACATCCATCTCCGCAATGCTGGCGGCGGGCGGCGGCTGTGTCTTCATCTCGTGCACAAACGCTTGCAGCCCCTGCTCTGCGCCTTCCAGATAAATCTCGACGCCTTCCTCGCCATTCAGCACCCATCCCCCGAGGGTGTTGGCGCGAGCCAGGCGATACACGAACGGACGGAAGCCCACACCCTGCACCACCCCGCGGACCCGGATGGAACAGGCACTGGCCATGGTCACTCCACGTCCACGATGCAGCTGTGTCCTTGCCAACCTACCTGGACGACTTTCCCATCTTCCACCAGCAGTGGGACGTTGCGCTGTCCGCGCGCCACTTCGCGCATGCGCCCGCGGGCCACGGGATCGGCTTCGACGTCGTACTCCACAAATTCGGAACGCTTCCATTCCAACCAATCGCGCATTTCGCCGGTGTAGGGGCAGCGCGCGGTGCCGTAGAGTTCAAGCTTGGCCACGGTCGAGTACCTCCAGCGATTCGCGGATGACGTGATAAATCGAAGCCTGGATTTCCTGGATGCGAGGAATGTAATCGCATTGCACCACCACGGGAAAGTCCGCCAGGCGCTTGCGTTTGATTTCGCCACCGTCGTATCCCAGCAGCGCCACACTCAGCAGGTTCCGTTTGCGGGCTTCTTCGAGGGCCATGATGATGTTGCGCGATCCGCCGCTGGTCGAGATCGCGATCGCAACATCTTCCGGACGGGCCTGCGCGATCAGCTGGCGCAGGAAGATCGCCTCCGTCCCAATATCGTTGGCCACGGCTGTGATGTTGGCCGGCTCGAGAGCCAGCGACACGGCAGGAACCGGTTTAAAGCCCAGCGGGGGAAGAACGCAATCAATGGCCCAGTCGTTGGCGTCAGTTGCCGAGCCGCCATTGCCAAAGATAATGAGTTTGCCGCCACGCTGCAGCCGTTGATGAATTGCCAGCGCGGTGTTGCTGATTTGCTCGGCTTCTATGCGCGCCACCTGGCCGCGCAACCTGGCATCGTCATGCACCTTCATCAGGATGGACGTTGCGACCTCAGCCAGCAGGTCCGTGGTTCCCTGTTTTTCCGTACCCAGGAAGGGATAGAGAAATCCCGATTCGCCCACCTCATGGCCCAATTCGCGATGCTCGAAGAAGACGTGCACGGTTTCCCACAGCGTGTGGTAAAGAATTTCAACCATCTCCTGGTGCATGAATGGATCTTGTGTGGGAGCACCGAGCGCGTAGGAACCCTCCATGCCGGGGAGGGCAAACGTCATAGCGTCCTGCAAGTGGGCCAGTTGCAAAGTCGCCCAGACTTCGGGATCGCCTTCGGGCGGCCCGAATCCCATGACGATATCCTCCGGATGCAGTATGGCCTCGAGCCAGGGGCGGAACAGAATTGACAAATCCAGAGCGGGGAGAGCGCGCTTTCCCACGATCACAGGATGAACGAATTCCACCGAGACATGTTGCGCGTCGGTGGCGTAAGGACCGCGCCCGAAGGCGAGAAGACGCCCTCCACGCAGAAACCGTTCTGACATCTCGCGGCAAGCTTCGGCCAGGCGCGCCGCTTCGCGTGAGAAGAACTGTTCGTAAATTTCGTTCCGCTCGAGCAGCCGCTCTTCCACCTGACTTGTGAGTTCAACCGTTGTCGCCATATCGTTTTCCGGTTAACAGATGCGCGGCAGAGGATCTCCCACCAGCATATCCACGATGCGGCTGCCTCCGTAACGGGTTGTTACAAGCACCGTGCCCGCCGGCTGTTCGCGAACTTCGCCGATCACCTGGGCTTCGCTGCCGCCCGGCGCCAGGCTCAGGGCATTGATTGCAGCGTCGGCATACTCGGGCGAGACCACGGCGAGGAATTGGCCCTCGTTCGCAATGTGCAGGGGATCGAGTCCCAGCAACTCACATGCGCCGCGCACCATGTCACGCACCGGAATCTGATCTTCAAAGAGAACCATGCCCAGTCCGCAATCCCGCGCCAGCTCGTTTAAGGATGTAGCCGCACCGCCCCGGGTTGGATCGCGCATCCAGCGAACGCCCGGGCCTGCGGCTCGAACCAGGGTCTCGACCAGAGACAGCACGGAGCGCGTGTCAGACCGAAGATCAGCTTCGAGGTCGAGCTCGCCGCGCGCCAGCAGGATGGTGATGCCGTGATCGCCGATCGGCCCGGAAAGCAGAATCTTGTCGCCGACACGCACCGAGCGCGGATCGATGGTGACGCCGCGAAGCGGACAACCAATGCCAGTGGTGGTGACGTACATCTGGTCGGCCTTGCCGTGCTCGACCACTTTGGTGTCGCCACCGGCGATGCGAACACCCGCGTCCCGCGCGGCTTTTGCCATGGCGCGAACTTCGGCCTCGAGCACCGGCGTAGGCAGCCCGGCTTCGAGCACAAAGGTGACTACCAAGGCTTCAGCCCGGGCTCCTGAGACCGCGAGATCGTTCACCGTGCCGTTCACGGCAAGTTCGCCGATGGATCCGCCCGGAAAGGTCAGCGGCTTGACTACAAAGCTGTCAGTCGTGATCGCGACTTTGCTCCCGTTGATGTCGATGTGCGCGGCGTCTCCCAAAGGCCCGGGGGCAGATCCAAAAAGCAGGGGAGCAAAAAGACCTTCGACCAGCTTGCGGCTGGCCTTACCTCCGGCTCCGTGAGCCATCTCGATTTGGGGATCGCGAAACCGGATGGGCACCGGCCTGGCATCGACAGCAGCCTGATCGTCTAGGCGATCGAAGTCAGGCTGGTCGCCATTGCTGCCTTCCGGTGTTCGTAGTTGTGATAAGCGGCGCATGATCCTTCCGATGACACCATGAGCGCGCCGACAGGATGCTCCGGCGTGCACTCACGGCCAAAGAGTTTACACTGGTGCGGCTTCAGCACGCCCTTCAGGACTTCCCCGCATTGCGCGGCTTTGGGATCGGTCACTCGAATGCCCGGAACCTCAAAGCGCTGCTCCGTGTCCCAGGCGGCATATTTGTCGTTCAGGCGAAGTGCCGATTGCGAGATAAATCCCAGGCCCCGCCATTCGAAATAGGGGCGTAACTGGAAAACCTCGGCCATGGCACGAAGAGCGGCACGGTTGCCTTCCCAAGGTACGACTCGCTTGTACTGGTTCTCGACTTTGGCTTCGCCTGCTCTCAGCTGACGCAGCAGCATGACGATCGACTGCAACATATCGAGCGGCTCAAAGCCGGAGACCACAATGGGTTTGTCCTGGTCCTTGGCAATCCACTCGTAGGGACGGCAGCCAATGACAGTCGAGACATGCCCGGGGCCGATGAATGCGTCCAGACGCATATCTGGCGAATCGAGAATCGCCCGGATCGCAGGGATGATAGTTACATGATTGCAGAATACAGAGAAATTCTGGATGCCCTCAGTTTTGGCGCGCATCAGCGTGAGCGCGGTGGAAGGCGCCGTGGTCTCAAACCCGATAGCGAAAAACATGACGTGCTTCTCGGGGTTGAGCCGGGCAAGCTTCAGAGCGTCTGATGGCGAATACACGATGCGGACGTCCATCCCGCGGGCTTTATGCTCGAGCGGGCTGCCCTGGGTCCCGGGAACGCGCATCATGTCACCGAAGGCGGCAAAGATTACGTCTGGTTGTTGCGCGATGGACAGGCCATCGTCAATGCGCCCCATGGGAAGCACGCAGACCGGACAGCCCGGCCCGTGGATCAGTTCGATATTTTCCGGGAGGATGTCTTTGAGGCCGAAGCGATAGATAGCATGAGTGTGACCGCCGCAGACTTCCATGAGGCGGTAGTACCGGTCGCTCCCGGCCAGGCGGCGGATTTCCTCCGCGGTTCGTGAAATCAGTTCGGGCTCGCGGAACTCATCAACAAATCTCATGCCGATCCTCCCTCGCAAGCTGGACGCCGGCAGGCGTCAATTCACTTCGGCGTCATTCACTTCGGCGTCATCGATTTCGGCGTCACTTATTTCGACGTCATCTATTTCCTCCAGGCCGTATCCCTGGACTTCCTGCATGGCTCCATCGATCTCTCCCAGCGCCCGGAGGGTATTCATCTGGTCGAGAGCGTCGCCCTCGCTGATCTTGCTCATGGCAAAACCGACATGGATGAGCACCCAGTCGCCGGGCACGGGTCTGTCGTCCTGCAGCAGGCCGAGATCAATCTTGCGCCGGACGCCGGCTACGTCAACCAGCGCGGACTCCGCATTGTCGCCGGAGATTTCGACGATCTTTCCTGGTATGGCTAGGCACATGCGACATCCTCCCGGGCTGGTCGTTAGTCCTTGGTCGTTGGCCGTTGGCAAAACCATCCCCGATTGCTCACCTTTAGTCTTGTTCACCAGGCACCAACCACTTGGTTTTTTGGCCAACGACCAACGGCCGAAGACCAACGGCGGTTTTCAAGCTTTATGAGCGTTGATGTCAAACGAGAGCTTGAGCTCGTCCTTCAGCTTTATCGTGCCCCCGGCGGCGGTCACTGGGCTGATTTGATAATCGCTCTGGCGCACGGAAAACTCTCCGGCGGCGCGCAAAGTGTCATCCTTCAGCGTCACCCGCGCCAAAACCGGCTGATCCCGGGTCTCTCCGTGCAGCGAGAGTTCCCCGTTCAGCGCAACCACATACAACCCCTCGCCCATCTTCCGGACTGATGATACCCGGGGGCATTCGTAAACGATTTCCGGGAAGCTACCGGCCTCCAGGACCTCGTCATGCATTTTACGCTCTATCTCATGGCGGTCCTTATCGCTTATGTCATCGGTCACAGTCAGCGAAGAGGCCTGAATCGCCAGGCGAAGAGACGCATCCTCCAGGGCATTTGAATTCCACCGGACCTCGCCCTCGAAGTCCCGGACTGCAATCTTCGGGCTATGGGCGAATGCCGAAAGCATCCCAGTGGCAAACGCCCGGACAATAAATGTACTCCTGGCGGCATCAATTAGATATCGAACCGTGGCCGTTTGAGGCGTTCCGACTGTGGTCAAACCGACATTCCCCCTTTGGTTGCAGACCTTTCGTCTCCTTCTGCTACATGGCCCGCAGTTTCAAGTAGCGATCCAGGTCGGGCAAAGCCAGATTGGCCAGATCACCAACCCCCAGCTGCCCCATGTAACGTCTCGCAATCGGATTGGTGAGAATCAGGCCCGCACCGAAAACGATCAGCGCCACGCCACTGAGCATAAATAGCGTGTCCTTGTTGTTGAAGCCCGCGTTACCATTTTCCATTGTCCGTCTCCTTTTCGTTTCAGGATGTCTTACGGCGTCGAATCAAACTTCGAATCAGGCCCATCCCCGTTGAGGATTCTGTTCACCAGCGACTCCACCAGCTTGACCGCCTCGTCCACCGCAGCCTCCACTGGCTTGCTCAGTCCCATCTGGCCCTCTTCGCCTCCGAGAGTCTCCGGTTCGCAGCCCACCAAAAGAACGTTTTTGACGTCGATGTTCATGGCTTTGGCCATGCGCAACACGTTTATGGGATTCATGGCATGCGCTTCGACTGTGGCAGGCGGAGCATTTGCTTCGTCCAATGCTTTCAGGTCGGGCTCGATGACGTAGAGCGTGCCTGGGGCCTGGCCATGCGGACACGCATCCACCAGGATCGTGGTTTCGTAACCGTCCTGCAGCGCGTAAGCGAGATCGAAGCCGCGGATGCCGAAGTCGGCCACCCGCACGCTCTGGGGAAGCTCAAAGCCCGCCATGCGGCGAACGACTTCGACGCCAAAGGCATCGTCGCCCAGGAAGATGTTCCCAATGCCGGCAACCAGAATACTGGGTTTCTGGACGGGCTTGAACTCACGGGCTTCTTCATCCGAAAGCGGTTCGACTTCTTCGGCATCGAAGAAGAAGCGATGCCCGGGCTGGCGCAGCAGGCCCATGTCTCGACCAGGGTCGTTATCAAGAACGACGCAGACGTGGCACTTGCCTTCGTAGTCCTGCTCGATGCCTTCAATGGTGGCAACCTGTCCGGCCAGCGCGATATCCATCACATCGCCGCCCTCACGGGGACGCAGGCGCACGCGGCTTCCGGCCCGCACCTCGACTCCTGAAATCTCGAAATGATCGAGCGGCGTCTTTTCTTCCAGAAGCTGCCACTCCCACTCGTTCATTGAGTTTCCTCCTTGAGCGGGCGTAGCCCCCGCAAAGCTCCGTGCAGCTTCATGAACTGTTCCGCCGGCATGGTCTCAGTCCGCTCCAGCATGGCGCGGGCCCGATCGTCCGATTGGCTCATCTCACTCTTCTCGTCGTCGGTCAAGGTCATGATGCGCAGGGAGAGAATCTCGTCAATCTCGGTCCCGTCGAACAAATCGCCCGCACTTTCGGGAGCGATCTGAGGATAGTCATAAAGGATGATGGGCGAGGAGAGCAAAGTGTCGAACTGACCCTGGTCGCCGACCAGCACCGGAAAGGTTCCGACATTGTTGCACTTGGCGACAACCTCGCCGAGCGCCTCCGGAGGAGCAATCAGCGAAACGAATCGCCCGTCCTGCACGCCCAGAACAGTGTGAGTCGAGGCCAGGGAGCTTAGCAAAGCGTCGTCGCGGGAAGAGTCCTTCGTCACTTCGAAAGGTGTGGTGTTACGAATCCGAACGCTGATCTTGAATACTCCGTCCGCAACTCTTTCGCTCATGATTGCGACAGCGCCACAAAGCGGCTTTCGTTCGCGGACGATCACCCCCACGATCGGCCCGCTGCCGTCGCGCAGATATTCGAATTGCTTTTCCGCGGGGAAATCAAACTCATCGGGCACCAGCCTGTAGGCCAGCGTTTCCAGGTTGTACGCCGGCAAAATAACTTCGCGCTCAACGGCTTCCTGCCAGGGCTGGTAGACGCGACCGTTCACCACAAGCCGGTCCACCGGGCGAAACTCAGGTATTTCGCCGGGCAACAACTCGTTCACCGGCATAGTCAGTTCGCCGATAGAGCGGGCCACCAGTTGGAGAAAGCGCACTCGAACTTCCAGCCCGGTTATGGAGCCGCCCTCGACCAGGCACTCGGTCTGCATGGTCCAGGCCTCGCTGCCGTTCTGCACCTCGCTGTAGGACTGAGGGCAGAGTACGCCAAAGTTCCAGCGCTGCTGGTTTTTTACCGAGGAGGGGCGATAGGGATAGAGCATGTACCCCTCGTAGAGCACAGCTTTTGCGATCTGCTCCACCACACCCAAATTCATCAGATCACCGTCTCTTCCACCGGAATGATGCTCTCCAGGGCTTCTTCCCAGGTGGGAATGCCGTGCTTCACTTTGTATTGATACAGGCGGTCGAAAGCGTCCTTGTGCAAGCAGAGCCAGGCGCTGTTGGGATAGAACGATTCCATCATGTCGCGCCAGATTTTTACCGGCAGCCGGAAGCGGGCTTCCTTGTCCCAGGAGATGGGCGCAACCTGCAGGCCGCCGTCGCTGCCCTCGTAGAAAACCGTTCCGCTGAACTGCACACAAACCGGGACTTCTCCGTCCGCCAGACCGTCGAAATATTTGGTGGCAGCCACATTGAAATCGAACGTACACGGCACCGGAAGATCGACCAGTGTCGATCCCTTGAACGATGGCACGACCAGATTGGCGTGCGTCCACAAAAGACTTCGCAAGGTCTGGCCCCAGCGGCTGGGCTCGCCAAAGAGGTCAAGCAAGCGCTCCTGATCTTCGGGCGTGTATTTGCGTCGAGTGACTTCCAGTTGGATCTGGCAGCGTAGCGCGACCGTGTGAATCGTCTGCTCCGGATTGGCATCTGTCAGACGAAGTTTGAAAACCAGAAGCGGTGTAGCTGCATTGGCAACAACCTCGGCGCCTTCGACGTGAAAGGTCAGGTCAGGCATGGGATTCCTCTTGCTCTTGAGATGCGTCCTGCCTCTCGGAGGAGACCTCAACCGATCGCGCTTTCAGACTGGTGAAGAACTCGCCCAGCTCCCGCCATACCTCGGTTCCGCCAGAAAGGCCCTTCCAGTGCATGCGGATCAGGCCTACCAGCTTGTAACATTCGTCGATGGGAAGCAGGTAGTATTCCGCCGCGGAATATCCACGGGAGTAGCCCAGCCGATTGACCAGCAGCCCCTCCACATCGGATTCCATTTCGTTCAGAATCGGATTACGCGCCACAATATCGTTCCAGGATTCCAGCGCCAGCAACGATTCCGTCGCGCCCGCCGGGCTGGGATACAGCGCAACCACGCGGTTCTCCAGGCTGCTCTTGAGGAAGAAGGCCATGTTGATGGGGACCATCAGGCCGTTCCACTCGGGGTCGCTGAGATTGAACCCGGGAAGAGAACGCACCCGGCGCGGGACTCGTTTGAACTTTACTCCCTGGCCGCTGAACAGGATGGCGCAGGCGTCGCAGGTGCAGAGGAGTTTACGCCGCTCCAGCTCAATCAAGTGCGGATGACCAGGCGCTAACCCGACGCTACACAACTCGCAACGCTCCAGCGGCCTTTCGCGGCGCGCAAACTGGCGCAGCGTCCCAAAGCCGTCGGCGGGGTCGGTAAGTTGTCCGGCACTCATGATTTCAACATGCTCAAATCTGCACCGTGGCGCCGGGACGACGGCGCTACAACGAGCGGCGCTACATTGAATCCTTCAGTCCGCACCCTGCGGCGGATTGACTTCGACCTGCAATCCGGCAGGACTGCCCACCAGCTTGTCCAACGCCACAAATCCGGAAGCGGGCTTCTCTTCCAAACCTTCGATGAGCAGCGAACTCATATCCGGCGCGGCGTCATACATGGCTCCTTCCAGCGTGGCCTGCACGGTCTTTGCGGTGGACCCGCAAGTATGCGATCCGGTTTCGACACGCAACCGGATGGCGCCGTCGTTCACGCCCAGCAACTCAACTTCGCAGCCCTGTTTCCGCAGCTGCGACCGTACCCGGTCCACGGCTTTCAGCACCCGGGTTTCGATGTCCTCGGGATGGAGGCCATAAAGAATCAGCACGCTGCTCACCAGCGCATCGCGACCCAGCCGGTCAATGATGCCCATGCCCCGCTCTCCCGCGTCAGCAACAATATCGAGCACCTTCTCCAGGGCCGCGCCGTGCAGATCCATCAGCGATTGCACCAGGCCCTTGGTGGCGGCCCGCACCGCAGGATCAGCGATCGCTTCGATTTCCTGCACCAGGCCGCCGATGCGCTGCATGTCTTCCCGAAAATCTCTGTTATCGGCCACAAGGCTCCTTGAAAGAACGTGTTGTCATCCTGAGCGGAGTCGCGGATTCGCTTCGCGAATCTGCTACGCAGTCGAAGGACCTCTACCTTATTACCGCCGCCGAAGTCCTTAAGGAAACTTTTCTGTGGCGGATAGGGGTCCTTCGACTTCACCCACCCATTCGCGAAGCGAATGGGTGGCCTTCGCTCAGGATGACAACCCTCTTAGGTTCCAGCGTTAACCAGCGCCAAAAGCCAAAACGCAAAAAATTAGGAGTGAGAGCGCAGTTTTGAGATGCCAGATCCCTCCTCTGTGAGCGTATCTGGCAATTCCTAGCTACCACCCTCACTCCCTCGTCCACCATGGTGCGAACTCAGGGTTGAAGACCGAACATCGGGGAATGGTGCGTCTCCAGCACCTTGCCGTTCCCCAGATACATGTGCACGCCGCAAGGCAGACACGGATCGAAGCTCCTTACCGCGCGCATTATATCGATTCCCTTGAACTTGTCAGGGCCGTTTTCCTCAAAGATCGGGGTATTCTGCACCGCGTCCTCGTACGGACCCGGAGTGCCATAGATGTCACGGGGATTGGCATTCCAGGGAGTTGGAGGATAGGGATGGTAGTTGGCGATCTTACCCTCTTTGATCACCACGTGGTGCGAGAGCACGCCGCGTACCGCCTCGTGGAAGCCGCAGCCAATGGCCTCCTCAGGCACTTTGAATTCGGTCCAGGTCTTGGTGTGTCCAGCATGTAACTCCGCCAGCGCCTTTTCCATGAAATGAAGTGCAGCGCAGGCAGCATAGACCTGGAAGTATGTCCGGGCGCGGTCGCGTTCGATAGCGTTGCTCCACTTAGGAATCTTCCATTCAAACTCGACCTCGGGCAGCGAGGTGGTCTTGGGCAGGTACATCTTTACGCTGCTGCCGGTGGCCTTGATGTATCCGATGTCCACCAGCCCGGCCAGCGCGGTCGTCCACAGGCGAGCGATTGGTCCACCTCCGGTATCCATCGCCAGGTGGTCACCAGTGCGCTTGTCGAACCACCGCGGGGACATGACCCATGTGTACTTGCCGCCAAAGTCACGCTTCTGCGGCCGCGGGATCGTGGTCTGGTTCCAGGGATGGTTCTTGTCCACCGGATTGCCGAGAGGGTCTGTCTTGACGAAAGTTTGCGAGTTCTTCCACTCGTCGTAGTAAGAACTGCCCAGGAGAATCCGGATATTCAGGTTGATGTCCACCAGATCGGTGGTCACCAGCTTGCCATCCACCACGATGCCCGGGGTGACGAACATGCCGCGGCCCCAGTTCGTCATGTTCTTATAGGTGTAATCGCAGACGTCGGGATCATTGAACGATCCCCAGCAAGCCAAAAGGACACGCCGCCTACCGACTTCTTCGTAACCGGGGAGGGCATCGTAGAAGAAATCGAACAAGTCGTCGTGCAGTGGCACCACCTTCTTCATGAACTCCACATACTTCATCAAGCGGACCAGGTAGTCAGTAAAAAGCTGGACGGTGGGCACCGTGCCCACGCCGCCCGGATACAAAGTGGAGGGATGGACGTGCCGGCCTTCCATCAGGCAGAACATCTCCCGTGTCATGCGGCTCATGACCAGGGCCTCGCGATAGAAGGCTCCGGTAAACGGATTGAGGGCGGTCATGATGTCAGCAATGGTGCGGTAGCCATGCGCACTGGCGTGGGGCGCCGCCGTGGATTGAGCTTTGGCCCAGACTTTGGGATTGGTTTCCTTGACCATCTGCTCGCAGAAATCCACGCCGACCAGATTGTCCTGGAAGATATTGTGGTCGAACATGTACTCGGCAGCCTCGCCAAGATTGACGATCCACTCCGCGATCGGAGGCGGCTTGACCCCAAACGCCATGTTCTGCGCGTAGGTGGCGCAGGTGGCGTGGTTGTCGCCGCAAATGCCGCAGATGCGGCTGGTGATGAAGTGAGCGTCGCGCGGGTCTTTACCTTTCATGAAGATGCTGTACCCGCGAAAAATGGACGAGGTGCTGTGACACTCGACCACATGCTTGTTCTCGAAGTCGATCTTGGTAAAAATGCCCAGGCTGCCCACGATCCGAGTAATCGGGTCCCAGTTCATTTCCACCAGGTTCCCCTTTTTTCCGGGGGCGTCCTTCGTCGGTGCGGTAATAGTGCTCATTCGATCGCTCCTTTGGACTCAGTAGGATCTTCTCAGTAAGACCGTGGGTGGTACCCGGTGGTCAGTTCTGCGCGCGGATGACGCCACTTGGGCTCCTTGTTGACCGTGGACTGAGTCATAGAACGCAGGGCACGAATCGCGCGGCCATAAGCGCCGACGGCTGAACTCGAGACCCGGGCGCCTGGCGGTTCATCCATAAAGGGCATAAATTTGTCGGGGAATCCAGGCATGGTGCAGCCGATACAGATACCGCCTACGTTGGGACATCCGCCGATTCCGGCCATCCATCCGCGCTTGGGCACGTTGCAGTTCACTACCGGGCCCCAGCATCCCAATTTCACGATGCATTTCGGGGAGCCATACACTTCCGCGAAATCGCCTTGCTCGTAGTAGCCGGCGCGATCGCAACCTTCGTGGACGGTCTTGCCAAACAGCCACGTGGGGCGCAGTTCATCGTCGAGCGGAATCATGGGAGCCAGTCCCGCCACCTGATAAAGAAGATAGAGGACAGTCTCCATGAAGTTGTCCGGCTGCACCGGGCATCCTGGAACATTGACGATGGGCAGACCGGCTTTAGACCTCCAGTCCCAACCCAGGTAGTCCGCCAGACCCATGGCGCCAGTGGGATTGCCTTCCATAGCATGAATGCCGCCGTAGGTGGCGCAAGTCCCGCAGGCAACCACGGCGAGTGCCTTGGGTGCCAGACGGTCAATCCACTCATTGGTGGTGATGGGCTGACCGGTCGTGGGATCGGTTCCTAGCCCTGCCCAGTAACCTTCTTTCTTTATTTTCTCGTTGGGAATGGAACCTTCGACTACCAGGACGAAGGGATCCAGCTGACCTTTCTCCGCCAGGTACCAGAATTTCAGGAAGTCATCTCCGTTCTCATAAGCCAGGACGGGATTGTGCAGGTGTACTTTGGGAAGGCCGGGAATTGCTCCCAGCAGAACATCTTCGATACTGGGTTGACTAGCCGCGGTGACCGAAACCGAGTCTCCGTCACAGCCCAAACCGGCGGTGATCCAGAGAATGTGTACTTCGGCGACTGGCGATGGTTTTTGCGTTTTCCGACCGTACGGAACCGTTTCCGCTGCCATAGCTCGACTCTCCTTTCCCGCCTCAACTGGAAGACGGGAGCTGCCGAATTTCTGGTTAACGATTAGCGAATACTCTTCAAACCTTGCCCTGGTAGCAGTTCTCTTCGCTGTAGAAGGGAAACCTGAAAAAAGTGCGCCCTGTTCTTAATGGCGCCCCTAGGATCAACAAAAGCAAAGACCGTCACAAGCGGGAGCCCCACTTTTTAAGTTTCATGGGAAGCACTATTTTTTCTATCGGGGATTCCCCGATACTGGGAAACTCTATATAGCGCCGCCGTCCCGCTGGCTGTCCGGCGGGCGCTACTCGGACGCTGTGGTTTTCTTTGCGCTCTTTTGCGGTGTCTTTGCGAACATTGCGGTCAGGGATTTTGATCGCAACGGATCTGCATCACGCCGTCTTTTCGTCCATGTTCCACTGGATGGCATGCTGCATGAGTTCGCGCGCGCTGCGCAGGGACAATTTTTCCTTGATATGCGCCTGATAGGATTCGACCGTCTTGACGCTTATGTGCAATTCTTCGGCAATCTGCCGGGTACCGTGGCCTTCCCCGATCAAACGAAACACTTCCAGCTCGCGATCGCTCAGGTCGGCGATGGAGGAGTGGCGCAGCGTGCCCGATCCGGTGATGTAGTGTTTCAGCATCCGGTTGGCGACACGGTCGCTCACGTAGATCTCGCCGCCCAGGATGCGGCGCAGCGCCACCAGCACCTTTTCTGTTGCCTCCTGCTTCATGATGTAGCCATTCGCACCCGCCCGTAGCGCGCGCTCCGCATAGATTGACTCGTCGTGCATGGAGAGGATCAGCACCGGGAGCGTCGGGTACAGATTCCTTATGTTCTTGAGCAGATCAAGCCCGTCTGGACCATTCAGGGAAATGTCCACGATGAGAACGTCCGGCTTGGCGGAAGCCAGCACGTGCATGGCGCCGCTGGCTTCTTCGGCCTCACCGCAAACCACCAGGTCGGTTTCCTGATTGATGAGCAACGCCAATCCCTGGCGCACAATGGGATGGTCGTCCACCACCAGGATTCTGCTCTTTCTCACTGCGACGTGGTCCTGAACCTTGTGAGATGAGTTCATATTTCTTAGTCCTCGACCGGAAACAGGCAAGTAACCGTGGTCCCACCGGCGTCGCCCGGTTGTATCTGCAGCGCAGCTCCGATCATCCTGGCCCGGTAGTTCATAAGATGAAGTCCCATGCCCACGCCTTTGCCGGGAAGCTCCGGAATACCCGTGCCGTCATCCTCAATTACCAGGGCGCCCTGACCCCGAGCAGCCGCGAGACGAATCACGATGTGCTCAGGCCGGCCATGTTTGATGGCGTTGTTCACGGCCTCCCGCGCAATATAGTAGAGATGAGTCGCCATGGCGTCATCATGAATCAGCACAGGAGTGAAGCACTCGAAGCGGCACGAAACCCCAAACAAGTCCTCCACCTCTCCCGCCCGTTGCTGGAGCGCCGACATCAGCCCCCGCGCATCGGACACCACCGGCAGCAGGCCGCGTGCCAGTTCCCGCGTCTTATTAATGGCCTCATTCACCAGCTTCACGATCTTGGCCGCGTCTCCGGCCTCCGGCAAGCCCTTTTCGACAAGCTTCTGTTCCTGCACCTTACTCATGAATGCAATACCGGTAAGATGCTGTCCCAGGCCATCGTGTAGATCCTGTCCGATCCGACGCTGCTCCCGCCCGCTGATCTCAAGAATGGTTTTCTCCAGGTGCTTGCGCTCCGTGATGTCGCGGATGGCGCTCGAAACCAGCACCCCTTCCTCGGTTTCCAGCGGGCTTAAGCTGATCTCCACCGGAAATTCGTGGCCATCCTTGTGCAGGCCGTAGAGCTCCGCGCCAGCTCCCATAGGCCGGACTCGCGGCTCTTCGAAGAAAGTCTTCCGGTGCTCCGAGTGCTTGCGTCGCAGCCGCGCCGGCACCAGCAATTCGAGCTCTTGCCCTAGCAGCGCCTCCCGGTGATAACCGAACAACTTCTCCACCTGGGCGTTGACCAGGACAATCTTGCCTTCTCGATTGACCACCACTACGGCGTCCGGCGCGGCTTCCAGCAGGCCACGAAATTTCGCCTCGGCCCGTTTGCGCTCCGTAATGTCAATGCCCGAAGCGATCACGCAACTCACAGCTTCGTTGGCACCGGGGAGGGTCGTGGTCGACCATGCGATGATCCTCTGCCGGCCGTCTCGACAAACCCATCGGCTTTCGTACTCATTGGGGCGCTCGTCGGCGCGGGTTTTCTGGAACGACGCTTTGAAATGTTCCACTTCTTCCGGAATCAGAAACAGGTCCCAAATACACTGTCCGCGAACTTCCTCGAAAGAATACCCCGTCATTTGCTCACAAGCCCGGTTAAAGCGGATGATCCTGCCTTCCGGGTCGAGCACCACCACCAAAGCTCCCACAGTGTGGAGGATGGCGGAGACCACATTGCGCTCTTCCTGCAGAGCCTCTTCCGTCCGCTTCAGGTCGGTGATGTCAAATCCCACTCCGTGAATGAACCAGGGCTCGCCGTCTGCCTTGCGAATCATCTTGGCTTCGCAATGAAACCAGATCACGCGGCCGTCTCGCGCCACCACGCGATAGGCCGAGCGCAGGGGATTGCCGGTAAGAAACATCTCGGCCGCTTCGGTGCTCCAGCGCTGCTTGTCGTCCGGGTGGATATGGCTATACCAGCGCACCGGGTCCTCTAACCACTCCTCCTGGGAAAATCCCAGCGCGGCTTCGATCTGCGGACTCACATAGGCTTCGCCGATGCCACGATCGAGATAGGCCATGAATACGACGGCAGGAATCTGCTCAACCAGGGCGCGATATCTTGCTTCCAGATTGGGGAGCTGCGGATCCGCGGCCGGAGCGATGCCTGGCTTTTCCGGCGGATACACAATGCGCCGGGCAATGCTGGGATCCTGAGTAAAGACTCCCGCCAGCTCCTGGAGAATTTCCTCAGCCTGCGCAGGATCAAGCTCCGGGTCGGCCAGCGCCACCGGACGGAGTATGGGGCGGACACTCTTGTCCGCCGCCTTTGACTTGGACTCCGGCATTCCTAAACTCATTTCCACGTCATGAACTCCACAACAGCCGCGGCTCCAAATCTAAAACCAAATCCCAACCCCAACTCCAACTCCAACCCCAACCCCAATACCAACCCCAACATCAACCCCAAAAGCGTCGGACAGGAGTGTCCGACCCACACCCACACACATGCGGATCAACGGGGGCGCTTGCGCCATCCTGGCTCTTTGTTGAGCGACGACTGCGTAAAGCGGCGCAACGCGTGAATCGCACGTCCATAAGTTTGGACGGCTGCGGAGGACAAAAGCGACCCTGGCGGCTGATTCATGAACGGCATGAATTTGTCGGGAAAGCCCGGCATGGTGCAGCCGATACAGATTCCGCCGATATTCGGACAACCTCCGATCCCGCCCATCCAACCTCGCTTACCGACATTGCACTGGACCACCGGGCCCCAGCATCCCAGCTTGACGATGCACAGGGGCGATCCATATTCGTCGCCAAATTGCGCCTGCTCGTAGTACCCTCCACGATCGCATCCCTCGTGCACAGTGCTGCCAAACAGCCAGGTGGGACGCAACGCCTCATCCAGGGGAATCATGGGCGCCCGCCCGGCCGCCATGTGCAGCAGGTACAACAACGTCTCCATGAAATTGTCCGGCTGCACCGGACACCCCGGCACGCATACGATGGGAATATCCGCCTTCGAACGCCACTGCCAGCCCAGGTAATCCGCAAGGCCCATGCAGCCCGTGGGATTTCCTTCCATGGCATGGATACCGCCGTAGGTGGCGCAGGTCCCTGCCGCAATCACGGCCCAGGCCCTGGGCGCCAGACGATCGACCCATTCGCAGGTGGTGATCGGTTGCCCGGTCTTTGCGTCGGTGCCGAATGAAGCCCAATACCCTTCCTCTTTATTGGTTTCGTCCGGAATCGATCCTTCGATGACGAGAATAAAAGGTCCCAGCATATCCTGTGCCGCCAGGTGAAAACGCCGCATGAAGTCGTCGCCATTTTCAACAGCAAGGAAGGGATTGAGGAAGTTGACTTTGGGAATCCAGGGCAGGGCGCCGGTCACGATGTCTTCGATACTGGGCTGGGTGGCCGCCGTCATGGCAATCGTGTCCCCGTCGCATCCCAAGCCGGCCGTAATCCAGAGGACATCGATCTCGGTGATCGCAGGCTGAGTTCCACGGCGAGCGTCAGCATCCGCCATTTCGAGCCCTCCCTTCGACCACCCACCCGAGACCTTACCTTATGTGACTATTCTCGCGGCCCGCAGAACTACCCCAACAACCGGCCATATCTTACCCCATCCAAATCCCGGCGATGCCGGGCATTGCCAGTACTGGCGCCTAGTCCGGGCCCGGGCGGGCCACGTTTCGGTCGTACAGCTCGATCGTGTGCAGGCGGATGCGCACCACTTCGTTGCGATTGCTCTTGAAATTAAGCCCCCGGTCGGTCTGGTCTCCATTCCAGGTGCGCAGGGCCTGCCAGGAGCCCTTTACGTAGCCGCCTTCTTCGGCGCGAAGAATCTCAAGTTGCTGATTCTGTGCCTTGCTCGCGGGATTGTCTGCCAATTGGAAGCTGACGCTGGCGTCAAACCCCGTCACCAGATACTCTAACGGACCGAGTTGGGCCACCATGGCTCGCCCGTGCGAATCGGGGTTCCCGGGCGGCATCTCGCCATCGCGCTGCGGAAAACCGAAGGAGACCATGGCGTCCACATCGCCGAAGTGCAAACGCTGCCGCTCGCTACCCTTCTCTTCCACGGCGGTCTGCAACTTGCCGTCAAAGTTCAGCTGCGCCACCTGGCCGGCGATGGGCTCAAAGAGAGCAAAGTCTTCCGAAAGCCAGCCGGGTATTTTTTCATCGGAGATCGTCCAGCCGGTGTAGTCCACGCCAAAGGGCGAAAAGCCAATGGCGCCATGACCCAAGGCGAGAAAGAAATACCGCCCAAAGTTATTCTGCATTCCTGTCTCGGGGATGAAGAAGGCGTTGTCATCACGATGATAGGCGGCGATGATCTCGTGATAGAACCGCATGTCGTCGGAATAGAAGTCAGGCGCGAGGAGATCGATGACCGGAGCCGCCGCCTTCCATATATCGATGTTGTCCTGCTGCGGACCGCCGCTGGGGTACTCCTGTCCGGGGACGGCGCGGTCGCGATCTTCCAGGGCGTGCACCGGGTACTTAATCCAGACATTGCAGTACATGGGCAGGGGATATTCGGCCTTGCCGGCGCGCGCCACCTCGCTGATGTAGTGGGCGACGGAATACGCCATGAAATTCTCATCCGCATCGGGGCCAAAAACCTGGGACCAGTTGCCATTCCCGACACGCAGCGCGCTGGTTAGCGTCGCGGGTACTGCACCCGCAAACTCCTTCTGCGCCGCCGGCGAGTAGTCGCGGACGGTCCCGATCGAGCCGGATTCGTTCTCCACCTGGACCATGATGACGGTACGCTGCGTGGCATCCGCTTCGCGGAGGTGGCGCATGAGGGCGGAGAAGGCGTGCTTATCCGCTTCGAGATTGCTGGCAGAGCTGGCGGAAAGAACAGGGAGCACCTTCCCACGAGCGCTCAACGCCCGCGGATAACGTTTCGTGTCATTCTTCATCCACTCTGGAATGTAATGCGCCTGCCCATTTTTCCAGGTGCCGAACCAGAGCAGCACTAGTCGCAGATGGTGCTGGCGTGCCCCGGCAAGCAACTCATCCACGTTGGAGAAATCGAACTTGCCAGGTTCGGGCTCCATCTGCTCCCAGTAAACCGGAGCTTCGACCGTATTGACGTGCATGGCCTCCAGCGCCGGCCATACCCTGGGCAAAGAGTTAGGCCACGCACTGGAATTGTTGATCTGCGCCCCCAGAATAAGGAAAGGTTTTCCGTCCACGACCAGAGCGAAGCGTCCATCCTTGCGCTCCAGG
Organism: Terriglobia bacterium; assembly: GCA_020073395.1. Taxonomy (GTDB): domain Bacteria; phylum Acidobacteriota; class Terriglobia; order Terriglobales; family Acidobacteriaceae; genus JAIQFF01. The sequence continues at coordinate 65,810 of JAIQFF010000002.1, forward strand.
CGGGGAGCATCGGCGGCAACCAAAAGAGTCGGCAGGATGCACAGCCCTGCAAGGAATGCCTTGGCAGACGGGGCCAGTCTCATGTTCGCTCCAGTTGGCTCAAGCGCCGGTTCGTGCGAACTTTACTACGCCGTCCGGTTTCGTGTAAATCGCGTCACTGGGCGCAGTCTGGGCCTGAGTGAAACTGAAACGTCCCCTCCATTGTGTGAGCCGCCGAGTTGTATCACTCGTCAGCCCCGCTTCATAAAGAAACGAACCGCCAGGATAACGATCGCGACCAGCACTACGATTTCAACAATATTTGCCAGGCTCATGGCCTTTGCCTCCTAAACGGCAGGCTAGTCATGCCAGAGGTCGTCATCCGTGTCAAGGGCATAATCGCGACGGAGTGGGTCAGTATCACGATAGGGCACACAAAATGCATAAACCACCAAGGGCACGAAGTATCACGAAGGACTTAGTTTCCCGAGTTTCCTTCGTGTCCTTTGTGGTTAACGGTTTCGGAAACTGGCCCATAACCATCGGCGAGGGTCGGACGCAGCGATTGCCACTGCCATCCGGACCTCTATTTCGAAGCTGGCTTGAGGACCACGGTATTGCGCTCGTCGCTGGCGATGATTCGATAGAATTTTTTCAGCTCTTCCGCTTTGCTTACCGGTACGCTCAGCTCCTTAACCTCGAAGGTGCGGTTATAGCGGATCGCATTTCCCGTTATGTCAGTTTTCGAGTGATAGCTGGCAAAACCGAAATCGACATCGACCGGCGGAGGCAAGTCGTCCACCTCGTAGCCTGGAGGCAGCGAGATTTCAAATGTGTCCGTGTCCTGGACGGGGCCTTCGAATTCGATGGAAAAATTGCGCGGCTCTTTGGTCTCAAGCAATGAGCTGGATTTGGATCCGATCACCCGCGGCCGGACCAGCAGCAGGTTGCCCGCGTTTTTGGCATAATTCGCGGCTTCGAAGGAGTAGTCGAAACCGAAAGGCTGGTCAGTCTGATTAAGATTGACCACGCTGGCATGAGTGATCTCAAAAGTCGAGATAGAGCCGGCCAGCAGCCTCTCGATGGGTTTGATGCGGTCGATATCCTTGGTTGTGGTACGAAGCGCCCAGCGTTGTGACCAGGCCCGGTCGCCGACCCGTACTTCCTTGACGTCGCCCTTCAATGTGCCGGTAGCATCGAGAGCCAGTTTGGCGGTGCGCTGAACACTGTTCATCGCCGCCGGCTGTTTGGGCACTTCAACCAGTTCGCCGCCATCCGGTGTTACCAGCAGGCCGTAGTTGTCCTGGAGGTATCCGCCGATCTGGCCAAAGGGCGTCAGTTCATTGGTCGGATCGAAGAACAACAGTTTCCCCAGCCGGGGATGTTGCAGCGTGGCAATCAACAGCGGATGGTTCAATCCATCGGGTAATTTGATGGCCAGAATCACGTGATCAAACCCGCCCGCGTGCGCCGGCATGTCGGGCGTTACCGATCCCCGCTCTGAATTGATCACCACATAGTACGAATCCACACCGATTTCATGCAGCATCGAAGCCATCAGCGTGGCTTTGTCCTTGCAGTCTCCGTAGCGGTGCATGAAAACATCGGTGGCAGGATGAGGCTGGAAACCTCCGATGCCCAACTCAATCGCAACGTAGCGAATGTCGTGCTGGACGAACTGCGCGATCGCCATCATCTTGGTCAGGAGCGTGCCCGCCGTGGTCAAAGCGGTCACTCTCTGCTTGATGTCGGCCGACGCATCGAGCCGCCCGCTGGTGAGATTCCGGTACCAATTTCCCATCTGCTGCCAGTTGGCGAATCCATTCACAGTGGAGCCGCCTGGTGGAAAGAAGGAGACAATCATCTGGCCTGCAACGCCCTCCAGCGGCGGCATCTCGTCTTCCTTTCGAATCCCTTTCACATCGCTGACCACCCACCGCCATTGATTGTTTCCCGCCGGCGCGGGCTTGCTTTCGGGATAGTTGAGCCATGACGACCTGTACTCCCAACCGGGAGGAAGTTGCAGGGAGTAGTGGCTCTCCCGTACGGGAGGCTCTGACTGAAAATTCCAGATGTCCTGCAAGACCAGGGGCTGCTCTTCCTTTTCGTACTCGTAGCCAATGATGTTGCCGGGATCGGCTGCCGGAATGCGGAGCAACTTGTCCTTTACATCAGAGACCAGTTCGCTGCCCTCAACTTTGGCCAGAGATACTTCCACGGCATCCTTGTCCTTGACCTCATAGTCTTTGCCCTGGGCCGGAATGCACCAGCCATGCAGGCTGGTGATCTTCTGGTGAAGGTTGAAGGAGACTGCAACCACCCCGTAATCGCGGCCGCCCGGGCGGAGAATCTTGTAGGCGACTCGGACCGTCTTTTTGATCTTGTCGGCGGAGAGGACGGTGAGCGTTCTTTCCGAATACAGCAGCACGGCGTCCGTCTTGTCATCGTGAGGAGGCAGCGGCGCATTGACCAGGGCGTGCATCCATTGGGGCGCGTCACCGCCGGCCGCGGCCGGGGAGGCGCAAATCAGCAGGCTGGCAGCGATGCCCAGCAAAACGCGCGCGATTTTCCGGTTAGTTGGCAGCGCTCGCCGTTCCCGGTTGCAGGACGATTTGTTCCTCATCGCTGGTTCGAACCACCTGAAAAAAGTTCCGCAGCGCGGCGTAATACTTCGGGTCCACGAGGAGAACATCCACGTTCAAGTTCCGGGTCAGATGCAGCGTGTTCCTGGAGTTCTCTACTTGCAACGAGTACACGATGACGTGCGCATCCTGCTTCTGCGGCGCCGGCAGGTTGCTCACTTGCCAGCCGCTGGGCAACTCGATAGTGATGTCATCGTGTTTTTCGAAGGGAAATTCAAAATAGATGGGGTGGACCCGATTGGCGTGGTCAAACACGTGCTTCTCCGTGCCGCTGAAGAGCCCGACTGGAACCAACGCGCGGCGGCCCGCCCCGGCCGCCCAGCCCGGAACTTTCAGACTAAATTCCGCCGTCAGGGAGGGCTGAGAACTTTTCCAGTCCGGTTGGTTCGTCAGTTCCACTTCGATAGCCGCCGGGACGTATTCGTTTACCTGGTCCTCGAGAAATTTCTTACGATTGGTTTCATCCTCATTTCGCATTTCGACGCGTCGTCTCATGGCTTCGAGGCCGGTAAAGGTAATCGTCAGCTTCCCTTCCAGGTCGCCCGTATCCGACAGCTTTAGCGTCGCCTTGCGTTCGATCAGCGAAGCCGTACTCTCCGGAAGCGTGGTCTGGACCCAACTGCCGCCGTCCTTATCGAGCCTCAATCCCGGGGCGCTGGTTTCAGGCCAGGTCAGCAACCCGTATGGTGTGAACGCCGCTCCCGGGTCGCAATAGATGTCCTTGCCATTGAGCTTGACCAGCACCACATTTACGTCCAGCTTGGTGCGATCCATCATCTTCGGCTGAAAGAAATAGTTGCTGCGATCTGCCACCCAGACGCCGTAGGCTTCGAATCCCGCCGCCCGAACCAGTGCGAGATAGAGCCATGTAAGCTGCGCTCCGTCAGCGTACCCTCGCTTCCACGCATCCTCGACGTTGCCTGGGCTCTTCTCCTTCTCCCGCTTCTGCTCCTGCTCCGTCTTACTGACCTCGTAAGAGGTGTTGCGCATCTGCTGCACCCGGGCATAAATCTTTTGTAATTTCACGTCCGGCGGGTCACTGGGTGAGACGATCTGGGCCACGGCTTGTTCCATGGCCTTGCGTTTTCCCACAAAATTTTCCAGTTGATCGTTGAGGCTCTTGCCGGTCTTCTTCCAGAAAACCGCTGGATCCCGCTCGAACTGATCTTCGCTGTAGACAAAGTCCACGCGCGATTTCAACTCGTTCTCGGGCGGCATGAAGTCTTCCGTCTGGAAGGCGGGAATCTTGCTTGCCTCCAGCCGGACAACATGGTCCGCGCCCTCCGCGGGCGGGACCGTGCCCGGGGGCAAACCCTGCCAGCTCCAGCGCACGCCCATGGTGCCGTAGTCGGAGTGGTAGGGTTTCAGGGAAAATTTAGCGTTCTTGGTGAATAGTTCGTCGCTGAGGATCCAGTGCGAGTCGAAAACAAAATCTTCGGCCAGGTCGATGGTGTAGGAATACTCAATGATGCTGCCTACCTGGACATCGGGCAGTGTGAAAGTCTTTGCCAGGTACTTCAACCCTTTGGCTTTGGCGATGGACTTGTCGAAAACTTTTCCATCGAAATCCGCAATGGAGCCGTCGGGCCGGACGGTCCGTGCGCGAATCGCCTCGACGTTGCCCCGGCTTTTGAAATAGGGGATTTCGATGTCCGCGTACTTCCGCCCTTCTTCGGTCAATATCTTGACGCGGAAGTAGTCGTTTTCATGAGCAGTGCGGCCGGTATCGTCCCGGTCCACCTGGCGGAACAGAATGATTGCCGCGGCCCCGGGCGCCAGTGGTTCCTTTTTCATCTGCAACTCTTCGGGGGAAACCGGCTGAAACCCGGCGCTCACCGTCGGCGAGCGGAAGGCAGTTACAAGCAGGACAATCAAAAAGCTAAGCGAAGCAATTGCAAGCAAGCGACGAAGAGACACGGTTGTATCCTTGGAGCAGTTTCAACTCAACTTAGACCGTCTCGGCCAGGGACGACCTACGGCACGCGACAATATAAGTGCACGGTCGCAGGGTCAAGAGAAAACCAGCGTCTGGGTACCTGCGACTGCAACTAAGTCGCTTTTCCGTCGGGCAGGTACCATAAGTGGAAAAATATTGCAGTAATTCCTATCCGAATGGATCGTCTTCTGCACCATTGGACAGGGTGAGTAGCCTCCCCACAACTCCATCCGCCTGTCCTCCTGAGCGGAGCGATAGGTTTCGGTCGCGAAACCTATCGCGGAGTCGAAGGACCCCTATCAGTGGATGAATCTCCGGCGAAATAGGGGTCCCTCGACTTGCTCTCACCGCGTAAAACGCGGCTCGAGCGGCGCTCGGGATGACACTTCTTTTACGAAATGCCAAACTCCTAATGAGGACCTACGAGGACCGCGGCTCTAACTCGCCAACGATGAACCAATAAAAAAGCAATCCAGCCAGAAGAACGATCACGCCGAGCTCAAAGCCCGGAACATACGAGCCGTTCCGCTTGATCAGAAATCCCACCGCCAGGGGCGCGACAATTCCGGCGAGATTGCCGGCAAAATTTTCTGCCCCGGTCCATATTCCGACTCTTTCGAACGGGGCGCAGCATTGCAGAATTACCAGCAGATTGCCGGTGGCAAGTCCGACCAGAGAGGCTCCGATCAGGCACCCGATCGCCATGGGGGTAGTTGAGGTCCGCATAGCCGCGATGAGGAACAGGCCCATGAAGAAGGCCGCAGTCACAATTCCTTTTCGCGCACGGGTCTCATCCCAGCCGCGGCGGATCAGACTGTCTGCCAGCGATCCTCCAAGCGGTTCGGAAACGCCGAAGGTGAAGAACGCGAGTGAAGCGTAGAAACCGGCCTGCACGATACTGAGGTGGCGGATGGTCACCAGGTAGTCGGGCAGCCATGTGACCAGCACATACCAGTAGTAATCGAAGCAGAAGAATCCCAGGCAGATGCCCAGCAGGTTGCGGTTGAGCAACGCGTTCCACTGGATCCGCGAGGGTTGACCGGAAGGCGGTGAAACCACAACCCACTCCACTGCTCGCATGCGGCGAGGAAAAACCAAGAGCCAGGGAATGACCCAGAGGAGCCCAGCAAAACCTAAGAATAGGAAAGTGTGACGCCATCCATTTCGCACTAGAAGCCAGGGAACCAGGATGCCTTCGAGTACCAACCCGGTGCGAGTACCAAAGTCGAACAACCCGGAAGGCAGCCCACGCTCTTTCGCGGGGAACAGCACGCTGACGATCTTTGTTCCGCCGGGGAGGTAGATGGATTCTCCGACGCCAAGAAGAATGCGGAAGCCGATGAGAACGGCGAGACTCTCCGCCAGGCCGGTAAGGCCCTGCGCCAACGACCAGAGAGCGAAGGCCCCGGCATAGAGCCAGCGCAAATTGAAGCGGTCGGCGCACCAGCCAATAGGAACCTGCATGAGCGCGTACGACCAGAAAAAAGAAGATAACAGCAGGCCCTTGGTCTCCGGCGTCAGATGGAAATCCCTGGAAATCAGAGGCAGAGCGAAAGAAATCGCTGCGCGGTCGAGATAATTGATTAATGACGCGGTGAAAAGCAGGCCTACGATGCCCCAGCGGCGCTGGTTGGAAACGTTCGTCAGGTCCATCCGCGGGTCCTTTCGCGCCCAAATCCAGAGTCACAGCCTTCCGGGCAGCATAGCTTAATCTGTGCCGTGCCCGACAGCAACACGTGACTGGGAGCAGGCATTCGGGCGGTAATCTCGCGCGCGATTGGATCCTGCAGGCGGACGCGGGCCGTCTGCGGTGGAATCTCCGAGTGGCGCCGGATCGCGCAGACCGCGGCCAGCTACCACGTGACCATATCCCGCACTGGCTGCACGATCTGCACGCGCATCTGGTGGCGTCCACACCCAACGCGCGCTATGTGGTGTTTTTTTCCGACGACCAGGTCTTGAATTTTCGCAAGCTGATCAACCGCCAGTTGGAAGTCAAGGATGGCGATTTGCTTTTGCCCCAGACTCCAGGTTTAGTTCCTGGTTTGATGAAAAGACGGTTGCGAAATATGCGCTGAACCAGGCGCAACCATGGACTGAAATCAAATAGTTCCGAGCTGTGTCGGAAGTCGGGAATGACCCACCGGTGGTAAACTGCGCGTATGGCTACCAAAAAGAAACCGAAGAAGAAGCAGCCGCAGCCGAGGAAGGCAGCGCCAAGGAAGAAGTCGGCGAAGAAGAAACTGGCCAAGAAGAAGGCGCCTGCGAAGAAGATAGCGAAAAGAAGCAAGCAGGCGACCGCCCGGAAGAAGGCGAGCACACCTAAGAAGAAGGTCCGAGGAAAAAGCCAACGCTCCTATCCGCTGGCGTTCGCAAAGCGGGGACCGGGCGCGAGCTCCGGTGGGCAGTCGGGAGATTTGCAGGGATTATCCAGAATCGAAGGTGTCGATTCGGAGAGTGTGAACGAGCTGATCGAGGAAGGAAACGCGTTCGAGGCCGACGTGGTGCAGGGCGTGACCGACGCCGGTGACGCTGACGGGGGAGAAGTTCACACCCACGAAGTGCCGGAGGACGATGTCCCGGGCGAATATCTGGACAAAGACTAGACCGTCCCACTAACCGATTTTCAGGGCCCTCGGAACCATAGGCAGCGAGCGCAGGCGCACGCCAGTCGCGTCGAAAATCGCGTTCCCTATCGCCGGGGCCAGACCCACAATCGGACATTCACCCGCACCTGCTGAAGGAACGTCCTTGCGATCGAGCAGGACGGTTTCGAGCACCGGCACATCGCTGAAACGTGGGACCCGATATCGCGATAAGCGTCCGTTCAGAATGTGGCCATTTTCGAATTCAATTGCCTCAAATAACGCACCGCCCAGCCCCATGATGTTCGAGCCCTCAATCTGATTGCGCAGGTTGTCGGGATTGACAATGGCGCCGCACTCGAAGGCCGTGACCACCCGCACAACTTTCACCTTGCCGGACTTCTGGTCCACGGCAACTTCGGCACAGGTTGCGACGTTCCCCAGCTTCTCGTATCCACCGCCCATTCCGAAGCCCTGGCCGGCAGAGGATTTGGCCCGTCCCCAACCGAATTTCTTGGCCGCAGCTTCGAAGACAGCTCGGAGACGCTCGTTCTTCAGGTTCTTCAAGCGGAACGCGAGCGGATCCATTTTTACCGAATGGGCCAGCTCGTCCATGAACGATTCGCGCGCAAAGTGATTGGCCGTGGCGGCCAACGCGCGATACGATCCTTGGCGCAAGGGCGAGCGGGCGGGATGAAACCGGATACTCTGGTTCGGGATTTCATAATAAGTGCGGATTCCCGCCGTCCCCGAGTTGTAGTTATGGAATTCCCACGCAGTTATCGTGCCATCTTTTTGCACCCCGCAGGTCGCCTCCATGATTCCGGCGGGACGAAAGTACGCCCAGGTGAATTCCTCTTCGCGGGTCCATACTAGTTTGACCGGTCGCTTTGCCGCCCGCGCCAGCCGCGCAGCCTCAATCGCCGTTTCCCCGGTGTGCTTTCCACCGTAACCCGAACCCATGTCCGGCATCAGCACTCGAACCTTGTCTTCGGGAATACGAAAGGCCTCAGCGAGTTCACTGCGAACTCCGAACGGCCGCTGCGTGCCTGTCCAGACGGTCAAGTCGTCGCCTATCCATTGCGCCACCGCGGCGCGAGGCTCCAGCGGTACATGCGCGATGTAGGAAACGGTGTAGGTCTGCTGCAAACGATGATCGGCAGCCGCCAGGGCTTGCCCCACCGAACCTGAATCGAAGACTGCTTCGACTGGCTCATTTCCTTCGGCTGGGGTTTTCTTTAGATAGTCAAACAAGTCGCGGTTTGACGGTTGGGGCTCGGATTTCCATTCCGCTTTGATGGCAACGAGTGCACGAGACGCAGTTTCTACGGTAGGTGCCGCCACGCCCACAAAGTTGCCGTCCCGGACTACGGAAACGCCCGCAATCAGCTCGGCTTCTTTAGTGTCGAGCGACGCCAGAGACGCTTCGAAAGCTGACGGACGCAAGATTTTTCCGTGCAACATGTCCGGTAGCTTCTGGTCCGACGGATAGCGATGCTTGCCGGTGACAAAGTCCCGCCCATCCACTCGAGGCAGGGATTGTCCCGCGACTGTCCACTGCGCCGCCGGGACAAGAGGATTTTCAACCGCCACGGTTTCCGAGAGTTGCTGTCCTTTGGCCAGCGCCGCATATTCGACAGAGCGCTTCGTCACCGAATCCGTAATCCTGCCGCCGGCCGCGATCAGCTGCTGTCGATCCACCTTCCATTGCTTCGCCGCCAAGCCAATCAACACTTCACGAGCGGCTGCAGCGACTTTCCTGAGCTGCAGATTCATGGTCGGGGTGGTGCGGCTCCCGAACGTCCCCATGTCGAAAGGAGTGAGTTTGGTGTCGCCCATGACCATTGCGATCTTGCTGGTCGAGACGCGCAGTTCCTCAGCAACCGCCTGGGTCAGAGATGTCCGGATATTCTGCCCGACCTCTACTTTTCCGGTGAAGACAGTGACTCCTCCATCTTCGCCGATGTGCATCCAGGCACCAATCTCAGCAGGGAGGGTCTCGCCACGGGACCGGCCACCTGATTCCTGCGCGGCGGCAGCGTCTTTCAAAACGCAAACCACCAGAATGCCGGCGCCGAGAAATTTGAAGAAGCCACGCCGATCCACTTCGAAGCGATATGCAGGCGGCGCCGTCAGTTCGTAACGTTCCGGTTCCAGCGCATAGGGAGACTTCACGTTTCCGCTCATCGCCCCGACTCCTTCGCCGCGCCTGACTCTCTGAGAACTCTTGCGCCTTTCGCGATCGCCGCCACAATGCGCGGGTAAGTGCCGCAGCGGCAAACGTTGCCTTCCATGAACTCGACAATCTCAGCTTCGGTTGGATTCGGCTTCGTTTTCAGAAGCGCCACCGCCGTCATGATCATCCCAGAGGTGCAATATGCGCACTGCATGACAGCTTCGTCGAGGAATGCCTGTTGCAAGGGATGCAAATGCTCACCCTCAGCCAGACCTTCAATGGTGGTGATCCATTTCTCGCCCACGGTGCCCACGGGAGTGATGCACGATCGGCGCCACTGGCCATCGATGAGGACAGTGCAAGCCCCGCACGCACCTTCACCGCAACCATATTTAGTGCCCGTCAGGTCAAGTTGGTCGCGAAGGACGCTCAGCAGGCTGACCTTCTCATCGGCTTCAATCGCGTATACGCTGCCGTTCACATTTAATCGGGAAATATTGGCCATATCGGGAACCCTGCCAGAAGTCTTCAGGATATCGGAGACAGAATAGACGAGCGCGAAGCGGGAATCAAAAGCGTCCTAGGGAAAAAGGGCCTTGACCACCGCGCCATTGGGTGGAGCAGCGCTTTAGCGCTGCATTAAGTCCAGGTGCGCTGGGCGAGTTAAACCACTGACGGCGTGCACAGGATCTACAGCGTTCCGCCCAGGCGCGCGAGGATTTCAAGAAAAGCTCGGGTAACGTGATACTGGGCTTTCCAGGGGCCGACTTTCTCGCTGTCAATTTTGCCGTCGTGGAAGATCGCGGTGTAAACCTCGCCATACTGATGATCCACGAAACGGTCCGTCACAAAGCGAGCTTCCAGATCAAACGCTTGCCAGTACTTGGCATCGCCAGTTAAGTGATAAGCGTTCAGGAAAGCGACCAGAGCTTCGCACTGCTGCCACCACTCCATGTCCCTGTTGTCGGCCGGGCCTGTGGCTGGGCCGTAGCGATAGACACCGCCGTGCTGCTGGTCGAAGCCATAGCGCAGCGCGTGGTCCACCAGGGCCAGGCTGGCGCGTCGAATCTTTGGATCCTGGTTGCGCCCCACCCTCTCTGCCGCCTCCACCAGCAGCCAACTGGCTTCAAGGTCGAGGCCGTACTCGGATTGCTTGGAGTCTCCGTCACGGTCAGCGGCTTTCCAGTCGTCGGTGAAATAGTACCTGCCGTAACCAGTCTCCGCATCGACGATCTTGTCCACGAATATGTTCAGCAACTCGTTGAGGCGCAGGCGGACGCGAATGTCGCCGGTCGCGTCGTAGAGCGTGGCCAAGGCCTCGACCAAACCGAGATGCCAGTCGTAGGACTTCCTGCCAAATGAGCCGGCGGCGTTCGGCCCATCTTCATAGTTCTTGATGAACTGCCAGTCTTCGGTGAAAGCGATGCGATAACCGCCGTGTTCATTGTCGTGAGCGTGCTTGTCGATCACCTCGAACAGGTCCAGGGCTTCGCGGGCGGCCTGCGCATCGTGGAAAGCAAGAGCGTATTCCGCCAACCCCTCCATCACGTAGGACATGGGATTGAGCTGCTTGGTGGCGTCGAGGACGCGGCCCTCGCGGCTCACCATGAAGTAGTAGCCACCATGTTGCTTGTCCCACATCTTCTCTCGCAGAAACTTCAGGCACTCCTCCGCCATTTTCTGATAGGCAGGATCCGGATACCGGCGGTAGGCCTCAGAAAACGACCATAGAGATCGCGATATCAAGACCACAGATTTGTCGCCGGGAGGAATGGGATGGCCTGCGCGGTCCAGTCGGCCGAGCAGCCCGCCGTCCTCTTTATCGAGCGCATGGTCGATCCAGAACTGTAAAACGTTGTGCTGCAGGGTGTCGCGAAATACCACCGGCCAGTCGCGCGCCGCCTCTCCGCTCAATTGGGCTGACAGAGCCGGACATGCGCTGAATCCGAACAGCAGCACAAGATACCAGTTCGTTCTTGGGAGAAGGCGGCTCATCGCATTTGTGAGACTGCTGCCTGTCCTAAGCAAGCCGAAACAATTGAGGGCACGAGCGTAACCCGTGCCCTCCAGCAGAAAAGCGTTCGACGCTTAGAAAGAAAACTTCAACGCAACCTGTCCGATCCGGCCATCCCGGGCACCTGTCACCTGACCAAAGTTGCTCCCGTCAATGGCGCCAGAAGGATTCGTGAACTGGGCGTGATTGAAGACATTGAAGAACTCTGCCCGGAATTCCAGCAGGGTCGCTTCGGTTATGTGCGTGTCCTTGTGCAAGGCCAAATCCCAGTTGTTCAAACCAGGGCCGTGAAAGAAACGCCGGTTGGCATTACCCGCCTGGCCCAGCGACTCAGCGCTAAACGCGTCGGTCGTAAAGTACTGGTGGCTGCCCGAGTCCCGCGGATTCAGGAAGTGAATGGCGCCACCGTTGTAGTTAGGCACGTCCACGCCATTACATCCGCAAAGCGAAGCATCGTCGCCTTCGCTCAGCGAAATCGGAAGACCGGTGGTGAAACGGGTGATTCCGGAGATGGTCCAGCCGGAGAGCAACTTTCCCGTAAAGCCGGTCAGAGATTTGGGCGACGGCAGATCGTAACTGTAGCTGATGACGAAATTATGCGTCAGGTCGAATGCCGAAAGTGATCTGCTTATCTGCGGGTTGAAGGGATTGACCGCATCGAAAAAGCCCGACGAATTGTCGAAAGACTTGGACCAGGTATAGGCCGCCAGAAAGCGGAACGCCCCCAGCTTCTTCTCCAGACTAACCTGCAAGGCATCGTATGCCGAATTGGCAATGGTGGCTTCCCACGAATTTTGGGAGAAATCCAGGGTCCCGTTGGCCAGTTCGCGGCCGGACGTAACCGAATAGGGACGCGTGCCGTTCACGGTTTGACCGCCGGGTAAATCGTAGATACTGTCTTCGCCACCGGGGCCGCAGCCGTTGGCCGCACCCAGCGCTGCGCGAACCTGAAGGCAGAGCGCGGCGTTTCCTGGGTTTGCCTCTATCCACGACAGAAGATGGTGACCGCGTGTTCCAACGTAGCCGACCGACAACACCGCGCTGTCAGAAATCTGACGTTGAATCGTAAAATTGAAATGCTCGGCGTACGGAAGCTTGTTGGTGAGCTTGTAAGTGGGTGCGCCCGAAACCGGGAGATACTGCGGCCAGATTCCGGTAGCCCCCGCGGGCGGAATCGTAAACGGGAACCGTTGTCCAGGATCGTTGTCGTTTAAGCGAGACTTGTAAGGTTCTTCCAGGTAGACCGGGACCGGGCTGACGTAGAAGAGTCCGAACGGAGCATCGCCAACCTCATTGAATAGAGTGACGTCTTCGATGGCAGTGTAGTAGAGCCCGCCACCCAAGCGAATGCTGGTCTTCCCCGGACCGCCGAAGATCTTTGCCGCCAACCCCTCGGTGGCTCCCGGCGAATAGGCGATGCCCAGCCGCGGGGCAAAATGGTCATACTGCGTGGGCGCAAGCGTGCGCGGCACTCCCGGATCGCCGGGAAACACAAATCCCTTGGGCGAATCCGGGTAAACCTTCGACTGCACGCCTGGCACGAAGGTCTGTATCCGGTCTTGCGTGTCATAGAACGGCTGGCTCACGTCCCATCGCAAACCATAGTTCAGGGTCAGGTCAGGTCTGACCTTATAACTGTCCTGGGCGTAAAGGCCGAAGTATTTCGTCCGTGAGTCCAGCAATTGCGCACTGGTCTGATTGAAAAGGTCCGGCGCTCCCAGCAGGAAGTCCGCGAAATCGTTCCCCGTTTCTGTTCCATCGAACTGGAACCAGCCATTCGAAGTGTAGGTGTTGCGCTCGTTGATTTGAATGTAACGAACGTCGCCGCCGAACTTGAGGGTGTGCTTGCCCAAAACCTTCGAAAAATTATCGCTGACCTGATAGCTATTGTTGTATTGACCCGTGGTGCCGTCGGGCAGGCCGAAAGCGGGGCCGGTCTGGTTCAATCCGATCGGTGCCACGCCCTCAAGGCTGGCATTGGTGGGAATGATTCCGAGCCCGCCGGCCTCATATCCAAAGTCCGTGATCTTGCCCAGGCCGCCTACGGGTTTGTTCTTCAGTAACGCCACGCGCGTGTAATTCAGATGGAACTCGTTAACCGAATTCGTACCCAGGATAGCCGTGTGACTCAGTGCGATTTGCTGTGCCCGCGAAATCGAGGTGGCGGCGAAGCCTGGGACATTCTCGGTAAACGCGGGATACGGATTCAGGAAGTTAGCATCGTCGAAGTGATAATAAACCGACAAGTTGCCGAAGTGCCCCGGATTGAAATCGACTTTCACTCCGAATTTGTCGTCGCGCAGGTTTGAGCTCTCGGAGGAGCTCGAAAAGAACGGCTGTCCGTCTGAATCTCCGGTCGGCGTCGGAATGAATTTCAAGGTGGCGACAGCCACGGGAGACCAAGCGGACTGAGGGATCACCGGCCCCGCAGCCCCGGGAAATACACACCCCGTCTCCGGATTCGTTGACGCACAACCAGCGAACCAGTAGGGCTCGCCAGATGCGACCGTGTACCCCAGGCGGCCGCTTAGCCTCGCAGGAAAAGAGCCGGCGCTGTTGTCCCCGCGCACCACGCTTGGGTTTCCATCGGAATCGACAAACTGCTGAAAACCGGTGGTGTCGAGATCCGAGAAATCACCGCTCCGTTCAAGCAGCGAAGGTACCGTAACGAACTGCGAAACTCCGCGAATTTCGCGCGTGCCCTGGTAGTCCCCGAACGCGAAGAGTTTATTCTTCACGATCGGGGCGCCGATGGTGCCGCCGAACTGGTTGCGCTTTAACGCGCCTCGCGTCTCGTCGAAGTAGTTTTTCGCATCGAGCTTGTCATTGCGAAGGAATTCGTAGCCTGAACCGTGCACCGAGTTGGTGCCCGACTTGGTCACCACATTCACGATGGCACCGGAAAAACGCCCATACTCGGCATTGAACGAGTTGGTCAGCAGCCGGAATTCCTGGATCGAGTCGAGAGTAGGCACGATTGAAGCACCGTTATCCAGGCTCTCCTCGACGTCGCCGCCGTTGACCAGGAAGGAATTGGCGGACTCTCTCTGCCCGTTCACCGAGAGGTTGCCCGAGCTGCCATTTCCAGAAACGGGCCGGTCGCTGATCGCTGCATCGGACGAAATGGGTACAACCCCGGTCTGCAATCCGAGCAGGTCAATGTAGCTGCGGCCATTCAGCGGCAAGGCCGTCATCTTCTTGTCTTCGATAACATCTCCCAGCTGTGTTGTGGTGGTGTCCACCTGTGCCGAGAGTGTGGAGACTTCAATTTTTTCGTTCACCGCGCCGACTACCAGGTTGAAGTCGGCCCGGTACCTCTGGTTCACCAGAAGTTTAACGCCGCTTTGAACACTGGTTTGGAACCCAGGCGACTCCACCTGGATGATGTAGTTCTCTCCCACCGGAATGCTGAGGAACTCGTAGGTGCCCGAGGCGTCCGTCTGCGTGCGCCGCTCCAGTCCGGTGTCGGGATGCTTAAGAATCAAGGTCGCGTTGGGCACGGCGGCGCCGCTCGGGTCCACGACCGTGCCTTGAACCGACGCGGTCACATCAGCGTGCAGAAATTGGCCGCTTAGAATAACCACGGCAGCCAGGCAAGCAACAGCTTTGCGCGACGAGAAAAACACAAGGCACCTCCCGCAGGCGGGTTGGAGTGGGAAGTCTGTCTGTATGACGCAGACAAATTACAGGGCGGCTGGATGCATAGTCAAGATATAATTGGCCGTATTTTATCGATTTAATTGATCCAATTGACACTCTTGAGGCAGGTCTGTGATTTCGGGCATTTTCCTCGCGCGGGCTGATCTTTCGCACAAGACTGGAGCCTTCTTAGTAACCTGCCTGCTGGCCGCTGCTTTTTTTTCACAGGCCGCCGGCATCAGCTACGCGGCGGAAACGCGACCGTCCGTACCCACCGCCTCTCCAGCACACGCCTACTTCGCTTCGGCCCAGAAGGCGCTCGCAGCCGGGGACTCCGCAACCGCCGTCGAAAAGTTGCGCCAGGCCGTTCAAGTCGATCCGAAATTCGCCCCAGCCTACCTCCTGCTCGGTCTCACCGAATTCCGCTTGGGCGACATGGAAAAGGCAATCGAGCACTACCAGCGCGCCCTGGAATTGCAGCCGCGCTCTTTTTCAGGTCACTACAACCTGGCCCTGGCCTATCTGCGGGACCATCGACTGGAAGACGGGCGTGCCCAGTTGGAGCAGGCCGTAAAACTAAACCCCAATCAGGCTGACGCTGCCTACGATCTCGGCATTGTTCTCCTGGAACTGAAGCAGCCGGCCGCCGCATTGCCACACTTGATCCGCGCCAGGAGCCTGAATCCGCGCCGCCCGGATGTGGCCTTCAATATTGTCCGGGCAGAACTCGAGTCTGGCCGGGTCCCGGAGGCGCGAGCCGAGGCGCAAGCTGCCGCAAGACATCTCAGTTCGGATTTCCAGTGGAACGCTGCCGTCGGCCAGCTTTTCCTGAAGAATGCTCAACCCAGGGATGCCGCAACGTACTTCCGCTCCGCCAGCCTTGCCCATCCTGACGATAGCGAGATCCGGCACCAGCTTGGTTTGGCTTATCTTGCATCCGGGGAGGCCAGGCAGATATTGGACCTCATCGCGGAACCGAAAACCGCCGACGACCATTACCTGCGGGGAAGCGCATTCTATCTCGATCACCGCTTTCCCGAGGCCGACCAGGAATCAGAGATGGCGCTGGCCATGGCGCCTGACAATCCGCAAATCCTGGTGCTGCGTACTCGCATCCTGCAACGCGCCGGGCAGCAGGACGCGGCTGTCGAACTTGCGCAGAAGGCCATTGCCCTGGCCCCGCAATGGGATGAACCTTATTACCTTGCCGGCGTCAGCTTTTACTTTATCCGCCGCTACGCGCAGGCGGAACAGAACCTGGCTCGGGCCGCCGAACTCAACCCGAATTCCGCCAGAACATTGTTCCTTGAGGCTGTGACCCTGGTCAGCCAGGACAAGCACGAGGAAGCAGAACAATGTTTCCGGAAGGCGATTGCGCTCGAACCTAACAATGCCCGCTTCCGCTGCCATCTTGGGATTTTCCTGATGCGCCAGAATAAATACGCCGAGGCTGAAGCATCCTACAGAAAGGCGATCGAACTTAAGCCGGCATATGGGTTATCGCACTTCGAATTGGGCATGCTCCTGGTGCACTCCGAAAGGTGGAAGGAAGCGGCCGAGGAGTTGAGCCAGGCTGTGACCCACGACCCGACTTTGGGTCCAGCTTACTATCAGCTGGGGCGCGTCTATTCCCGGCTCGGCGAAGCGGAGAAATCGCAGCTCATGTTTGCCGAATTCAAGAAACTCTCGCAGCAACAGGAAAGCGACGACTCGCGGGCGGCTGAGCAGGCACGAGACGACGACACTAGAAAAGAAACTGAGTTCTGATGCGGGAAGTCGAACCCGAGGGCACCCTACCGCGCTGTCCATCCGCCATCAATGAGAATCGTTTCCCCGGTAATAAGTGACGCCGCGCTGGAGGCAAGGAATACTACCGCCCCGGCGACGTCCATGGGATCGCCAATGCGGTGCAGCGCGGCGATACGCTCAACTACGTCCGACCGGGACTCGGGGTTTGCCAGGTAACTCTCAGTGCCAGGAGTATGGATAAACGTGGGGGCGACTGCGTTCACCGTAATGTTGTACTTCCCCCACTCCACCGCAAGGCACTTGGTGAGATGTGCAATGGCAGCTTTGGTCATGCAGTACACCGACTCGGTCGGAAGCGCAACGAACCCGGCCTGGGAACTCATGTTAATGATGCGTCCGCTCTTTTGCCGCAGCATGACACGCCCGGCAGCCTGACTGGCAAAAAATGTCCCCTTTAGATTTACCGCCAGGGTCAGATCGAAATCAGCTTCGCTCACGTTCTCGGCCAGATTGTCGGGCGCGAGTCCGGCATTGTTGACCAGGATGTCGAGCCGTCCGAAGCGCTTGACCGTGTCCTCGACAGCTCGAAATATTTCATCGAGCCGCTTCATGTCCATCTGCAGGGGAAGGGCCCGGCGGCCCATGGCTTCAATCTGCGCCGCCAGGTCTCCCTGCGCGTCCACATCACGCAGGCCCAGCGCCACATCCGAGCCGACATGGGCCAGGGCCCGTGAAATCGCGTTGCCCAAACCGCGCGCCGCGCCGGTGACCAGCGCCACTTGACCGAAAAGGCCGAACTCCGGAAAGCCCTTCAACGATGCCTCCATAATTTATTTGCCTGATAATACGCCTGCACTCATTTCATGCCGTCACAATTCGCCGGCGTCTTGAACAGCGAACGCAGGAAGATCCCGCAGAGCGCAGGTTTCGGTGATTGGCGGGCCAGGAACCGGCTGGCGGCACAGCCGATGAGCGAGAAGGCTCAGGAGGACGCTGTCGTGGAACGAGATCTATGCCGCCAGGACTGTTGGATCAGGTGCGTCAGTGGCGCCCGCCCATAAGTAGTTGCCATTCCGATCCGCGTACCAGTAGGCGTTGCCGTCCACTCGTTCCCCAATATCGAATCTGGATACCACGAGAACGCTCTGTGCCGGTATGACGGCGACGATCTGTGCCTCCTTGTTTGGCGCCCCCAGCCGCAGGTTCACGTTCTTGAGCGTCCGCACTACGATGATCGTGCTTGCCCCTGGACCTGCCGGAGCCTGCGTCGTTATCGGAGACACAGCATTAACCGGGCTGGCTGGGGGGAGCGCACCTGACGCGGCTACAGGACTGGCCGCACTCGGACTGGCGGCGGTTGCGGCACTGGGCGCAAGCGTGGTTGGTACCCGCTGGAGCAGTTCGCTAATTTGCAGCCAGTTCCCCGGGCACGTCTTCGACGCCCTGATTTGACGGTGCCGAATCACATGCGAATCATCCAGGGGAATACCCCAGCGCGCCCCGATTTGCCCAATCAGGGTCGCGCTGGCGGACAATTGCGCCTCCGGCCACACGTCATCCGGGCGGCCTTCGTGCTCGATTCCAATCGTGTAAAAGTTCGGGTTCACCCCCGGCTTTAACAGCGCCCATGTGGGATTGACCACGATGCCGGCGTGAAACGCCGTATCCTTCTCATCCACAAACTGGTGGCTTTCTCCGCTACGCGAGATCGCGTAGTGGGCGGACTTGTGAGTTGTGGGATCGCGGAACACCGATTCGCCGGCCACGAAACTCCCATCGATTATGTGAACCACCACCGCTTCGGGCCGCAAGCCGAAGGGACGGCCTTTGTGGAAATTGGAATCCGGACAACCGATCCAAGTGGTCATGTAACCTCCTGCGCTCCTAGCCCACCGCCGCCAGGTCGCCGCGTTCGCCGCTGAGCCAGGCCGGCTGCGGCGCGGCGCCGCCGGGGTTCGCGGAGGACGACGCAGTTCTACTGTCTCCCGGCGCCGCTTGTCGCTGCGCCCGTTGCGTGTCATCTTTCTGCGAGAGGCTGGATCTCAGCTTTAGCAAGTCCTTGAGGGCGTTGTACCAGAAGGGCGCTCCCAGGCTTATGAGCAGGATGGAGAGGACCATTCCGGGTAGCTTTCTCCAATCCTTCAGTCGCTCGAACCAATGACCGTCGAGCGGCAGAGTGATCAGGGCCGTGTTGTTCAGCAGGTTGTAGTACGGCTTAGGGTCGACCTGTGTCTCGGCTTTACTGTCGGCGAAATCCTTTGTCGCATTGCTGACCACTGCATTCCGGAACTGATCGTCGATCCAAAGGCGATTGGCCACCGCAATCATATCGAGTTGCACCGCCAGGACCACCACTACTGCCGCACCCATCGTGATCCAGTGCGTGTACTTGGTGAACCTCTCGCTAACGCGGTCGATGGTCTGATCGAACCATGAGTTCACCATCGCCACGAAGTCGCTCGATGCCTCGCGCAAAATGGCCAGCCCATCGCGCATCTGATTCGAGATTTCCGGATTGGACGCTTCCAGTTGCAATGCCATGGCGCGAATGTTCCTGAGCGCCTGCTCAGGGTCGCTGATCCCACCTTTGGACAGAGCATCCTTCAGCTTGGTCTGGACCGCATCTGGAAGTTTCTGCACTCCCTTTCCACTGGCCAGATCGAGCAGCAGCTTGGTGAATTCTTCCCGGTGAATGACGGTGCCCAGGCTTCCATCCCCCACCCTGATCAGCGGGTGCGTCAGCAGGCTGGTGGCGATGGTTTGAGCGGCCTCGCCGGCAGGAATTCCGAGCTGCTCCAGCAAGTCTGCCAGCCCGGCCCGCAAATGCTTGCCTCGCCTGCCAGCGACACTGGTGATCGCCTGGGTGATGACCGTTACTGCCATACTGAACATCAGCAACACCGTGGTCGCGCCGATGAGTACATCCAGGGTTTTCAGCATTGTGGTACCTCCACCGCTATATTCCGTAAGTGATGACTTGCCGGCTTCTTGCCGGCTTGCAGACCTCAAAGCTTTTACGAGGACAGATTCACCAGGGTCTGCGCCACCGCGATTTGCTCCTTCGGAGGCATCGCGCCAACAATAAAGTCGTTCAGATCGAAGGCGTGACCATTCTGGAAAGTAAGAATGTTGAGCATCGCCTAAGGCCGCTGCGTGTTCAAGTCAGGATCGATCGCACGCGAAGCCTCCATCAGGACCATTGACGAAAGAGTGCGCAGCGCATCGTTTCCATACACGCTGCTCAGCTTGTGATTGAACGTGTCAGTAAGGTCCGCTCCAAAATCCGCGAAACGCTCGATGGCCTTGGTAGGAGCTGTGGCGACCGCGTCCAGCATTCCATTCACGTCTTTCAGGGCCGCCGTAGCCCCTTGGATGATCTCGGCCTCGGTGAACAGCAGGGACTGAAGAAGTGTGTCGCCCATCCCCGATCGGGTCAGGTTTTGGAAGGTGCCCGCTTGCTGCGCCGTGAAGAACGCAGCGTTACGATCGTCACCCGCTTCCCGGAGCCTGGTTTGCGCGCTCAGCAGCGATGCCGCCAGCGAAGCTGTGGTATGCGGGTCTCCGGCCACCGCGCGTCGCAGATCGATGTCGACAAAATCCCAATACACATCGTCATTGGTGTTGAATCGCCTGATCTGCTGGTCCTGGAAATCAATTGAGGTAGAAACCGGCATGGCCGCCCACACCAGCAGCGCCGCCGCCGTGGGATTTGACCGTAATCTGCTTACCTCCTGGAAGTAGCAGAATGGCAGCAGCTTCCGCAGATTCGCCTGCAGCGCCAGCGACATCGTCATGCTGTCCCGCTTCAGCCGGTCTGCGCTACGCTGAATGAACCAGCTGCCCAGCACCGAACTCGGCGCGGAGACTTGCATATCCAGCGCCACGTCGCCGAACTGGTTGGCGCCGTTGTGCAGCACATTCTCGACCGTGCGATCGAGGTCGAGATAAAAAGTCTGCAGCGAACTCTCGTTCCCGGAAAATAGTTGCGGCAGATATTCCTGAACAAACGGCGTCACCCTATGTTCTAAATCCGCCAGGCTCATGGCCTTCTTCACCTGACGGGATTGATAAGCAATGGACTGGCTACTGTCCGGCGCCATCACCAGATGCCCGTTCCTGACCTGCATGGATCCGAGCACCGACAGGTCGCTACGGTAGCGGTTCTTCACCGTCACGCTGTCACTGGCATTCAATTCATAGACCAGGACCCGTCCGCCGTCTTCTTCTGCCGTGACCTTGGCCAGGCTTTCATTCACGTGCTGGCTGTCGAAGCTGAACATGGGCATGTTCAGCTGGACCGTGCCCGTGCGTTTGATGTCATGGCTCAGGGTGGCCATGTTGAGGGTCACGCCCTTGGTCTGCTGCACCAGCAAATCATCCAGATCGCTGTCGTCCACCACCTTGCGGAACATGCTCGCCGCCTCCGCCTGCTGCAAGTCGAAGTTCACGTCGAGCAGGGCAGTTGACGTCGTGTTCTTCATGTAGGCCGCGGCAAACTCGAAATTGTATCGGCTGTTCAGAGCCTTTTGTGCTTTGCCGTAGATGTCCTGGGCCTTGGTCAAGACCAGATGGATCGCAGCCTGGACTTGCTTCAAATCCTCGAAGTGGAGATCCTTGTCAAAGAAGTCACCCAGGCGCTTGATCAGCCATCCGTCCACCTTGTCGAAGTCGTTCTGGGTGACCGCATCCCGAATTTTGGCGAGATCCAGTTTGTCTGCAATGAAGTCCTGCAGCTTCTTGATGATTCCTCCGTTGAGAATGTCTAGAGTCTGTGCAGCCACGGGCTGCACTTTATCGAGCTTGCTGGAAAGCGCCAGCAGGCCTTGGTCGGCGAGGGCCGCCAGCCATTGGCCTGCAGCCGTGTCGCCAAATGTGGCGTCCTGCAGCGCGCTGGCGAAGGCTTCGCTTCTGGTCTCGGGGTCATCATCCGCGAGAGCGGTGAGGAAGGCCTGGAATTGCCCGGCACCTTTCCCCAGCTTGCTCAAGATGTTCCAGGTTGCCGCGGAGACCTTCTCGGGAAGAGCGTCCCATTTTTTAAACTCATCCAACACTATCTGGCGAGCCTTGTCGAACTTCTTCGCGGCGTCCACGCCCGTCGCTTTCGTCAGCAGTTTCAGGCCGGTATCGTTTAGCAGGCGGGCGGCAGTCTCACCCAGATCAGCATCCGGATCGGTCCATTGTTCGATCAGATGCAGGTCTCTCACTGCCTGCAGTCCATGCACTCCGAATACCGCCTGCACCAGTTCGTCGATGTCGGTGGGTAAATCATTCTTTCCCGTAATCCCCACGGAAAGGTTCAGTCCGAAATTCAATCCCTTCTGGGACTGCTTGAAGAGCTGGAGACGCACTGCGTTGGACGAATCCTCCGGCGATTCTCGTCCCACCACCAGCAGGTAACGCCCACTTACATCGAAGCCGAAGGTTGCTTTCAACCCGGCGTCAATCTTGGCCCCCAGGTTCCGGGTCATGCCCAGCAGTTGCGCCTCACGCACCATGTTGAAGTCGTACCCAGCTGAGCCGAAACGTGGATCGCCAGCGACCCGTCTATCTCCGCGACCAGCCAGCTTCCTGGTTTCAGGTCGCGCGCTTGCCTTACCTGGCGCGGGAACCGCCAACTGCCCAAGGTGTCTGCGATGGCAGTGCGCGCATCTGTCACCGCGGGGAAGCGGTGCACCACGGCATAGACGGAGTCGCGAGCTGCCTCCGCACCAAACGTCACGCTGCCCAACACACCAATAGGATGCGATCCGGAGAAGGAGCCGTTGACATCGTAGCCCCACAGCATGACCAGGTACTTATCGGTCGGGGTCCCCGGAATACTGAGAGTCAGTTGTGGAGCATCCTCTAGTCCGAGGGAGTCGATCGCGTCGCCCGCGGAATTGAACACGCCCAGACCGGTCTTAAACTCGGCCGCGGCTGTGAACCCTATGGTCGTCGCTCCGGCATTGAAGGCGAATGTCTTCCCGGTTTCAGCCTTCAGATCAATGCTTCCCAACTCGATCTTTCCCTCAGGACGGTCGGGAAAGGGTTTGCTTTCGAGAATTGCATCGAGCACGTCGTGGTCGGTAGAAGCGCCGATATCGACCGTGACCGAACCTCCCGGCGCGACGATCGTCTTATCCAACTGGAATTTCGTGCTGCTGATTGGGATTACATTACGACTGGCCATTTTCGCCTCCGGAAACGTTAAGCGGCATCCGCAGTAGTCGGGCCGCGAACGACTCGCGACGCGGACACAAGTCCGCGATGAATCGGTCCATGATCCGCCATGGTTGTCCATCCAAAGAGCGTTCTCGACTGCCTCTGCTGTCGAGTGTTCCCTGGCAAACCGGGGTCTATGGAATGGGTCCCGACACTAGTGACCTGGCACATACACCGGGGATCTTTCGTCTCAAGGGAAGCGGAGAGCTGTCGCTCTCCGAGGGTCGATAGGTGGCATTATCCTCCAGGCTTGCAGATAGTCAAGTCTTCTACAAAAAAATATTACTTGCTCTGTGGAAGTCAGTAACCAAGTTCAGGTCGGAAATCCGACCGCCTATATCTGGGCATCATAGTTGTTGAATTCTTTCCTGTACTGGACTACTCTCTTGCCAATATCCTCGGTACTTCCCCACAGTTTTGACAAGTTTTCCACGCGGTGACAGATGGAGTCGAGCCTGGTAACAGGTTCCGCCGCGCGCGTTCTCGATCAGGAGCGGGAGAGAACCATGGAGCCCCAAGAAATTGAAGAATTCTGGGAAGACCTGCTCGCCTTCATCGAACAGCGGCGCGTAATCCCCGTTGTGGGTGCCGAGTTGCTCAGCATACAGAGTGGCGGCGCCGCCATTCCGCTGTATCGCGCCGTTGCCGAAGCCCTCCTGAGCAAGTACGGACTCGCGGCCAGTACCTCAAACGACGGAGCGAAGCTGCGGGAGCGTCACGAGCTGAACGATGCGGTGTGTGCGGTAGCGGAAGCGCCGCGCAGGGTGAAGACGCGGGTAAACGATCTGTACCGGCCGGTGCATGACGCACTTCAAAAGGCACTCGCCGGCCAGGAGGAAATATTACAGCCGCTGCGCCAGCTTGCTTCCATTCGCGACTTCGACCTGTTCGCCACCACCACCCCAGACAACCTTCTTGCCCAGGCCCTGAATTCAGTCCGCTTCCAGGGCACAGTTCAAACAGACGAAATCGAGTACGCACCCAAATTGCCTACCGACCGCCGCCGGGACATCCCTCAAATGCCCACGTCGAAATACACGGCCGTGTTTTACCTGTTTGGCAAGCGGACGAAGTTGCACGGCACGATCATAGTCTTCCTGTCGGCGTTCGAGCATCCAGCGCCTTTTCAACCTGCCGGCCAAAGTGCCCATGGCATCGGTACGCCCCTTGCCCTGACTCTCCAGGAGCTTGATGGCATCATTGCTTCTACCGAATCCATGTACAAGCAGGCCATTTGGCTTGCCGAGCTCCGCAGGAGCCGGGTCGCGGTCACGAAGCTCGATGCTGTGTTTCGCCCAAGAATCGACACGGCCAAGGCCGCCTAGGTTTCATGCGCAGCAAGGATCGTCACACAGCTTGTCGTTGTTGTTGCTGCTTTGGGAGATAGGAGAGAACTTCAGCGGATATGGCCATTGGTGAGCTGAGATCTAGCGGCACAACTTCTTCTTGGACAGGCGCGGCGTGATGTTCCTCAACAACGGATACGGCCACGGCCTCGCTAGAGGCGGGAAGGCAACCGAGTATATACTCTGCGGTCAAAGTGAACCCGAGCCCAACCCAATTCGACGTTTTCCTCAGCTACTGCAGAGCCGATAGTATGTGGGTGGCGCAGCTGCAGAGTGCTCTTACCGCCAAAGGGATTCGCGTCTGGATCGACAAGGACCAGATTCTGCCCGGCGACCGGTTCGTTGATGCTCTGCAGCATGGGCTTGAATCATCCGACTCGGTGGTCCTGGTAGTCTCGCAGGATGCCCTGGGCTCGTCGTGGGTTCAGGACGAGTATCAGCGTGCCCTTACCTTGTCGAATTCATCAGGCCGGAACCTCCGTCTTATCCCTTTATTGCTGGCGGATTTGGAATTGCCCGGTTTCCTCGCCAATCGCGAGTATGTCGATTTCAGGGATGGGTCACGTTTCAACGACGCTGTGGACCTGCTGGTGCGGGGGATCAGGGGCAAAGCAGCCGAAGGCACCGTTCCGGATAATTCCACTTCGGCGGGAGCGACAACAAATGGGTCCGCCGGGGTTGACGAGGTTGAATTCCTGGAACGCTCGATCAAGCGCGAGGAACGCAGCATTCGAAACACGTGGTACCTGAGGGCGGGTGCGCTCGGGCTCGGCCTTATGGTCTCGGCGCTGGTGATGACTCTGGGCGGGGCCTTGCAAAGTCAGTCCAGGCTGATTCTGGCGGTGGGCGTTCCAATGATCACGGGCCTGATCGGATGGGGAGCCACCGAGCGGGATCGGGCAGCCTGTCGTGACAGCATAAAAAAGCTCAGTTACCTCAAGGATGGCCTGCAATTGTGCCGCAGCGTGATAAATCCGAATTGTGGCAAGTTGCACGCCCGGTTCTGGCGGATGGTGGAACAGGACTCGGACGCTTAGAGGAGGAAAAAACATGGAGATGCGGCCGATTGATCCACTGGAGAGAGTCGCGGTTCTGGAGCAGTGGGAATCGAATGAGAAACGCAATCGGCGTCGCGCCGCCTGGTCTGCCTCGGCTTCGGTGTTGGCGGCGGCCGTGATTCTAGCCGGCCTGATCTACTCCGGCCATAAAGAACTTGCTGCCCTGAACAAGCAGGCAGAGGACACGCGCGCCCAGGTGCGTGCTGAACAGGAGAACCTTGAACAGCTGAAAGCACAGAAGCGAAAGCTGGAAGGGCAGTATCAGGCTTCGCTGAGCGTACTCGGAAACGTGGCCACCACGCAGGCTAAGGCGGCGGTGGATCAGACACTAAACCAGAATCCTCAAACCGCCAGTCTCCTGCCGCGAGCGTACTTACAGATCGTAGACCAGAACGACCGCGACTTCGCGAACTCCATGGGAAAGAAGCTGCAGGAGGCGGGCTTTATCGTTTTGGGGTGCCTTGCTGGATCGCGCCGCGAGATATTCCGCCCAGTGCGGACTATCCCACCGCCATCGTGGAAGGAATTCGGTCAATCCGTGTGCTGGTGCTGCTTTTGACCGAGCACGCGGCGGCTTCGCCACACGTCCTCAGTGAGGTCGGCCACGCCTTCAACGGCAAGAAGCGAATTATTCC
Organism: Terriglobia bacterium; assembly: GCA_020073395.1. GTDB lineage: Bacteria > Acidobacteriota > Terriglobia > Terriglobales > Acidobacteriaceae > JAIQFF01. Next base: position 91,770 of record JAIQFF010000002.1, read on the forward strand.
CTTCCGTCTTTCAGTCGCGCCCATGCCGGAGGACCTGGAGTACTTTCTCTCGCTGACGCAATGGCTGGATGCGCCGGAGGGCTGCACTGACGGTAACCTGAAGCGGCTTACCGACGCGACTCGGGTAGCGCTGGCGGGGGACAAAAACGTTCACGGCACTGGGCCAGCGAAGCAGAAAGCGCGATGGCTGACTGTGGCAATCGCGGTGCTGGTGGTGATAGCTGGCGCGTTCGTCGCCTGGCGATGGCACCGGGCAAGCGTTGGGAAAGCGACTTCGTCGGCCGGGGTCACGGCCACTTCATCCACTCCTGGGAACGGGGTTGTGCCCGAGACCCCGCAAGCCGGCGCGAAACCGAAACCCTGGGTTAATCCGGCTGACAGTCAGACTTACGTTTGGATCCCGCCCGGCGAGTTCAACATGGGATGTTCAGAATCTGACAGCGAATGCACCGACGACGAGAAGCCCACCCATCCCGTGAGCATCGACCGGGGGTTTTGGCTCGGGCAAACCGAGGTGACGCTGTCCGCGTACCGGAAGTATGCAGGTGGGCATGGCGCGACCGCTCCTGGGGGTGCCGGCGATATGCCGGCAACCGAAGTGAGCTGGGCCGAGGCCAAGACGTATTGCGCGGCCGTGGGTGGGCGGCTGCCCACTGAGGCAGAATGGGAATACGCCGCACGTGGCGGCAGGCCAGGAGCATATTACGGCGTGGTGCCCGAGATCGCATGGTACGCGGGCAACAGCGGCGACGCTCCCCATCCGGTCGGGAAAAAGAAGCCGAACGCGTATGGTCTTTACGACGTTTTAGGCAACGTGCGGGAGTGGGTCCTGGATCGCTACTACAACAAGTATGACGTTGCCGCCCCAGCCACGGGAGACGGCGTGGAGCAACCACTGGCGCCCAATGCCTCGACCGTAGCCCGGGGAGGATTTTGGGAGAGTGAGGCAGCTGCGATTCGCGTATCGCATCGATCAGCCCTGGAGACCAACACCGCCGATCCGTCGGTCGGATGGCGGTGCGCCAGTGATCATCGTTGAGGGCGTTCGAGTCCGCGACTCCGTGGAGCTATTTCGCCTGGCGCACGGTGGCAATCTCAGTCACCGGAATTTTGCGCAGTTTCGCCTGCTCGAGAAAGTGCCCCGTGACATCGTCGGGGCCACGCGACTTCTTGTCCCAAATCACTAAAGCTTCCGGCGCTACGGAATATTTGCGAGCCAGATCTTGACCTCGATCCAGGAGCCTCAGATTCGTCTCCAGGTATCCCTCCTGGCCTTCGGGTAATTTTAGGATCTCGACCTTCGAAGTCTTCAACGCCCGGTCATAGAGGTCTCCCCAGTCTCCGGGCCGGTCGGTTACCGACGTCCTTCGAAATTCTTCCGGCTCCGAAGGCAGAAGTACATATCGCTCAATGTGCAGAGATCCGGCCACATCGAGAACTATAAGGTCCGCCCCACACGCCGCCGAACAGACCACTGCCACAGGCTTCTGCCGAGAAAGGAGTCTTCGGACTTGTCGCCGAACCTCAGCCACCCGGGAGAGAGGAAAACGGGCCACCGCCGCATCGGTGGCGTCCACTCGTCGTCCCGCTGCGATCAGGACTCGGCCGAGCGAGGTTGTCTCATTGACTCCTATCAGCATTGCCTTCCCCACTAGCGCAAATCCAGCCACTCCAAAGAGTAGTGTTCTACGGTCTATCGAATCCTCTTCTCCTCGAGCGGAAAGCGGTATTCTTGAGCATCGAAAGTGTTAATTTGCTGACCCCCAAGAGCTACAATCAGGAACGACATCCTAATCCTTAGATTTATCCATAATATAGGCCCCTGGAGTGCGGGAAGTTGGCTGGTCACAGAGACACACACGGAGCCAAACATTTTGATCTATCCCGAACGTTGGCAGTCGTTGGCCCAGCGCTATCAGGCGGACCGCCCGCACCGGATGCTGGCTTTGGACGGTGGCGGAATTCGCGGCCTGCTGACGCTGGGCATCCTGGAGCACATCGAGAAGCTAGTTGCCGCGAAGACCGGCCAGCCGCTGTGGAAGTTCTTCGACTATATAGCGGGCACCAGCACGGGGGCGATCATCGCCGCGGGCCTGGCCCGCGGCATGACCACGGCCGAACTGATCGATTTCTACAAGAACTCGGGCAAACAGATGTTCGAGAAGGCCTGGCTGCTGGAGCGAATCAAGTATTTCTATACCGCCGATCCTCTTAAGAAGCAGCTGCAAGACGTCTTCGGGCACGATACCAACTTGTTTCCGGACAACCTGAAGTGCCTCCTGCTGGTGGTGACGAAAAACCTTACCACCGATTCACCCTGGCCCATCAGCACTAATCCTGACGCCAAGTACAACGACCCCGCCCGCAAGGACTGCAATCTCAAGATGCCGCTGTGGCAACTGGTCCGCGCCAGCACTGCCGCTCCCGTGTACTTCCCTCCCGAAACTCTTCAGTGGGACCCTGCTGACCAAGGCAAGACATTCGTCTTCGCCGACGGGGGCGTTACCCCGCACAACAACCCTGCATTCCTTCTCTACCGCATGGCCACCGAACCGGCCTACCGTTTGAACTGGAAGACGGGCGAAAAAAATCTGCTCATCGTTTCCGTGGGCACAGGTGCCGCCGAATCCCTGGGGGCCACCGCCGCGTCACCCAACAAAAACATCGTTTCCACAGTTGCGGGTCTTCCCGGAGAGCTGATGTACGGCATCCTGGTAGAGCAGGATATAAACTGCCGGACGATCGGGCGCTGCGCGTACGGCGCGCATCTGGATCGCGAAGTCCTCGACCTGGTGCCTCGCCCGGTAGAGCCTGGCATGACCATGGACGAACAGTATGCCGTCCCGCCGATTCCGCTCTCCACCGATCTGGGACGCCATTTTCTGTACGCTCGATACAACGCGGACTTGAGTAAGACAGGCTTGACCAGCCTCGGGTTTCCGCAAGTGGACTCGGACAACATACAGAAAATGGACGCCACCGAAAATATTGCCGACCTGCTGGCCATCGGCCGCGCGGCGGGTGAGCGACAAGTCCGGATCGAGCACTTCGGGGCCTTCGTATAAGGAGTACCGAGAATGCCGCGTCCCATCTGCTTCATGATCATGCCGTACAGCACCAAGCCCACCGGCGCCCCGCAGGGCATGGGAGCTCCCGACAAAGTCAACTTCGATCGCCTCTGGGAAGCCGCTCTCCGTCCCGCCATCGACCAAGCCGGCTACGAACCGGTCCGGGCCAACGAAGATATCGCCGCGCTTATCATCACGGAAATGATTGAACGCCTCGCCATCTCCGATCTGGTGCTGGCCGACGTCTCGATTCCGAACGGCAACGTTTACTACGAAGTGGGCATCCGTCACGCCGCCCAGAAACGCGGCTGCATCATGACCGCCGCCACCTGGTCCAAGCCGCTCTTCGACATCGACCAGATGCGCCAGATCCGGTACCCGCTTCCGGCGGAATCCATCTCGGACGAAACCGCCGCGGAAATCATCAAGATTGTTGCAGCCGCCATTCCGGTCATGAGCGCGGGAGACTCGCCCTTCTACCAGGTCTTCCCCGAATACCCGGCCTACGACCCGGCTCGCGCCACCGCGTTCAAGAAAAGCCTGGAAGAACTTTCCCACTTCCAGCAGGAAATCATCGCCGCTCGCGCCAGCGGCGATGGATGCCGCGCTCGCGCCCTTGATCTGCGCCAGCGCTATTATGCGGGCGGCCCCATCCAGAAGGCTGTCGCCATTGAACTTCTCTACTTGCTTCGCGACTGCACCGATTGGGAAACCACGCTCCAGTTCATCGATAGTCTGCCCAACGAGCTTCGCAACTCTCCCCTGGTAAAAGAGCAGGGCGCCCTGGCAAAGTCCAAATCCGGCGATCACGATAGCGCCATCGGAGCGCTCCTCGAACTTATCCGCACCAGCGGTGACACCTCGGAGCGTCGCGGCCTCCTCGGTGGCCGGTATAAGAAAAAATGGGGCAGCAGCAAGGATCCTGCTGACCTCAGCCGCGCCATCACCGAATACGAAGCCGGCATGAAACTGGACCTCAACGATTACTACCCTTCTTCCAACCTGGCCCGTCTCTACCGGACGCGGAAACGCAAAGGCGACGACGACAAGGCCCGCATCTCCGCCGCGGTCACTCTTACCGCCTGCGAGCGAGCCCGCGTCCGGAATTCCAGCGACGAATGGCTGAATCCTACCCTCCTCGGCGCCGCCTTTGATGCTGGGGACGTCGAGAAGGCCCAGGAACTCGCCGACCAGATAGTGGAGGATGGGCCGGCACGCTGGAAGCTCGGTACCACCCTCGACGACTGCAAGACCGCCGCCAATCTTTGGGAAGAACCCCGCCGCAGCGAGCTCATCAAGATCGTTGCTCAACTGGAAGCAGTTCTGGCTGGGAAACCTACGCTACCTGACCCATCGAAATGAAGGACGTCAGCAGGAACCATCTGGCTGCCGATCGAGCGTTAACCTGCGGGGCGTAACCGCTGACTTAAGCTGCTTGGGTAGCATGTGATCGTGGGAGAGGGGCACTTCTTAGACGCGTAACTTCCAGCTTGCCGACGACCCACTCGAAACCCCGTCTTTCGCCCCACAAGCCCACTTCGGCCTGTTACTGGCCCAAAAAGACCGAACGGCATCTTGGCGGCAAGCAGCAGATTAGATCAGCAGTGAATGATGGCGTCGGCATCGAGCCGAGGCCTCAAACTGGGCGCTGCGGTTCGGGGTGGGCCGCTCTGATTGAGGCAGCAGCTTCTTGTGATCCACACCGCAGAAGTAGTAGCCGTCCGTGCAGACGGCTCTATTTTCATGTGGTTAGGATTTCTGGCGGAGAGGGAGGGATTCGAACCCCCGATACCCTTTCGGGTATGCCGGTTTTCAAGACCGGAGCCATCAACCACTCGGCCACCTCTCCGCTACTACAGTTTTACTACAGTCTGGAATATTTTCAGGCGGGTTCAACGGACGTGTTTTCGATTCCGACTACAGGGGGCGATCCTTCTCGACGTGCCTTTCGAGATGACTGACAACTTGCGCCAACTGAATGCGAGAAGAAAACCTATTGACGCGGTGGCGGCGGAGAACCAGACATCTTGGAAGTTATGTCCTCATCGGCCTTCTGGTGCAGTTCGCGAAGTTTAGCAAATTCCTTCTGCGCTGCGG
>JAIQFF010000091.1 GCA_020073395.1 Terriglobia bacterium
ACGGTGACGCCAGCGGCGGTTTCCAGAAACTCGCGGCGGGTGAGTGCCGGCTTGGGATCGGTCATGGGAGGTCTCCTCTTGGTCAGGTTTCTGCGGGCATTATCCCACCGGCGGCGGTGGACGCGCTACGACCCACGTAGGGGCAGATGTCTCATCTGCCCGGCGGAGCGAAGCTCCGCTATTTTCGGGGCCAGAACTGGTCGAGCTGCGCTCGACTGGGCAGATGAGGACATCTGCCCCTACGTAAGTCGTGGTGGATTGAGATCCAGCGTGAGCTCTGGATGTCTGCTTCCGACCGAGATTTCGCTGCAGTTGTTCAGCAGCCAATCCGCGCCCGCGACTTTGAGTTCGTGATCCTTGACCGTGGTGCGGAAAGCAATGACGGTTGCACCAGCTGACTTGCCCGACCGGATGCCGGCGGGCACGTCTTCAATAACAACACAGTCCGCTGCGGCGAATCCCAGGACAGACGCGCCTTTCAGGTAGGGTTCGGGATGCGGCTTGCCGTTCTTTATGTCGTTCGAGGTGACCATGCGTTCCGGCACCGGCAAGCCCGCAGCCCGGAGGCGGGTGTCGGCCAGGGGCCGGGTGCAGGAGGTCACGATGGTCCAGCGATCAGGAGGCAATTCTGTGAGCAGGCGCAACGAACCGGGGAGGAGCGCCACGCCCTCCAGGTCCTCCATTTCGCGGCGCTCGACTTCGCGATTTTCGGCGGTGTGATCGGCGTCAGGCAGATATTCCCGCACCGTGGTGAGGCTGGGGCGGCCATGCGCCCGCGCAATGACCTCGTAAGGATCAAAGCCGCGCTCCATCGCCCAGCGATGCCACACCCGGGCCACGGCGCGAGTGGAGTCGATCAGGACACCATCCAGGTCGAACAGTACTGCCTGACATTGAATTTGAGCCATGCTGGTGCGGTTGCAGAGAGCGTCCGCGGATGCAAAGTATACCGGAAATCTGCCACAAACCACGTAGGGGCGGACGCCCCTACGTGGTTCGTGGTGATCAGCCGGCGCTGCCGGCGGCGGCCTTCTTGGCTTGCGCGGGTTTGTCGGCCAGCATCTTGCGAATCTTGCGTCGGAGATCGGCTGGGGTGAAGGGCTTCTGGATGAAGGACACGCCCGGAATCAGCATGTCCGAGCGGACAAACTCGCCGCTGTATCCCGTCATGTAAAGGATTTTTATTTCGGGGCGAAGAGAGCGGACCTGTTTGGCCAGAGCTGGGCCGTTCAATCCGGGCATGATCACGTCTGTGACCAGCAGATCGATCACCCCTTTTTGCTGGTTGACGATGCGCAACGCTTCCTGGCCCTGGGGCGCGGACAACACGTTGCATCCGGAGGCGCTCAAGGCCCCGCAGATCAACTCGCGCAGTGGTTCCGCGTCTTCCACCACGAGCACGGTCTCTCCCGAGAAGACAGGTTCGGCGTTGTTGTCTGTGCCAGGCTCGACGACGGCGACGGCTTGGACTTCGGCGGGAAGGAATATCTGGAAGGACGATCCGCGCCCCAGCGTGCTCTGGACTTCGATGTTGCCGTTGCTCTGCTTCACGATTCCGTAAACCGTGGCCAGACCCAGCCCGGTTCCTTTGCCCACGGCTTTGGTGGTGAAAAATGGCTCGAATATGTGCGCCTGGGTTTGCGGGTCCATGCCGGTGCCGGTGTCGGTCACCTCCAGCAGCACGAAGCGGCTGGGCGACGCGCCCGGGCCCGCTTGAGCATCCACCTTCTCGACATTTTTCGTCTGGATGCGCAGGCTGCCGCCGTGGGGCATGGCATCACGCGCGTTGACTACCAGATTCAGAACGATCTGCTCGATTTGTCCCGGATCGGCCTTTACGCGGTCCAGCTGTGGATCCAGAAGGAACGAGAATTCGATGTTCTCCTTGATCAGGCGACGCAGCATCTTGTCCAGGTTGCCGACCGTCTGGTTGATATTCAGGACTACGGGCTCGACCACCTGTTGACGGCTCAGCATCAGGAGCTGGCGAGTGAGCGAGGCGGCGCTGTTGCCGGCCTGCTTGATCTGCTCCAGGCTCCGGCGATCGGCGTCGGGCACATCGGCGCGCTCGAGCAGCAGGTCGCTGTAGCCGTTAATCACGGCGAGTAAGTTGTTGAAGTCGTGAGCCACGCCGCCCGCGAGAAGACCGATCGCTTCCATCCGCTGCGATTGCTGCAGGAGTTTTTCCGAGCGGGCCAGGGCATCCTGGGCAAGACCCTTCTCGGCCTCGGCACGGTTGAGCACGAAGGCCAGAATCCACACCAGGGTCATGAACAACACGATCTGGACAACCACCAGGCACGCGATATTCAGCCGCACGTCGCTCGAAAATAATCGGCTATGGATACACGCGCCCCCGAGCAACGCGGGAACCAGCGCAGTCACCGGCAATAGCCTGCGCGCCAGCCAGCCTCCCGCGTAGGAGTTGGTCAGAACCGACATCAGGCCCAAGTCGGGACGGCAAAACAAGAGGGATAGAGAGCCGACTAGAAATCCGACCCCGGTGTGAAGTGCCATCGAGGTGTACTCGTTTGAGCCGTAGAGCAGGGGTACGCCGTATAGATATCCGATAATGGCGAAAAGGGCGCTCAGCCCGGTAACCGCGGCAAGGCTCTGGGAGAGTTTGGCGTGCTTCTCCGAGAAGACCAACAGCAGGACGCTCAAGCCGGCAATGATAAGGTTGAATGCCGTAATGTGGGCCATCCTGCCGGGAAAGGACAATTGCACATCCTTGAACAGCAACTGGTCGATCCCGACATTGGCTCCGGACAGATACTCGGACAACGTAAGCACTCCGGCCAGGCTAACCAGCGCTGCGGAAGCGGCACACCAAAGTTGGAGGCTGCGAGTCTTGTTGGGCCAGGTCAGCAGAAACAGAGCCACGCCGAGAAACAGGAAGCCGATGGCCGTGTTCGGCTTCATCGTAATGGGGCCGGGCAGAACCGTGGTGAGGAACCCCACATTCCAAAGCCAGCCAAGTAGCACCAGGCTTCCCAGGAGCATTAACAGCACCGCACCGAGGCGGGCGATGGTCCGGTAGGCCGTGTATGGATCCTGGCTCATTGCATGCAGTCGCAATCGGTTGCTCGTAAGGTCAGTTAAACGAGATTCGAGCTAATGTCTTTGCCGCGCACCGGAATGCTGGGCTTGGGAATGATCTTGCCTGGGTGCGCACACTACCCGTTCATAGTGTCTATAACCGAGGCTGCAGGGAAAGAGTACAAAGGTAACGCAGGAGCAGCGAGGCATATGGGGACAGCCGCCCTCGGCTCTCCCCACGTGGTTCGTGGTGGAGTTCGTCCTTCTCCAGTTAAATAGCTTTGTGAAAGACCTTCAGCTCTTTGGGGATGATGAACACGGTTTCTTCCTTGGCCAGCTGAAGTTCCTGGAATTTTTCCTGGGACATCTCGACCTGGACCGGCGCTCCCCATTCGCTGAGCGCCTCAACTTTTACCAGGGGGCCGGCGGAATTGATGTGTTTGATGACGGCGCGAAAGTTGCTTCCGCCATTGGGTTGGCGCTGAATTTCCAGCAAATGCGGCCGCACATAGACGAAATCTCCCGTCGCCGCCTCGTGGATGGCGGGGATTTCGTCGTCCATCCGGCCGTGGAACAGGTTCACACTGCCGAGAAAGTTGTAAACGAAGGGGGTGTTCGGGTGATGGTAAACCTCGTCGGGGCTGCCGACCTGCTCGATGCGGCCCTCATTCATCACCGCAACCCGGTCGGAAACCTCCAGGGCTTCTTCCTGGTCGTGGGTCACGAACACGCTGGTGATATGAACTTCGTCATGCAACTGGCGCAGCCAGCGGCGTAGTTCCAGACGGACTTTTGCATCCAGCGAGCCGAATGGTTCGTCCAGCAGCAGAACGCTGGGTTCGACCGCCAGGGCGCGTGCCAGAGCGACCCGCTGGCGCTGGCCTCCGGAGAGTTGGGAGGGATATCGGCCGGACAAATTCTTCAGTTGGATTAGCCCAAGCAACTCGTGCACCTTGGCGTGGATTTGTTCCTTCGACGGGCGCACGCTCCGTGGGCGGACCTTCAATCCGAAGGCGATGTTCTCAAACACGGTCATGTGGCGAAAAAGCGCATAGTGCTGAAAGACGAAGCCCACGCGGCGATCGCGGGCGGTGCGGTGGGTAGTGTCCTCGCCATCAAACAGAATGGTCCCGGAATCGGCGAATTCCAGGCCGGCGATGATACGCAGAAGCGTGGTCTTGCCGGAACCGGACGGGCCCAGCAGCGCCACCAGTTCGCCCGAGGGGATCGTCAGACTGACGTTGTCGAGCGCGGCAAATTGCCCGAACTTTTTGCTGATATTTTTCGCTTCTATGCTCATGCGATTTGCTCTTCTCCATCCCAGCGCGCGGATTCGGCCAACTGACGCCGCGCTCTCCATTCCACCAGGGTCTTCACCAGCAGGGTGGCCAGGGCCAGCAGGGCCAACAGGGACGCCACCGCGAACGCGGCCGAGAATTGGTATTCGTTATAAAGAATTTCGACGTGCAGCGGCATGGTATTGGTGCGTCCACGGATATGGCCGGAGACCACCGAGACCGCGCCGAACTCACCCATGGCGCGGGCATTGCAAAGAATCACACCATAGAGCAGGCCCCATTTGATGTTGGGCAGGCTCACGCGGAAGAAAGTTTGCCAGCCGCTGGCGCCGAGAGCGAGGGCCGCTTCTTCTTCCTCCTGCCCTTGCGCTTGCAGCAAGGGGATCAGCTCGCGGGCCACAAAGGGAAAGGTTACGAAGATGGTGGCCAGGACGATTCCCGGTACTGCAAAGATGATTTGCAGGTTGTGCCGCGCCAGCCACGGTCCCAGCACACCCTGCAAGCCGAAGAGCAAGACATAGATCAAGCCGGACACGACCGGCGAGACCGAAAATGGAAGATCGATCAGGGTGATCAGCAAACTCTTGCCGAAAAACTCGAACTTACCGATAGCCCAGGCCGCAGCCACTCCAAAAACAAGATTCAAGGGAACGGCGATGCCTGCTGCCAGCAAGGTCAGGCGGATCGCCGAGAGGGCATCGGGCTGGCGCAGACTTGCCCAATACGGGCCAATCCCTTTTGCGAAAGCTTGGGAAAAGACGATGGCCAGCGGCAGGAAGATAAACAGTGCCAGGAAGAGTACGGCTACGCCGATCAGGACCCAGCGGACAACGGCCGACTCGCCAGTTGCGGCGGTCGCGACCCGCTGGGCCGGTAACAATCCTCGCGTGCTGAGCGGAAGAGTAGTCGCCATGGCTAGTGGATCTCCTCCGGGACCAAGGCAGATGTCTTCTCTTCGCGGCTGCTGCTCCACTTCTGTAAAAGGTTGATAGGCAGCAGCAAGATCAGAGAAAACACCAGCATGACAACCGCGATGGCCGTCGCGCCCGCATAGTCGAACTGGTCGAGCTTTGTCATGATCAGCAAAGGAGTGATTTCAGTGCGCATCGGCATATTGCCGGAGATGAATACCACCGAGCCGTATTCGCCAATCGCACGAGCGAAGGCCATGGCAAATCCGGCCAGGGCAGCGGGCAGAATTGTCGGCAGCACCACTCGGGAAAATGTCTGCCACCGGCTGGCTCCAAGACTCGCCGCAGCTTCCTCGAGTTCCTTGTCCATGTCTTCGAGAACAGGCTGCACACTTCGGACCACGAACGGCAATCCGATGAAGGTAAGCGCGATGGCCACCCCCAGCGGCGAGTAGGCAGACTTGATTCCGACGGAAGCCAGCGGCCGGCCGAGCCAGCCGTTGGGAGCATAGATCGTGGTCAAGGCAATGCCAGCAACGGCGGTCGGCAGGGCGAATGGCAGATCGACCAACGAGTCAAACAACCGTTTGCCAGGAAAGCTGTAACGCACCAGCACCCACGCCACCAGGACTCCGAATACCAGATTGATGAGAGCGCCGATGAGCGAGGCTCCGAAGGTCAGGCGATAGGAAGCCACGGCGCGCGGCGAGGCAACGATGTGCCAGAACTGGTCCCAGCTAAGCGCCGACGCTTTCAGGAAAGTAGCAGCCAGCGGGATCAGGACAATGAGGCTGAGATACAACACGGTGTATCCCAGCGCCAGCCCGAAGCCCGGCAGGTTGCTGCGTTTTTTGAAAGTGAAGGCCATTGTCCTTACTGATTGGGCTGATAAATCTGGTCGAACACGCCTCCATCGGCAAAGTGCTTCTTCTGGGCTGCTTGCCAGCCACCGAACACTTCTTCGATGGTGACCAGCTTTATCTTCGGAAATATCGAAGCGTACTTCTTGGCCACGGAATCGAGCCGCGGCCGGTAGTAATTCTTGGCAGCGATTTCCTGGCCCTCAGGCGTATAGAGGTATTCCAGATAGGCCTGGGCCACCTTCCGGGTGCCTTTTTTGTCCACCACCTTGTCCACGATCGACACAGGCGGCTCAGCTAAGATGCTTTGTGAGGGCACAACGATTTCTATCTTTTCGGCTCCCAGCTCCTTAATTGACAGAAAAGCCTCGTTTTCCCAGGCAATCAGCACGTCGCCGATCTCACGCTGCACGAAGGTTGTGGTGGAACCGCGCGCCCCGGAATCGAGTACCGGGACGTTCTTATACAGGCGTTTGACAAACTCCTGCGCCTTTTGTTCGCTTCCACCGGGCTGTTTGAGAGCGTAAGCCCAGGCGGCCACGTAATTCCAGCGGGCCCCTCCCGAGGTCTTGGGATTGGGCGTAATGACGGAAATTCCCGGCTTCACCAGATCGTCCCAGTCTTTGATCTGCTTAGGATTGCCCTTGCGCACCAGGAAGACGATGGTCGAGGTGTACGGCGTACTATTCTGAGGCAGTCGCTTTTGCCAGTCCGCCGGCAGCAACCCGGCGTTCTGGGAGATGGCGTCTATGTCATAGGCCAGGGCCAGGGTCACGACGTCAGCCTGCAACCCGTCAATGACGCCCCTGGCCTGCTTGCTCGATCCTCCATGCGACTGCTCGACGGTAACCGTCTGGCCGGTCTTCGCCTTCCAGTATTTCGCGAAGGCCTGGTTGAAATCCTGATACAGCTCACGGGTCGGATCGTAGGAGACATTGAGCAACGTGACCTCGCCGCCTTGCGCCCGGCCCTGAACCGAAGACAGGGCCAGCAGCCCCGCAAGCAGTAGGCCCGCAACCACTAGAACTTTTCCTTTCATTACCTTCCCCTTTGAAGTTTCATGCCGGCGCCACGAACCCGATACCCGACCGTACAAAAGCAAACGGCCCACGATTCTGATTCGTGGGCCGCTGAGAAATTGAATGTCTTGTTCCGGCTACATTCCATCCCCAAGTCCACGATGACTGCGACACGCGCAACAACAGCACGTAGAGATACAACTCGTGGAGGTGTGATTGGCTGCCATCGGGAAATAGTATACGACACAATCGTTGCATAAGTCTACTAATATGATAGACATTATGGTCTTATTGTCAAGCTTTTGGGTAAGGACTAAGGCTTCGGAGGGGCGACCGCTTGGGAGCGTTCGCGCTTCGCCTCTTCTGCCCGCCCCAGACGGTCGTAAGCCTCGGCCAGGTGGGCATGGGCTTCCGCCAACCCGGGCAAACGGCTGGATGCAATTTCCAGGTGGACTACTGCAGTCTTGTAATCGCCACTCTTCAGGAGACTGGAACCCATTTCGTAGTGTGCCCATGTCGAGTCGGGCTGGAGCTCGATCGCGCGGCGCAAATACTCGATGGCTCGGGGATACTGTTGCTGACGGGCCATCGCGGTTCCCATGACGAATTGAACCAGATACATGTTTGAGCCCGTCGCCAGTACGGGCTGCAGTATGGTCACGGCCCTCTCCAGCTTTCCTTCATTCAGCAGCGCCAACGCCGACAAGACCCTGTTGGCGGCTGCAATCCCGTCTTTCGGGTCTACTCCCGTCGCTGCGGCGCTCGAGCCAGCCGATCTCTGCAGACCGACATATCCCAGCGATGCCAGCTTCTGCATCTCGCTGGAACTAAGTTCGGGGCCTACGGACGCACTGGGGCCGCTGAAGCGCCGGTCGAAGGCATCCAGCTGCCCGGCGATGGTGCCCAGGGTAGCTTTGGAAGTCTGCGCCAGGTTGCGGGTGGCGCTGGGATCCGCCGACAGATCGTAGAGCTCAGGCTTGGGCGCCTTGATGTAGAGATATTTTCCTGCTCGCCAGGATTCCAGCGCGCTCCACCCGAAGGCGCGTTGCGGAAAATCAGTCATCGAGTAAACCGGCTGATCGTTATTCGCCTTCGCTATTCTTAGCAAAGACTGGCCCTGCATCTGCGACGGAACGGGCACGCCCGCGATCTCGAGGATGGTGGGAGCCACGTCCACCAGCCGGGCCCGGGCCGCGACCCGCTTTCCCGCACTTTGGTTCTGGGGCAATTTCAGCAACAGGGGCACATGGATGGTTTCATCGTAGAGAAAGACTCCGTGGGTTTCCTCCCCATGCTCGCCCAGGCTCTCGCCATGATCTGAAGCGATAACAATGAGTGCGTCGTCGTATAGCTTATGGGTCCGCAAGACAGCGATTAGCCTTCCGGCGGCGGCATCCGTGGCGGCCACCGCGGCATTATAGGAAGCGGCGGCAGCAGCATGGGGATCATTCAAATGCACCCACAGGAAGAACGGCCCTTTGGGATTGCGACCAAGCCAGTCGGCGGCGCGGGCCACAACCCGCGCTCCGGGCCGATCAAGTGAACTCTTTTCACTGGGTCCGTGCTCCAACGCATGAAACCCTGCGTCATACACGGCAAATCCGCGGTCGAAGCCTGGAGCCAATCCGTTCTTAGGGTCGAGCGTGATCGAACCGACGAAGGCGGCTGTGCGATATCCACCTGCCCGGAGCAAGTCAGGGATGAAAGGCTGCGTGGACGCCAGCCTGGCGCCGAACTCGCTAACCCGGTGCGTCTGGGGATAAGTCCCGGTAAGTAAGGTCGCGTGCGAAACCACGGTCAGGGGCGCCTGCGAGTAGGCCTGTTCGAAAACCATGCTCTGCCGGGCCAAGTCATCGAGATTCAGCGTGAGCCTTGCTTTTGAGCCGAGGAAGCCCACGCGATCGGCGCGCGTGGAATCCAGAGTGATGAGGACGATATTCGGCTTGCCGGCCGCGCCCGCGGAAACCGCGCTCAGGACAGTGAGAGCAAAGAAAAGTGCGGGAAAAATCCGCCGGAACATACTGTGAAGTTTACCGCAGAGTCCGCGGGGCCGGACGCACGCGGGCGAGGCGCCCGCGCCACACGGTCGCCTGACATCAACTATCATGGTTAGCGAGGATTACACCTTACCTTGCGCTTTATACGAATCCGGAGCCTTGGCCTTTTCCTGCTGGTGTGCGCGATAGCCGCGCTGCTGCCTTCCTGCCATTCCCGAAAATGGCAGGGGGATCAAAAGCTGATCATTCTGGGCATCGACGGCATGGACCCGCAACTGCTGAAAAAGTTCATGGTCGAGGGCAAGATGCCGAATTTTTCCGCTCTCGCCCAGAAGGGATCGTTCCGCCTGCTGACCACCAGCCTTCCGCCGCAAAGTCCTGTGGCCTGGTCGAACCTGATCACAGGCATGAATGCGGGAGGGCACGGCATCTTTGATTTCATCCATCGCGACCCTAAGACGCTACAGCCTTATTTTTCGGCTTCGCGCGTGGAACCGCCAAAGCACGGCATTCACCTGGGAAGCTGGGTGATCCCGATCGGAGGCGGCACCGCCGAGCAACTCCGCCAGGGAAAAGCCTTCTGGGAAACGCTGGACGACTACGGCGTGCCCAACACAATCCTCCTCATGCCGTCGAATTTTCCTCCGGTCAAGGCCAAGGGATACACCCTGTCCGGCATGGGCACGCCCGACTTGCGCGGCAGCTACGGCACATTTTCTTTTTACACCGATGACCCGATGACCGCTGCAGGCGTCGTGGAAGGTGGGCAGATTATTCCAGTCCAGGTGGAAGACTCGCAGGTAACGGCGAAGCTGATCGGCCCCGACAATACATTTCGCAGAGGATCGCCGCCAACGCTCGAACCCTTCACGGTGTCCATCGATCCGCTGCAGCCCGCCGCAAGATTCTCAGTGCAGGACCAGAAATTCGTATTGCGCGAAGGAGAATGGAGCGACTGGATCCACATCGAATTTCAGTTGATTCCGTTCATTGGTAACGTCAAAGGCATTTGCCGCTTCTATCTCAAGCAGGCCCATCCGCGCTTCGAGCTGTACGTTTCGCCCATCAACATTGACCCCGCCGATCCGGCGTTACCGCTGTCCACTCCAAAGAGGTATTCTCGTGATCTTGCGGAAGAAGTGGGAGAGTTTTATACCCAGGGCATTTCCGAGGACACTAAGGCCCTGTCGGCCGGGGTGTTCGACGACAAGGAATATCTGGAGCAGGCGAAGACCGTCCTGGCGGAACATCGCCAGATCTTCGACGCCGAGTTTCCCAAGTTTCACTCCGGCGTTTTCTTCTTTTATTTTTCCAGTCTTGACCTCAATTCGCACATGTTCTGGCGCCTCATCGATCCGCAACATCCGGAGTACGACGCTGCACTGGCAGCCCAGTACGGTTCAGCCCTTCCTGAGTTCTATCAGCAGATCGATCAGGTGCTGGGCGAAGTTTTGCAGCGCATGGACAGCCGCACAACGCTGCTGGTGCTCTCCGACCACGGATTCGCTCCGTATAACCGCTCGTTCAATCTGAACACCTGGCTGCTCAACAATGGCTATATCACGTTGAAGAGCGAGCCCAGCTCCGATCAGAATGAAGCCTTCGCCACTGTGGACTGGAGCCGCACTCGTGCCTATGGACTCGGATTGAATGGTCTTTATCTAAATCTGAAAGGCCGGGAGCGCCAAGGAATTGTTGAACCAGGCGCAGCGTCAGACTCGCTGTTAAAAGAAATCAAAGAAAAGCTGCTCGTCCTGCGCGACCCTCAGAATAATCAGTCGGCGATTACGCGCGTGGACCGTGCCAGTGAGGTCTATCAGGGTCCCTACGCGCAGCAGGGGCCCGATTTGCTGGTGGGCTACAATCGCGGCTATCGCGCGGGATGGCAAACCATTCTGGGCAACTTCCCCGCTGATGTCTTCGAAAACAACACCAATCCCTGGAGCGGCGACCATTGTATGGACTACACGCTGGTCCCTGGCGTACTGCTGAGCAATCGCGCGATTGACGCGGCCAGTCCCGCGCTGACCGACATCGCGCCCACCATCTTCGCGCAATTTGGAATTCCCCAGCCGGGCGGTATGATGGGACATTCAGTTTTTTCATCCAACCGCTGACGTGTTAAATAACTGAGCCGTCAGAACAAATGGAGACAGCCGGATGTCCTCGCAAAAGATAAAAATCGAAGGCGAATTGCTGGAAAAAGCGAAACAGTGTGCGGAGGCCTCGGGCTATGCGTCCGTCGACGAGTTTGTGCTGCATACCATCGAGAAGGAAGTGAAGCGTCTGTCGCCTGACCAGGGCGGCGGTACCGAATCCAAGGAAAAAGTGACGAAGCGATTGCAGGGTCTGGGCTACATCGAGTAGTCCATGCCGTCAAACACTCCCCTTCTGCTGGTGCTTGCGATTTCCATCGTGATTGGATTCCTGATGGTAATCGTGTTTCGCTACACCTCCGATCAAAAGGCGATTGGCCGAGCCAAGGACCGGTTGAAAGCGCATCTATTGGCAGTCCGACTGTTTCAGGACCAGTTGCCGGTGGTGATGCGCGCCTATGGACGCATCCTTCACGGAACCGGCAGCTACCTGCGCTTGGCGTTCACTCCATTGTTGATCGCGATACTGCCCATCACTTTCCTGATCGTTCAACTGGACCGATACTTCGGCTGGCTGCCGCTGCAACCGGCGCAGGCCTTTCTGGTGGAGGCGCGGGTCGAAGATCCAGCCGCGCTCAACGAAGCTTCGCTGCAGTTGCCTCCTGAACTGTCGAGCTCCGCGCCGGCGGTCCACGTTCCGAAAGATAAGGAAGTGGTGTGGCGCGTGGTAGCCGAGCGCGCAGGACACTACGACATCCAGATCGCAGCCTCCGGACAAACCGTTTCGAAGCAGGTAGTTGTGACGCCGGGTCTGGCCCGGGTTTCGCCAGTTCGATTGAAAGACCATTTCTGGGAGCGCCTGTTTACTTCGGGCGAGCCGGCGCTGGCGGATAATAGTCCTGTGCAATCGATCGCCATAAACTATCCCCCGCGCGAGATCAGCTTCGCCTGGATGGAATGGAACTGGATTGTCTTGTTTTTCGTGGCGTCGCTGGTCGCAGGTTTCATTTTCAAGAGTGTGCTGGGAATTCAAGTATGAAGTGGCCTCAATTACGACGGAACCGGCGCAGCCTGCTTCCGATTTTGCTATTGATCCTCGCGCTGGTGCTGCTATTCCCCCAGCGGGGTGAAGCGTATGCGGGCCCGGGCGCGGGGTTCGCCGTCCTGTCTTCGTTCTGGACTATCTTTGTCGCCTTTCTTTATTCCTTCTACGCGCTGGTCACCTGGCCCGTACGACAACTGTTGCGACTGTTCCGGCGACGGAAAGCGTACGGCCAGGCGCAGGTAAAAAGAGTTGTGATCGTGGGATTTGACGGCATGGATCCCGAACTCGCTAGCCGATTCATGAGCGAAGGAAAGCTGCCCAACCTGGCCAAGCTGCGCGACAGCGGCACCTTTCGTCCGCTGCGAACAACTTTTCCGGCGATTTCTCCGGTGGCGTGGTCCACGTTTCAGACGGGAGTGAATCCCGGCAAACACAATATTTATGATTTCCTGGCGCGCGATCTGAAGAACTATCTCCCCTTTCTTTCCTCGGCGCAGATCAGTGAACCGAAGCGGCACCTGCGGATTGGCAAGTACTCCCTGCCGCTGGGCAAGCCAGAGATCAAAGGCCTGCGCCGCGGAACGCCGTTCTGGCATTGGCTGGGCAAGGCTGGGGTCTTCTGCTCTGTCATCCGCGTTCCGGCAACTTTTCCGCCGGAGAAGTTTCCCGGTGTGTTGCTCTCCGGCATGTGCGTTCCCGACCTAAAGGGAAGCCAGGGCACATTCTGTTTTTGCACCACGCTCGCGAGTAGTGACAAGTTTCGCGAGGGTGGCGTCCGCATTCCCGTCGAACAAAATGGCGACGGATTTCATTCCTACATTCCCGGCCCGGAAGATCCTCTGGGGACGGGCAGCGAGTTGCGCGCCGAGTTCAAACTTCGTCCGGACACGAAACGCGGCCAGGCGCGGATTGAGATCAACTCCGAGACCTTCACCATCAAAGTGGGCGAGTACTCGGAGTGGATTCCGGTGAAGTTCAAGGCAGGCATGGGATTCACGGCGCGTGGCATTTGCCGCTTCTACCTGAAGGAAATCTCGCCCGAGGTGGAAGTGTACGTCACGCCGGTGAATATCGATCCCGGCCGTCCCGATCTGCCGATCTCCCATCCCGTGACCTATTCGATTTATCTGGCGAAGCTGTTCGGGCCCTACGCCACCCTGGGATTGGCGGAAGATACCTGGGCACTGAACGAGGAAGTGCTCGACGACAACGCATTTCTGGCGCAGTGCTACGGCAATCACGAAGACCGCGAGCGCATGTTCTTTGACGCGCTGGAAAAAACTCCGCAAGGCCTGTGCGCCTGCGTTTTCGATACCACCGATCGCGTGCAACACATGTTTTGGCGCTATCTGGACAAAGATCACCCGGCAGTGAGAGATGTGCCGCAAGACCAGAAACCGCGCGTCATTCAGGACCTCTACGACCGCATGGACAGCCTGATTGGACGGGTCATGCAGCAGATTGACGATCAAACCCTGCTGCTGGTGATTTCCGACCACGGTTTCAAATCATTTAACCGATGCATGAATCTGAATGCCTGGCTGCATCAGAACGGCTACCTGGTATTGAAAGACGGAAAGAGCGAAAGCGGAGACTGGTTCGAAGACGTCGACTGGTCGTGCACCCGCGCCTACACCATGGGCCTGAACGGTCTTTATATGAACGTGAAAGGCCGCGAGCGCGAAGGCATCGTCGAAGCCGGAGCGGAAGCGGAGGCTCTCAAAGAAGACCTGCGCAGCAAGCTGGACGGCCTGGTCGATCCCGCCTCAGGCAAAGTCGGCATCACTGGCATGTTCGACTGCGACGCGGTCTACGCCGGCCCCTATGTCGACAACGCTCCTGACCTGATCGTCGGTTACGGCGAAGGCTTCCGCGCCTCCTGGGATTCGGTCATGGGCAAGGTAACCACTGCAATTTTCGAAGACAACCTCAAAGCCTGGAGCGGCGATCATTGCGTTGACCCGCGGCTGGTGCCGGGTGTGCTCTTTTCGAACCGCAAGATTGCGATTGAGAAGCCTGCCATTGTGGATGTCGCGCCCACGGTGATGAAGCTGTTTGGGTTGGAGCTGCCTTCTTACTTTGATGGGAAGCCTTGGGCGGTGGCGGCGGCTGGCGACAAGTAGAAACTCCCCGCTAGGGAAAACGAAGATTTACGCTTCCTGACTTGGTGATGCTGGCGATAAAGGGCGCATCATGTTTGCGGCAGAGTTTAGCCATCCCGGGCAGGGCGGCCATCAACACCTCCGCCATCTCCGCGCCGCTGTAGTTTCCTGAAGAAAAGTAAAACTCCCTCACCCGATGTTGCAGGACTGCCGTTTTCTCCAATTCGTTGTAGCGAATCCTCTTGTCTTTCGTCACCAGCAACCAACCCTTCTGGCCAACCAAGGGCAGCCAAGTGGTGTCTTCCGTGCCTGGGCTGAAGTGTTGGCCATGGCGCTCGTACTTCACGCCATGTTCGGTGAGCGCGTCGAGAATGGGTTTGCAGTTGTGAAGATTTTCGTCGAGATACAGAACGAAGTCTTCAGGCAGCGACGGCTGCCGTCTTCTGCTCCCAGCGGATTGCTTCTTCGATCTGCCGCGGCTTGACGCCATATTCGGTGGCAAGGTCGTCTATGGATTCCCGGGCATTGAACCTGGAAGCGACTACCGCAGTCGAGATACCAGTGCCGGCAATCACGGGTTTCCCAAATCCCACTGCGGGATTGATCAGAATCAGCTTGGGCTCGTTTTGGGTTCGCTCCATGACAAATGGGTAAAACTTGAAAAGCCCTTTCGGATCGCGCTCAATGCGCTCCAAATAAAACTCCATTACGCCAGGAATGAGTATCTGCTGGTCTTTCGATAAATTCACGACGCTTCCCAAATGCTCGATGAACAAGTCGCGGCGGTCGGTTTGGAATGCCTGCTCCACGAGGGGGTGTTTGTGCTCCACATACTTCGCGAGGTTGACGAGTGCCTTGCGAACCCTGGGGATCTTTACCTCGTAGATAGCCCGCATGCTGCTGAGCATGTGACACTCCAGCAAGTTCATGAACGACAAGCGAGAGGGCTCGCTCTTTGCCAACCTGACGAGCGGAGGGACGGAGCCTGCCCCCCGCACCCAATAGCGTAGAGTGTTGAGCGGCACTCTCAGATACTGGGCGGCCTCCGACAAGCCGTAGATCGGAATCTCCATCGTGACGTTAGGTGCTGGTTTCATTGCATTGGTCCCAGCCCAAGCATAGAGCATCCCGGACGACGTGTCATCGCCTGAGTTGGGAGGAACATCGCTGTTTAATTAGGTTGCGTCTTCGACATACAATGTCGGGATCTTTACAGTTGAGACTGCCTCAACTCTACTGAATGAGCGTGCCCCCATTCGCCGGCTCTTCTTCCGGCGGGATGACTACTGAAGCGGCCACCCGGTCGCCCGGTTCCAGATTCAGCAAGCGGACGCCCTGCGCGGCGCGGCCGGATTCGCGGATGGTTTTTGAGTCCATGCGGATGATTTTGCCGTATTGGCTGATCAGCATGACTTCGGAGTGTTCATCCACCTGGGCGATGCCGACCACTTTGCCGTTGCGCTCGGTGGTTTTCACGTTGATGACGCCGGAGCCGCCGCGTCCTTGCAGACGGTACTCTTCGGCGGGAGTGCGTTTGCCGTAGCCATTTTCGGTCACCGAAAGAATCAGCGAACCCTTCAGCGGCAGAGTTTCGTCGGTGGCGGTGGCTTCCGGCATGCCCGCGTCGGCTGCGGCTTTGGCGGCCTCTTCTACGGCCTTCTTGATGTCCTTTGGCGTGGTTGCCATGCCGACCAGGTAGTCGCCCTTCTCCATACGGATACCCCAGACACCGTATGCCTGGCGGCCCATGGGGCGGACGTCTTCTTCGTCGAAGCGGATGGCCTGGCCTTCGTGGGTGGCGAGGAAGACGATCTGCTGGCCGTCGGTGAGGCGGGCCGCGACCAGCTCGTCGCCTTGCTCGATGCTGATGGCGTAGATGCCGTTCGAGCGCACGTGGCAGAAGTCTTTGAGTTCGGTCTTTTTCACCAGGCCGTTGCGGGTGGCGAAGAAGATGTACCTGCCGATCTCTTCGAGGTTGCGGACCGCGAGCATGGTGCGGACCGTCTCTCCCGGTTGCAGACCGACCAGGTTGCCGACATGCTTGCCTTTGCCGGCAGCGCTGATATCGGGGATCTCGTACACCTTCAGCCAGTAGACGCGGCCGGTGTTGGTGAAGATCAGAATGTAGGCGTGGGTGGAAGCGATGAAGAGGTGCTCGACGAAATCCTCGTCGCGCGTCTTCATGCCGGTGCGGCCCGTGCCACCACGGCGCTGCATGCGGTAGGTGGAAATCGGGGTGCGCTTCATGTAGCCACCGTGGCTGACCGTGACCGCCACCTGCTCGTCGGCGATCAGGTCTTCGAGATGGATTTCGGCAGCTTCATCTTCGATCACCGTGCGGCGCTCGTCTCCGTAGAGTTTCTTTACTTCTTCGAGTTCTTTCACGATCACGCCGCGCAGTTTCTTTTCTGAACTCAAAATGGATTCGTACTCGGCAATGTTGTCGCGAGTGAGGTTCAGTTCTTTGGTGATCTCGTCGATGGAGAGCTTGGTCAGGCGGTGCAGTTGCAGTTCAAGAATCGCGTCAGCCTGAATTCCGGTGAAGGGCTTTTCCGGATCGCGCTTGGGGGCGCGGCCGGTGGTGTTGATGTCAATCTTCTTGCCGGCAAAGTAGGCGACCAGGTTTTCACGGGCTTCGGCGCGGTTGGCGCTGCCCCGGATGATGGTGATCACGTTGTCCAGGTGATCGAGCGCGGTCAGGTAGCCTTCGAGAATGTGTTCGCGGTCTTTGGCTTTTGAGAGCAGGTAGGCGGTGCGACGACGAACCACGTCAACCCGGTGGTCGATGAAGTGCTTAATGGCCTGCACCAGGCCCATTTCCTTGGGCTGCCCGTTGACCACCGCGAGCAGGATCATGCTGAAGCTTTCCTGCATCTGGGTGTGCTTGAAGAGCTGGTTAAGCACGAGCTGAGGCTCGCCATCGCGCTTGAGCTCGACTACGATGCGCATGCCGTCGCGGTCGCTTTCGTCGCGGATGTCGGAGATGTCATCGACGATCTTGTCGTTCACCAGCTGCGCGATGCGCTCGACTAGGCGGGCCTTGTTGACCTGGTACGGAATCTCGGTGATGACGATGGCCTTGCGGTCTTTGTTGAAAGTTTCAATGCCGGCCTTGGCGCGCATCACAAAGCGACCGCGGCCGTGCTTGTAGGCGTCCACGATTCCAGCGCGGCCGTGAATAATGCCGGCGGTGGGGAAGTCGGGGCCTTGCACAAATTTCAGAATCTCGGCGAGCTGGGCATCGGGGCTGTTCACCAGGGTGATGGTGGCGTCCACGATTTCGGTCAGGTTGTGGGGCGGAATTTTCGTCGCCATGCCCACCGCAATGCCGTCTGATCCGTTCACCAGCAGGTTGGGGATGCGGGCGGGAAGAATGTCGGGCTCGATTTCGTTGCCGTCGTAGTTCGGGCGCATATCGACGGTATCTTTGTCGAGATCATCGAGCAGCGCTGTGGCGAGCCGGGTGAGTTTGGCTTCGGTGTAACGATCTGCCGCGGGCGGATCGCCATCGACCGAACCGAAGTTGCCTTGTCCGTCCACCAGCGGATAGCGCATGGCGAAGGGCTGCGCCAGTCGAACCAAGGCGTCGTACACGGCCAGGTTGCCATGGGGATGGTATTTGCCCATCACGTCGCCGACGATGCGGGCGCACTTTCGGGTGGACTTGTTGGGCGCCAGGCCCATCTGCTGCATGGTGTACAGAATGCGGCGATGCACCGGCTTGAGCCCGTCGCGGACATCGGGCAATGCGCGCCCGATAATCACCGACATCGAATAGTCGAGATAAGACTTCTTCATCTCCTCTTCGATATTGACGGGTTGAATGTTGAGCGCGCCGGGAATGCCGGTGCCATCTCCGCCGCCGGGCGGAGGAGTCAAGGGGAGTTCAGGATTCTGATCGTCAGCCATGTAAGCTTCTAGCTCCTAGCTCGTGTGGATCGGATACTCTTGTCCGCTGCCTTTGACTTGCTTTGTTCTTGCGTCGTTACCCGGTCAAGAATGCGGGTTCAAAATCAACTTCAAGAGCGTCGGACAGGAGTGTCCGACCCACACCTGATAGTCCGGTCATCTTGCCGCCCTAAACAACTGCATTTACAGGAAGTTACAGTGAATTCGCGATGTCAAAATTATATCATGAACGGGCCTGGAAAGGCGGCTGGAATTCCCCCTTTCCGGATGACGATTCCGGTTCGCAGCAGCGCGACTGCGCCAGTGGGATAATCGGGACAACTCTATGGAGACTCTGAAGGGAAAGATAGCTCTGATTACTGGAGGTAGCCGCGGCATTGGGGCAGCAGTAGCGCTGGCGCTCGCAGGAGCTGGCGCTGACATCGCGGTAAACTTCCGGGCGCGCTCGGAGGAAGCCGAGAGAGTCTGCGTCGCGATCCGGAACCTGGGGCGGCGCGCGTTGGCAATTCAGGCTGACATCTCGCAATCCGACCAAGTGAAGAAAATGGCTGCGCAAATCGAGCGCGAACTCGGGGCCGTAAATATTCTTGTGAACAATGCGGGAATCGCCCGCCAGCTCAAGCTTGAGGACATCGCGGAAGCGGACTGGGACGAACACATCAGCGTGAACCTGAAGTCCGCATTTCTGGTGACTCAGGCCGTGCTGCCGCAGATGCGCGCCCAGCGCTGGGGACGAATCATCAACATTTCTTCCACCGCGGCTCAGACGGGCGGGCTGGTAGGGCCGCACTATGCCGCATCAAAGGCCGGGATGCTCGGGCTGACCCACTCCTATGCCGCACTGCTGGCCAAGGAAGGCATCACGGCCAACACCGTTTGTCCGGCTCTGGTTGAGACTGACATGATGCGCGCGAACCCGCGCGCCACGTCCAGCGTGATTCCGATTGGGCGCTTCGGCACTGTGGACGAAGTAGCTTCGGTGGTGCTGCTGCTCGCGGAGAATGGCTACATGACCGGACAAACCATCAATCCCAACGGGGGCTGGTATCCAAGTTAATTTGAGGGCAGCACCCAGGTTGGATTTACCGTAAACTTTTCGCGCTGCCGGCATCTAAACTTCCGCACATGGTCGTCCTGATTGTCTTGTTCACGTCGTGGCTGGCGTTCCGGGGAATCGGTGCGCTGGGCGTGAGTGCGCTTGCCACATGGCAGCGCTCGACCGCTTATGCCCTGGCCCTGATGTTCGTATTCACCGGAATCGCGCACTTCAACAAAATGAAGCGTGACTGGTACGAATGGTCCCGGCCGTGTTTCCCCGGCCCATGATGCTGATCTATCTCACCGGCGTTCTGGAATTTATGGGTGCGGTTGGATTGCTGCTGCCGCGGTTCCGCTCGCTCGCTGGAATCTGCCTGATCGCGCTGCTCATTGCGATGTTTCCCGCCAACGTGAACGCAGCGCTCAAGAGTACGACTTTGGCCGGCAAACCAGCAACGCCTCTGTGGTTGCGGGCTCCCATGCAGGTCTTGTTTATCGGGCTTCTGCGGTGGTCTACGCGCCCATGAAAAGGCGGAATTGGCAGACCTATGGCCGGACCACGACTTCGTTAGGGCTGGCCGGCAGCACAAACTTCACACCGCGCTCGTGGTTAAGCCGTAACGTGGCGGGTACGTCGAGATCGGCAATCTGTATCTTCCGGGTCCAGGAGCCGGTGGCCCAATAATCTGCCTTTGAATAAATGGTCCCGCTCATGATGGTGTATTCGCTCACTT
>JAIQFF010000092.1 GCA_020073395.1 Terriglobia bacterium
CTATTCCCTGTTCCCTATTCCCCTTCCCTCAGTCGAGTGATACATTGCGGAGCAGTTTGAAATCGCTCAACATCTTGCCGGTTCCGAGCACCACCGAAGCCAGAGGATCATCCGCAATGGAGACCGGCAATCCGGTCTCTTCCCGGATGCGCTTATCCAGGTTCTTGAGCAGGGCGCCGCCTCCCGTCAAGACGATTCCCCGGTCACTGATGTCGGCCGACAGTTCCGGCGGGGTTCTCTCCAGGGCAACCCGAATGGCATTCACGATCGTATCCACGCACTCCGAAAGCGCCTCGCGGATCTCCGGGTCCTCGACGGTGATCGTCCTGGGGACGCCTTCAATCAGGTTGCGCCCCTTAATCTCCATGCTCAGCGGCTTGTCCAGGGGAAAGGCGGAGCCGATTTCGATCTTGATCTGCTCTGCCGTGCGTTCACCGATCAGGAGGTTAAATTTCCGTTTCAGGTAATGCATGATGGCCTCATCCATCTCGTTGCCCGCAACGCGGACGGAGCGCGAATAGACGATGCCGGAGAGCGAGATGACGGCAATGTCGGTGGTTCCTCCGCCGATGTCGACAATCATGTTGCCGGAAGGCTCCGTGATCGGCAGTCCGGCGCCGATGGCCGCCACCATGGCCTGCTCCACCAGATGCACTTCGCTGGCCTTGGCCCGGTAGGCGGAGTCCTGCACCGCCCGCTTTTCGACCGGCGTGATCTCGCTTGGCACTCCGATCACAATGCGCGGGCGCACCAGCATCTTGCGATTGTGCGCTTTGCGGATGAAGTAGGTCAGCATCTTCTCGGTTACTTTGAAATCCGCGATGACGCCGTCCTTCATAGGCCGGATGGCCACGATATTGCCGGGGGTTCGCCCCAGCATCTCCTTGGCCTCTGTCCCGACCGCCTCGACCTCGTTTGTAGTCTTGTTGATCGCAACGATGGAAGGTTCGTTGACTACAATGCCCCTGCCTTTGGCGAACACCAACGTATTGGCGGTCCCCAAATCGATCGCCCCAGATCCTTGGTACGGGACCCCGACGCCAGCACCGCGGCCACGGCCGACTCAACGCAGGCGGCTTCGGTTTCGAGCTTGAAGGAATAGCGCAACAACATTGCCGCCGACAGAATCGCGCCCAGAGGATTGGCAATGCCCTGCCCGGCGATATCAGGCGCCGAACCATGCACCGGCTCGTACAGGCCGACGGCCCCGCCAATGCTGGCGGAGCCCAGCATGCCCAGCGACCCCACGACGGCGCCCGCCTGGTCGGAGAGAATGTCGCCAAACATGTTTTCCGTAAGCACCACATCGAAGTCCACCGGGCGTGCCACCAGGGCCATGGCGGCGGAATCCACATACATGTGGCCCAGCTTGACGTCGGAATACTGGTGCCCCACCTGGGTCACCACTTCACGCCACAGTCGGGAGCAATCGAGAACGTTGGCCTTGTCCACGGAAGTCACTTTGCGGCGGCGCGACCGGGCCAGCTCAAAAGCCACCCGTGCGATGCGCTCAATTTCGGCCTCGCCGTAGCGCATGGTGTCGATAGCCACGCGATTGCCCGGAATGCCTTGCGTGCTTCGCGGCTCTCCGAAGTAAATGCCTCCCAGCAATTCCCGCACGATCAGGACATCAGTGCCCCGCACCACTTCCGCCCGCAGCGGAGAACAATCTTCCAGCGCGGCAAAGCACAACGCCGGTCGCAGATTGGCAAATACTCCCAGTTCGCGACGCAGCCGCAACAATCCGCTCTCCGGCCGCAGATGACTGGGAAAATTATCGAACGAGGGGCCGCCGACCGCTCCCAGCAATACTGCTCCCGAGGCCAGGCAGCTCTGCAACGTATCTGCGGGCAACGGGTCCTTGGCGGAAATAAGAGCCGCCCCCCCGATGGGCTTGCGAGTGACGCTGAGCTGATGGCCAAAAACATCTGCGATTGTCTCCAAAACGCGGACGGCCTCGTCGGTAACTTCCGGTCCGACGCCATCGCCGGGAAGAGCGGTGAGGTTGAGCAGCATGAGCGACTATTGTACGGCGGAACCAGCTTGGAGAGTAGCACCGGCTGTCCGGGCGGCGTCCCGCTGCCCCTAGAGGCGGAGGGCAGGATGCTCTCCGGACAGCCGGCAAGATGCCGGCGCTACTTTGTGGCCGTGGAATCCCTACACGCCCCAGAGGTAGTCTTCCTGATCGGCGTGATGATCGGCAGGTGGATGCAATGCGATATTGAGCTCTGGAGCGGGAGGGGCCGGCAGGGGCCTTGAGAAATAGCTTTGCCCGGTTATGGCGGCCGCGGGCGAGTCCGGGTGCCGGGTTGGGACGCGGCCCGTAACGCCCCGCGCCTGCTGGATCAGCTCCAGCAGGTGATGTTCTTCCACATGCTTGATCTTGTCGGCCAGCACTACGAACCGGCGATAGATCTCATCCAGCTCGCGGCGATCGAACTGAAAACCCAGCTGCTCGCAGCGCAGTCCCAGGGCATGACGTCCGGAGTGCTTGCCCAGCACCAGCCTTGAATCGGGCACGCCCACCGATTGCGGGGTCATGATTTCGTAGGTCAGCGGGTTTTTCAGCATGCCATCCTGATGGATGCCGGCCTCGTGCGCGAAGGCATTGCGTCCGATGACAGCCTTGTTGGGCTGCACCGGCACGCCGGTCATTTCACTCAGTACCTGGCTGGCCGGGAAAAGCTGTTCGCTGACCACGCCGGTCTCGTACGGATACCGGTCGGGCCGAACCCGCATGGCCATCACAATTTCTTCCAGCGAAGCATTGCCTGCCCGCTCTCCGATGCCGTTGATCGTGCACTCCACCTGGCGGGCGCCGGCGGCGAGGGCGGCCAGCGAATTCGCGACCGCGAGTCCCAGATCGTTGTGACAATGAGCTGAGATGGTCACGTTCTCGATGCCCCGCACCTGCTGTCGGATGCCGTGAATGAGCTCGCCGAACTCCGCCGGCATGCTGTAACCGACGGTGTCCGGGATATTGAGGGTCGTGGCCCCGGCTTCGACCACCGCGTTCAGCACCTGGTACAGGAATTCGTGATCGGTGCGGGTGGCGTCCTCGGGAGAAAATTCCACGTCGGCGCACAACGATTTAGCCAAGCGAACCGAATCGCGCGCCTGCTCCAGACACTGCTGCTGTGAGATCTTGAGCTTGTACTGCAAGTGGATGTCGGAGGTGGCCAGGAAGACGTGAATACGCGGCCGGTTGGCTCCCTTCAGGGCCTGCCAGGCACGCTCGATATCAGGCGCGCCGGCGCGGGCCAGGGCTGCGATGATGGGACGCCGGATGGTGGCGGCGATCGCCTGCACTGCGGCAAAATCTCCTTCCGAAGCGATGGGGAAGCCGGCTTCGATGACGTCCACACCCAGGCGGTCGAGCTGGTGAGCCAGACGCAGCTTTTCCTGCACATTCATGCTGCATCCCGGCGACTGCTCGCCGTCACGCAGCGTAGTGTCGAATACCGTGATCCGTGCTCGTTCCATTCCGAGGTCCCCTCCTGCCGGTGCGAGCTTCATGCTACGTGGACAAGCTTTCTTAGCAAATCTTATAATTCTTACATTACTATTAGATATACTTATTCAATAAGTCACACTAATGGTGATGTTAGTTCTATTAAGGTAAGCCATATGGACTTGGGGCAGTTGGAAGTGTTTCTTGCGGTAGCGCGAGAGGGAAAGTTTTCCCGGGCAGCGGAAAAACTGCACCGCACCCAATCGGCGGTAAGCCAGTCGATTCACAAGCTGGAAGAGGATCTCGGCGAGCCCTTGTTTGACCGCTCTTCGCGCGACGGCCGGCTGACCGACGCCGGGCGCGTGCTGCAGGAGTACGCCGAAAGACTGCTCAACTTGCGTGATGATGCCACCGGCGCACTCGGTGAGTTGCGCCAGTTGCATCGCGGCAAGCTAAGCATCGCTGCCAACGAATTTACCGCACTCTATCTTCTGCCGGTGCTGGCCCAGTTCCGGCGGCTGCATCCCATGATCCGCATTGCGGTACAGCGTTCCCTGGGCAGCCACATTCCCGGGGACGTGCTGCGCCACAACTCAGAACTGGGAGTCCTGACTTACGATCCGCAGGAGCCGCAACTGCACTCCATCGTCGCTTACCTGGACGAATTGATTTTCGTGGTGCCGCCCACGCACCCGCTGGCCGGCGAGGCCCAGGTCAGTATCCGGCAATTGGGCGCGGAGTCGTTCGTCGCTCACATTGTCTCGTCGCCCTATCGCGAAAAGGTGATCCAGGCATTCAAACGCCACAAAACACCGCTGCACATGGACATCGAACTGCCCACGCTGCAGGCCATCAAACGCTTCGTGGCCATGGGCAACGGGGTCGCGCTCCTGCCCGCGATCAGTGTGGAAAATGAACTGGTACGCGGCGAACTGGTCCGCATCCCGGTACGGGGGTTACGCCTGCACCGGAAACTGCGCCTCGTCTATCGCGAAGCGGCCAGCCTGTCCCACGCGGCCCGCGCCTTCCTGAAAGTGGCGGAGGCGTTCGCCCTCGAACGGCGCGGCCCCTATCGCTTTCAGCGCGAACACTAACAGTTCAATGTAGGCGCGAGCGTCCTCGCTCCTGCTTCAGTTTGTGACGCCGTAGCACGAGCGTGAACGCTCGCGCCCAAACACAACCACGGTTCCCGACGTCACATCTAACCAGCCATGCGAATTTCTGCGTTTAGACTCACTACCATTGCATTCATTCTTTTGCTGCTGCCGAGCACAGCGCTGGCCCAGATCCCGACTCGCGGAAATGTCTTTTTCGGATATTCCTATGGGAGCGCCGACTTTTCTTCCAACGGCCGCACAAACCTGAACGGCTGGAACGGGTCTCTCGAAGGCAAAGTGCTTCCCTGGATCGGATTTGTGGTTGATTTCAGCGGCCTCTATGGCTCGCAAGATATTCCTGTCGCCCCGAGTTTCAGCGCGGATACGAGCCTGAATACCGTGGTCCTCGGCCCGCGAGTGTCCGTATCGGTAGGAAAATTTACTCCGTTTGCGCATGCCTTATTTGGGGCTTCACACATACACGAAAGCGCTTCCGGCTTTTCTGACTCCGACACTTCGTTTGCCAGCGCTCTGGGTGGAGGAATCGACTATCGGCTGATTCACGGAATTGGCTTGCGCGTGCAAGGCGACATGCTGCAAACCCGCTTCTTCAGCAATACGCAGAACAATTTCCGGCTCTCTACCGGAATCGTTTTGCATTTCTGAAAGCCGAGGAGTGCTCCGGCGAAGGGGAGCGTTTCAGCCCACGCTTTCGTAGTCGGCTTCTTCAAGAAATCCTGATTCGTCAGCGGTTTCAGCTACGTTGGAATCAGCCTGGGCGAGCTCCTGATCTTTATCTGCCTTGCGGTACTCGTGAATACGAACTCCGTCGGAGTCAATCGTCAGGTAGGTGGGCGGAAAATCGGTCCAGCTGCCAGAATTGTAGTAGGCCACGCCATCGCGTTCGGTGAAGGTTGCCTGGTGAGTGTGACCGCAGAAGACCCGGTCCGCATGGCGCAGGCGGGCATGCGCGATCGCGCCCGCAGCTACCTTCGTGGAGAGCCGCAACCAGCGGGCATTCAAGCGATCCAGAAAACGTGAAAAAGCCTTGCCTTTGAAATCGAGCTTCTGCAGTTGCAGATGCAGAAACGTCCCCGCGGCGCTGAGCAGCAGATTATTGACGGGAAAGCGGTCAAACTGGTGACCATGAATGGCGAGGTGACGGCGGCCCTCGAACTCCCACTCGTACTCCTCGTACACTTTCACGCCGACCAGGTGAGACATCACGTTGCTGAGCCCGCGATCATGGTTGCCCTCCACCCAGACTACTTCAATGCCACGCTTGGGATTGGAGAGCTTGCGGATGTAGCCGAGGAACTTCCAGTGGGGCTTGGTCAGACGGCCAAAATTAAGGTCGGAAAAAATGTCGCCCAGCAGGATCAGGCGCCGGAAACGATTCTCCCGCAGCATCCGCGTGGCCTGCTCCGCGCGGCTGATCTCCGACCCCAGGTGCAGGTCGGAGAGGATGAGCGTGTCATAAACGGCGGAACTCATCACCCTAAGTTCTAGCAAAGCAATGTTACGGGGTGATGAAAATTGCACAAAAAATAGTGCAGTGGTAACCTCGGCAATCAGCATTCGGCACTCAGCTTTAAGGCACCCGGTTCCGGCTCATTGGATGCTATTCGCTACTGGTCACCAGATTGTGTGAGGGCTGAATGCTGATGGCTGAGTGCTCATTTGGCGGGGGGCACGTACTCTTTGGGCGGTGCCGCGCCTTCGCCGAAAAAGTATTGCTCCATCTGCTTGACGATCGCCGCCTGGTCTTCCCGGCGGGCGGGGTTAAGGCGATATTCGTTGAGCAGCATCTTGCAGAATTCCGTCCAACCCTTCCAGGCTTCGAGGGAGACGTTGTCGTAGATTTTCTGGCCCAGTTCGGTGTCGAACGGAAGCTCATCCAGACCGGGAAGCTCTTTTTTCAGCTTGACGCAGAAAACCTTGTGCTCAGCCATGTCGTTCCTCGCAATCCATTTCTCGCAAGTGTTTCTCGCGATTCAGGAAAGAAAATTATCTCACAAGGAGGGAGCCTCGGTGGGATCGACCCCAGGTCGCGATCACTGATTTCAAGGCTATTTGTGCCGCTGACTGACCAGACGAGTCGCCGCCGCGTGGGCGGGGGCATTTTTTACGTAGCGGTAGAATCTAACCTGTCCACGCTCTTTCCAATACTGGGCGTCATAGGCATCGACGCCTGGCCCGCTGCGCAGCCGGCTGAAAAATACACGCTGCGCCGGATTGACCACGATGCCGACGTGCCCGGGCCAAACCACCAGGTCTCCGGGTTGCGGATGCTTCACCCGCTGGAAGTCGTCAGCCCCATCGTAAAGATCGGAAGAACTCGCGTAGGGATAGGGAAACCCCGCTTGGAGATATATGGCGTGCACCAGGTGTGAACAATCACGCTGCCGAGTCGCCTGGGTGCGCGCGTCAAGCGCGGCGGCAATTACCGATAACCCATCGTCCGGGCTCAAGACAGCCGGGGCCACGCCGCGGCGGGAAGGCTCGCGGCGGACGTGCGTAACCGCGTCCGAGCTCTGGGCGGCCTGAGTCTGTGGCTGCGCCGACGACGCGCTGAGTGCAAATCCACACAGGGTTAGCGCCCCTACCCGTTTCGCGTTGAATCGCATGGCTGGTATTTTGATGCCGAACCCGGGGATCGCGGCAGGTTACGCCGGTGCTAGGACATCCGCCGGGCTGCCGAACCTTAAACATCGCACAAATCCACGGCTTCGCGGAGTGAAGTCAGCGGATCGCGTGTGGGCACAAACTCATGCGCCACGTAGCCCTGATAATTGGTAGCGGCGATGCCCCGCATGACGCCGTCCCACTGCACTTCCTGGGTGCCGTCGAGTTCATGCCGGCCGGGCACTCCGCCGGTGTGGAAGTGGGCCAGCCACTGAATGTTCGCCTGGATGGTGGCGACCAGGTCTCCCTCCATGATCTGCATGTGGTAAATGTCGTAGAGCAGCTTGACGTGCGGTGAGTTCACCGCCTGCACCACCTGCACTCCCCAGGCGGTGTGGTCGCACATGTAATCCTTGTGATTCACCTTGCTGTTGAGCAGCTCCATGCAGATCACAACGCCATTGTCCTCGGCAATCTTCTTTACCCGGTTGAGCCCCGCGATGGTGTTCTTGGCCCCTTCTTCATCCGACATGCCGGCGCGGTTGCCGGAAAAAGTGATCACGTTGGGCGCTCCCGCTTTGGCCGCCAGCGGGATATTCTTGCGAAACCCTTCCTCAATCTTGGCGTGATTCTCGGTGCGGTTCAGGGCGTTGGTCAGCTCGCCGCCTCCGGCGTACGCCATGCTGCACACCAGGCCGTAGCGCTTGGGCACTTCGTATTCATCCGGATTAAGCAGGTCGACGCCTTTACAGCCAATCTGGGCAGCGTAGGCGCAAAGCTGGTCGAGCGGAATATCCTTGTAGCACCAGCGGGAGACTGACTGCTTGATCCGGCCCTTGCGTTGTACCGGGGCCGTCTGCTCTGACCACGACGTCGAGGGGACAGAAGCCACAGCGACTCCGGAGAGAGCGCCTTTCAGGATGGTGCGTCGCGATAGTTTATCCATAGACCGCAGAGTGTACATCGGAAGGGCAGGAAATGGGGAGCCCTCGGGCCATAACCGTTGCAGTCCCGCTCTCTGGAGACTAGACTTCGTCTCCATTCAGGTATTCGAAAGGGGTATCGTGAGCCTTCTTCGTTCAATCATACGTTCGCTGACGCCTTCGACAGGAGGCCCATTGGCTCCCGGGCTCCGAATGAAAGCGCTGATAACCGGGGTCGTGCTGACCACCTTCCCGTTCCTGGCGGCGCAGACAAAAACCAGTAAACCCGTCTCGCAGTGGGCTACGCCTGCGGTGGTGGAGAGGGGCAAATCTCTGTTTGGCCAGAACTGTTCCTTTTGTCATGGCCGCGAAGGTTTCGGCGGCGAAACCGGACCGAACCTGATGGATTCAGACCTGGTTACGAGCGACGTGCGCGGCAATAAAATCGGTCCAGTCGTGCGCAACGGGCGCCCCGAAAACGGCATGCCGGCATTCAAGCTCCCTCCGCAGCAGATAATCGAGTTGGCCGCTTTCCTTCACGCACAAAAGAAGAAGTCAGAGTCGCACCCGGGCGGACGACGCGGCGTATCGGTCAGCGACCTTCAAACTGGCAACGTCGAGGCTGGCAAACAATATTTCAATGGTGCTGGAGCCTGCTCGTCCTGCCATTCTCCGACTGGCGATCTGGCCGGCGTTGCTCGGCGTTATCGTGGACTGGAACTTGAAAAGCGGATGCTTTATCCCAAGAACGCTACTGCAACTGTCGCCGTTACTCTTCCGTCCGGCCAGACGGTTTCCGGCAAACTCTCCTATCAGGATGAGTTCACCATCGGCCTGACCGACGAGTCGGGCTGGTATCAGTCCTGGCCCGCAAATTCGATCAAGTACGCCATCAGCGCACCCGCCGAGGCTCACGTCGAGTTACTGGGAAAGTACACGGACGACGACGTTCACAACCTGATGGCTTACCTGCAAACCCTGCGCTAGGAGCGAACCGGATTGCGAACCCTAAATCACTTTCATAAAGCACTTTTTCTCATTGTGTTCACCCTGACCTTCCTGCCTTCCGGCCGCCTGCTGGCTCAGGGGCTCGATCCGGCGACGATTGCAAATCCGCCCGCCGACAGTTGGCCGACCTACCACGGAGATTATTCCGGCAAGCGCCATAGCCCTCTGACCCAGATCACTCCGCAGAATGTTTCGTCGCTGACGCTGGCCTGGGCGTTTCAGACTGGTCAGGAAGCGACCCTGAAGTCCTCGCCACTCCTGGTCAATGGCATCCTGTACTTCACCGTGCCGGACAACGTCTGGGCGGTGGATGCCCGCTCCGGGCATCGGCTCTGGCGCTACACCTATCCCCCCAACAAAGGCCAGCACATCGGACATCGCGGCGTTGCCATGTACAAAGGCTGGTTGTACTTCACCACTCCCGATGCCCACCTGATTTCCCTGGATGCCCAGAACGGCAAAGTCCGCTGGAACATCCAGATTGCCGACAACGAAAAGGGATACTGGTCCACCATGTCGCCACTGGTGGTGCGGGATCACGTGCTGGTTGGCGTCGGTGGTGATTTGGACAACATCCCCGGGTTCTTGAAGTCGATTGATCCTGAGAGCGGCAAGACGCAATGGCAATGGTTCGTGACGCCGCCGGCCGGCACCCCGAACGCGACCTCGGGAGGCATGACATGGATGACCGGCACCTATGACCCGGAGCTGAACCTGGTCTATTGGGGCACCGGCAACCCGACCCCGGTGCTGACCGGCAAGACGCGTCCTGGCGACAACCTTTACACCTGCAGCATCGTCGCCCTCAATCCTGATACCGGGAAACTGGCCTGGGCTTTCCAGGTCTCTCCGCACGATACCCACGATTGGGACGCGGTTGAAACTCCAGTATTGGTCGATGCCGACTTCGGCGGCCAACCGCGCAAGATGCTGATGCAGACGTCGCGCAACGGCTACTTCTTCGTGCTGGACCGGACCAACGGAAAGAATCTTCTTACCGTGCCCTACGGGCCAGTGAACTGGTCCCTCGGCGTTGATAAACAGGGACGGCCGATCCCCAACCCGGGAAAAGAGCCCGCCCCGGACGGCCGCCTGATCGCGCCTGACGAAGGCGGCCTTACCAACTACCGCTCCCCCAGCTTCGATCCCAAGACCGGACTGTTCATCGTCTCCGCTCACCCCAGTTGGTCAATCTACTTTGCCAAGCCCGCCGACGGCACCTATGGCTGGGCCGGTGCGGATTATGACGTCTGGAGCAGGGGGGTTATCGAGGCCATCGACTACCAGACCGGCAAAATTCGCTGGAGCCACGAAGTGGGAAAGGATATCTTCGCGGGCGTGCTCACCACCGACTCGGGACTGACTTTCACCGGCGACATCGCAGGCAATGTTCTCGCTCTCGATACCAGCGACGGCAAGACTCTGTGGCACGCTGGCACTGGTGCCCGCATGGACACCTCTCCGATAACCTACGAACTCGACAAGCGCCAATACGTGGTGACCGGCAACGGCGGGGTGATCTTTGCCTGGGCCCTGCCGGAAAGTGTCCAGTAGATTAAAGAACTGGTTTGACTACTCAGGTGCCGGACTGAGTCCCATCCTCGCCCGCAGTTGCTGCCATTGCTCGGTGACGCGAGGCTCGTGGGAGAGGTCGGAGGCTCGATGCAGCGACTGCTCGGCTTTCGGCATATCGTTGCCTTTGAAAAAACACTCCCCGAGGCCCGCCCAGGGGAACCACTCGTCCGGATACTCCCGGGTCGCCTCTTCCAGAATGGGGACCGCTTGGTCACATCGGCCTTCCTCGTCGAGGCGCAGCGCAAACTGTACCCGTGCCCGCGACAGACTCAGGCGAACGGGCTGGTTGCGGGGCGCGATCTCATGGGCCACGGTGAAGACAGTCAGATCGTCCTTCCATGTGCCCTCCTGCTTAACTGTAAATACGGTGAAAGCGATGGCCGCCAGCCCCGCCACCAACAACAGCGGTAGCCGATTCTTGTTTGTCAGGCGCCATGCGGTCGTGACCAGAAGCGCCAGTCCAGCTGCCGGAAGATACACGTAACGGCCATGAAGAAAGTCTCCCGGGACGAGATTATTCAGGTTTAAGGTCAAAAGAATCGGGAGGACCAGCATGAGAGTGCCCACTACCAGGGCACGATGCACGCCGATGGCGTCTCGTTCGGAAAGACCACGCCCCGCTTTTCTCCAGGACCAAAGCAAGCTCCACACCAGAATCGCGACGACGCAAGATAGCGCGAGGGCCGGAAAAAGTACCCCGCTCAGAGAAAATGTGTCGGTCGGGATCGAATCACCGAAAGCGCGCGACCGGACCGGCCACAAAAGGACTTTCACATAAAACCAGAGAGTTGCCGGAGAGGACAGCAACACTGTGCGCAATGGTAGATGCTGCGTGGGAACGACGACCTCTCCGAGAGCGCGCCAACGAAGGAGAAGATAGATTGCGGTCACGGCCAGAAACGGAAGACCTAGGCGAATGCTTCCCAGCAGCCTGAATTTGTGTGTTGGCGGTCCGCCGTTGTCTCCGATCGGCATGACCAACGTCAGGGCTAAAATCATCACGGGGAATACGACGCCGGCCTCCTTGGCTAGCAGGGCTGCGAAACAAATGACCGCGGAGGCGATAAGCCATTGCCAGGGGCTAGCGCGGTCCGCCTTACGGCCTTTTCTGCTGGCTTTTCCGCTGCCGGCGACCGCATCCGCGTACCTAAAGTACAGAAGCAGCGAACCCAGAATCGCGGCGGCCATCAATGGATCGGGCACGGAAATCCATGCCACGGACTCTGTATGAGAAGGATGCAGAGCGAACAGGGTCATGGCCAGCAGCACGGCGGCCCGATCTCGCAGGAGTTTCCATACCAGCACGCCCAAGCAGATCGTCGCCATCAGATGCTTCGCGATGCTAAGCAAGTGCCATCCCCCGGCGGACATTCCGCAAAGGATGAAATTCAGCCGCATCCATAGAAGAAAAAGGGGGCGATAGAAACATGCCGGTCCACCCTTGAATTGCGCCCAGACGAAGGTCGTGAAGTATTCCCAAACGTGTCCCGAGGACTGCAAACGCGGATCACCGACATAGTGGTGGTCATCGAGAATGAATTGATAGTCGAGAGCAGGGCTGTAGATTGCGGCCACAGTGGCCAGCAGTGCAATCGTGGCAAGGATGAAGATCAAGGGAGAGATTAGTTGCGGCGCTCCCGGACGGGTCGCCGAGCCGGTTGATTTCTGTCGCCGGACCGGAGTGGATGATTTCATCTTAGGAAGAACGACATGAATTCTCTCACAACAAAGTTACCGGGCCCGAGCATCGCTACCCGCCCTTGCAAGAACGCAAGGACGGGGCACCCTCCGCACAGATGGCGCACACAGACATCTCGAAGGGGTGGGCCACCCGCCGGCGGATTCACTCAGTTCCTTAGCTTCTGCCGCTCGCAGGCCTCCACGGTCTTCGTCGGATCCACGGCTTCATCGTCGACTTGTTCGTTGATGATTTTCCCTGATTTGTCGATGAAGAAAGTGGCTCGCCTCGCGGTTTCCATGGGAACGCCCTGGATGTCAAACTTCTGAGTCAATCCATACCGGCTGGTAACGGGTCCTCCCCAGTCGCCAAGAATGGGAAAGCTGATTCCGTTTTGTTGAGCGAAAGCAAAGTTTGAGAAGGGACTGTCCATGCTCACACCCAGGACCTGGGTGTCAGCGCCCTCCAGCCTGGTGAGATTCTGCTGGAGAGCTTTCATTTCGCGGGTTCAACCCCCGGTGAAGGCAAAGACGAAGAACGCCAGGGCGACGTTTTTCTTCCCGCGATAATCCTGCAACGATACCTTCTTCAGTTCCTTGCCATCGAAGGCCAGCAGGGTAAAATCTGGAGCCGTGTCGCCGACTTTCAGTTTCATGGGCGCAGGCGCTTTGTCTGCCTTGTTCTCAGATTTGTTCTGGGCCTGCAAGAATGAAGATGCCGCCAGAATAGGACACAGAAGCCCCAGACAGATGGCGTGTTTCAACCCTCGTTTCATCGATAACCTCCTTGACCGCCACCGCTCAAGCGGAGTGCAGAGAATAAGCAAGTCGGTGGGCCCTCCAGGATTTGAACCTGGGACCAATGGATTATGGTCGCGGGGCTCGAAGGTAGTCAAATCGTTGTGTTTGCAGCGGTCTTCCAGTCTTGAAGTAGGCAGGAACGGACGGTTTCGAGCGCAGATGTTACGACAGATGTTACGAAGCGCTGGCGCCCTTGGCTTTGGTTAGGACGATGTCAGGGTCGGGCGTGTTCCCCCATGCTTGATTCGCCAGAAGATATCGGCGACCGCCGCGGGGGTGAGCCCGGTGCGACGGCAGATCTCATCACCTGTCAGACCGGCCTTCCGAAGCGCGATCACTCTTGTCGCTGTGATTCCGTGTATGAGAAATGATTCCCGCGCGGGTTCATACCACGGAGAGTAGGGTGCAACACGGGCGCAAGCCCAGATTACCGACGTGCCACTGTGCAGGCAGTACGGGTGGACGAACTCAGGCGGGGGAGCGTTGCACCAGTGATTTTCCACAGGCCGGGCGGGGAGAGCGCGCCGCGAGTTTAATAGATCAGCATAGAACTCAAAAGATCACTTGCACGAGGGGACCGCTTTTTGAAACACTCATAGCTGATGTGGCGTGTCTAAGGGGAGTCGAAGTCGGATGATCCCCGGACATCAGCCCTTCGTACCAAGTAGGGATCACACCCACGGCGAACCCGGTCGTGGGGCGTAGCCAAGCGTAGCGCGGCCCGGTTGTCGCGTGAAGCGTTTCTCCGAACCTCGAGAGAAAAAGTAGAGTCAACTCGGATTTCCAGCTCCGTTCGAACCGGCGGGCGGAAAATGACTGGAAATTGGAGACTCTATGTTGGTGCTCGACCCGCCGTCGTTCTACACCACCATCAGCCGTATCGAATATTTGTCCATCCTCACCGTGATCGTCGTGATCATCGCGGTCGGGCTGGTTCACGTTCTGACTTGGGGTGTAGATTCCTGCTGTCAGCACGTCGCGAAAGCCGTTACCTCGGTCCGCAAGTTGAAGCACTCGCTATGGGGCGAATGAAAGGCGTATACTTTAACGAAGGGGAGAGACTATGCAATCGGTTCAAAAAAGAACGGAGTACAAGATCGTCTCAGGTAACGGGGCGGACGTGGAGAAAGCGATTCACAGCTTGCAGCACCCACCCGCCGGAACGAAGCGGGTCTGTAAACCGATCCTCATGACGTCGGTGCCGGGTACGTCACCTACGGACGGGCCACGGTTGTTCGTGCTGGTGGAGTGTGAGGTGCGGACGTTCAAGGTCGGGCAGTGAGGGAACCTACCACAGTTCCCCGGACTACGCCATCACGCGGTCCACGATGTCCCACACCGTGTCCAGGTACCCGTCGATGCGCTGCTGCAGGTCAGGCTTCGGTTTCTGCGCCAGCTCGGAGCGGCCGGGTGCCCCACACATCGCGCACTTTGCGATGTGTGGATTTTGCGTACCGTTATGAAGACGCAGATCGACACCACTGGATTGGTTACCTCCATCAGGTCGCGACAAAGCCCCACCCGGCTCGTAAACCCGGATCTACCCCCTGGACCGCTTGATGCTGCGCGACCACGCAGGACGTTTCACGCAATCAAATTTCAAGCTGCTATCATTTCTGCCATGTCCACAGTGCAAATTTGGGATCCGGCATCTTACGCGCGAAACGCCAGATTCGTATCCGACTTAGGGGCGCCTGTCGTGGATTTCCTGGCACCCAAGCCCGGCGAAAGGATCCTCGATCTTGGTTGTGGAGACGGCGTACTAACGAAAAAGTTAGCGGACCTGGGTTGTGAAGTGGTCGCAGTCGATTCGAGCCTTGCGCAGGTCGAAGCCGCGAGGAAGCTCGGCTTGAACGCATCCGTGATCAGCGGCGAAGAGCTGCAATACAAAGAAGAATTCGATGCCGTGTTCAGTAATGCCGTGCTGCACTGGATCAGGCGCGCAGACGAGATGCTGGCTGGGGTGTACCGTTCTTTGAAACCGGGCGGCCGATTTGTTGCGGAATGCGGAGGCCACGGGTGCGTTCACCAGATCCGGACTGCTCTGGTTCAAGCCTTGGACCGCCGTGGGTTGGATGGCGAGGCTCGCGTTCCGTGGTATTTCCCCACACCCGGCGACTACGCCACCCGGCTGGAACGCGCCGGGTTTCGCGTCGATAGCATTGCCCTGATCCCGCGTCCAACTCCCCTGCCTAGCGACGTCATTGCTTGGTTAGAAACTTTTGCGCTCAACTTTTTCCAGGGCTTCTCCGACGAAGCTCGCAGCGACTATCTGCAGGAAGTTCGGATGGTCCTGGAACCGCAACTTCGCGATGCGAATGGAATCTGGGTGGCCGACTACGTACGATTGCGATTCGCGGCAGCCAAAGGTCGCGACTGATCAAGCGATCCCATCGAGAAAGCGGCCTGAATCCTGTCAACTATATGGTGGCTTGGTGGGCCCTCCAGGATTTGAACCTGGGACCAATGGATTATGAGTCCACTGCTCTAACCGCTGAGCTAAGGGCCCTAAGGGACTTAAGCGACACTTCTGGGCGACTCTACACCGAACTGTACACCAAACTCGGAAGCAAGTTTCTCGCGCTCCAGCTTCTTGCCCTGCTCGATTTGTTCGGCTGCGCGGCTCAAGTCGGTCTCTGAAACGATATTGTACCTGTCGAACACGGAGCGGGTCTCATGGCCGGAGATTGACATTGCTACTCGCTCAGGGACACCTGGGAAGTTAGGGAATTCCGACTAGGCCTACGTAACCACCGGACCGTACAATTGGCAGCGACCTACTCAACCGGGTAAATGGAGCGCTATCGCTGTTCTCAACAGTTAAGAACCCCGCAGCCACCTCTGATAACATCACTGTTTTGGGGTGCTGATTGCCTAAGAATATGATCCCCGAACGAGAATCTGCCTTCGCTGTGGAAGGAACCTTGCACATTCGGGTGTTGGGTATCGTACTCGCCGGCGGCAAAGGAACCCGGCTCTTTCCCCTCACGCGGGAACGCGCCAAGCCTGCGGTTCCCTTCGGAGGCAAATATCGGATTATCGATTTCGTCCTCAGCAATTTTATCAATTCCGGAATCCACTCGATCTACGTGCTCACTCAGTTCCGCAGCCAGTCGCTGCTCCAGCATCTGAGCGAGGGATGGCAGTTTGGCGGACTACTGAAGAGCCACTTCATCATCAACGTGCCGGCACAGATGCGTTCGGAGAACGAAACCTGGTATCAGGGAACTGCCGACGCCATCTTTCAGAACATTAACCTCATCGAGCAGTCCGACCCGCACGTGGTGGCGATCTTCGGTGGCGACCACATCTACCGCATGAACATCGCCAGCATGGTCGATTTCCACATGGCCAGGCACGCGGAAGTGACCGTCGCTGCCAATCCCCTTCCCCGACAGTACGCCGCCGAATTCGGTGTCATTGAGGCCAACGAGGATGGACGCATCCTGGCCTTTCACGAAAAGAACCCCAAGGCGCCCACCATGCCCGGCGATCCCAGCCGGGTCTACGCCTCCATGGGCAACTACATCTTCTCCACGCGCACTCTTGTGGATCTGCTCAAGGCCGACGCGAAAGACCCCGACAGTCACCACGATTTCGGCATGGACATCCTGCCCAAGCTCGCCGGCAACGCCCCCATCTATGCTTACAACTTCGAGACCAACCGCATCCCCGGCGAGGCCGAAGGTTCCATCCCCTACTGGCGCGATGTCGGCACCATCGAGGCCTACTACGAAGCCAACATGGACTTGAACCACATCAAGCCCGAGCTCAACCTCTACAATCGCCAGTGGCCGGTGCGCAGTACTAGCTACCCCGATCCGCCCGCCAAGTTCGTCTTCGACGAGGCCAATCGCCGCGGCGAGGCCCTCGACAGCGTCGTATCTGGCGGATGCATTCTTTCCGGCGGCGTCGTGCGCAAGTCCGTTCTCGGACGCGGCGTCCGCGTCCACACCGGCG
This sequence comes from Terriglobia bacterium, assembly GCA_020073395.1. Taxonomy (GTDB): domain Bacteria; phylum Acidobacteriota; class Terriglobia; order Terriglobales; family Acidobacteriaceae; genus JAIQFF01. The sequence goes on from JAIQFF010000092.1 coordinate 17,118, forward strand.
CCCTGGTAGAAGGCTGCGTCATCATGGACAACTGCGACATCGGGCGCCGCGCCAAGGTGCGCCGCGCCATTCTAGATAAGAACGTCCGTATTTCGGAAGACTCCCTGATCGGCTACGATCTCGATGCCGACCGGGCGCGCGGATGGCACGTGACCGATTCCGGCATAGTCGTCATCGGCCGAGAACACAGCACGGTGCCGGTGGCGGCGCTGTTCACCTGAGCCTTTTCCGACGCCTGGATGGTCGCTCGGAAGTGATCGGCCGGCGACTCGCGTGCAGATCAGTACCGATAAGTCGGCTTGGCTCCAGTCAACTAATGGATTTCTGCCAGGTCTGCTGGCGAACTATGAGGATGGCACAACGGTCGAACTCGGCGCTCTCGAAACCTGCTAACCGGAAAAGTCTTTCCAGACTGCTTAACTAAATAGGACGAGAGCGCAGCGCATTCCAGTGCCGCACAAAACTACAACGAACACGCTCACCAACTACGCTCGTGCATCTCTGATACCTAGAGTACACAGTGTGCTCCAACGAAGGCCGAATACATTTGCGCAGACCAACCTGTTACCTCATTTTTCGCTTGCGACAAAGCGGCGGACCATACATTCCGGTTTGCCCATACGCGACCAGAATCCGGACCGCCGCTCTCCGTTGTGAGTGCTACCGCCTGCTTACATCAGTTATCCCCGACAACATGGAACTGCCAATCCGGAAAAGGTACTAATTCACACCTTCCCAGCTGGCTACAGTGGGAAACTCGAACTTTGCCAGAACCGGGGCTAGGCGTCAGCCCTTGGGCTCCCCTAGTCCCCTAAAATGTATGTAACTTCGTTCGATCTGCAGCGTACTGCTTTATGGACGCCAAGAGGAACAAGGCGATGGGACCGCAGCCCCGCGAGGGCGAAACCAGGCCGATGGAGGGGCTGGATTTGCAGAGCGTAATAGAGCGCGCACGGGGCCACGATGCCGAGGCCCTGGGGGAGATCTATCAGCGCCACGTCCGGCGCGTATTCGGATTGTGCCGATACATGCTGGACTCACGGGAGAGCGCAGAGGATGCCACCAGCGAAGTCTTCCTCAAGCTGCAGCGCTCCATCGATAGCTACGACGGTTCGATACCGTTCCCCAGATGGCTGCTGCGGGTGGCTGGCAACCAATGCATTGATGCTTTACGGCGCCGGCAGCGTGGACGGCATGTGATTGCGGAAGTTGAAGACGGAGCCGCCGTGATCGAGGCGGCCAGTTCGGAGCCGTCGCCGCTGGGTGCTGTCATCAGCACGGAAGAAAGGGCGCAGGTGCGGGGTACCATCGCACGCCTGCCGGAGAACTACCGCGTGCCGCTGGTCCTGCGCTATTACAGCGAATTGAGCTATGACGAAATCGCGCAGCAGTTGGGCCTGGAGAGGAACTACGTGGCGGCGCTGATATTTCGGGCCAAGCAGGAGCTGCGCCGGAGAATGACCCATAGGAGCAAGTGATCATGGAATGTTATTCGGAACAGACTTGCGCCCTCGCCGTGGACGGCGAACTGGCGGTGGACGAGGTGCGGCGCCTGCGAGACCACCTAACCACGTGCCGGCGCTGCCGGGAGCTAGTGGACGCATTGCGCGCCGAGAACCACGTTCTGAGCGAAAGTCTGCACGAGCTTCCGGAAGAAGCAGCCAGTCCAGCGGGTTTCTCCCATCCCCGCTGGTCCTGGGTCTGGGGCGACCTGGCGGTGATGGCCGCGGTGCTGGCGCTAGGTTCGATGATTTCCGTTTGGTTCGATGAGCTGAGTGTTCCGGCAGCTCTGGAATGGTTCAATCCCTTCAGCGCAAGCGGCAGCACGAACCTGATCTTCAACCTTTTTTATCACTTTGCACCCGGAGGTACTGCCATGCTAGCTCACTATGCTGCTGTCGTGGGATCGCTTTCTTTGCTGTTCCTGTTGGGCGGCAGCGCACTGCTTTTGGGACGCCGAGGGCGGCTACGCCAGCCTGGCCTACGCCTGCTGAGCGTGCTGCTGGCGTTGTCGTTGCCCAGCTTTGCCCTGGAGCGACGTCACGCTGAGTTCGTCACTGTGGCGGCAAATGAGACTGTGGACGACACTCTTTTGGCCGCCGGTAACACTGTGCGCGTAGAAGGCGTGGTCAATGGGGACCTACTGGCTTTTGGCCGGACCGTGGAAGTGCGCGGCACCGTCAAGGGCGACCTGGTGAGTTTTGCCAAGAGAACTGTGGTCAGCGGAAGCGTGGAAGGCCGCATCTACACCTTTTCGGGGTCGCTCGACTTGGACGGGCAATTGGGTCACAGCATCTACGGCTTCGTGCAATCCTTGCGTGTGAATGACCGGGGTCACGTGGGCGACGGTATCGTGGTTGCCGCCGGCGACGTCAGCCTCGAGGGCGAGGTGAAGCGCAGCGTGGACATCTTCATTAGTGGCAATGCCGATGTGAGCGGCAGTATCGGTCGCGATCTGACCATGGCTGGAGTTAGCCTTACGCTGACGAACACGGCCCGGGTCGGCGGCAACCTGAACGCTCGCGTGCACCAGTTGAAAGATGTGCACATCGCCGACGGCGCGACCATTGCGGGCAAACGTGACATTCAGGTGCAGGTGAGGAAGAGCCAGTTCACACGCCCCAGATTCTACTTCCACCAGGCTGTGTGGCTCGCTTCCGCCATGCTGGTAGGATGGCTGGGCCTGGTTTTGTTTCCCAGCTTCTTCCGGGCCACGACTGAGGCGGTGGGTTCAGGCTGGGGCAGCCTCGGGCTGGGGGTTGGGGTTCTGGCGGGCGTGCCGGTGGCCATCGTCGTGGTAGCAATCACGCTGGTTGGCATCCCAGTCTCGCTAATATTGCTCGCGGTGTATCTGGCTGGGATCTACCTAGCGAAGGTTTGGGTTGGAGCCTTCCTGGGGCGGATGCTTCTGAAGCCATCCG
>JAIQFF010000093.1 GCA_020073395.1 Terriglobia bacterium
AGCACCGCGGCAGCATCCCGCCGCTGGAAGTAGGCAGCCACTGCTTGCTCGAATACCCGGCCAAACAGCATGGCCGCCCGAGTGTCCTTCTCCTTCCAGCCGTCGAGATAGCGATGCTTGTAGCGGCGTGGGCAGGAAAGATAGTGGCTGATCTGGGTATAGCTGTAGGTCACGAGGACACCTCCGACCCACGAGGATTGCGGTCGGTAAAGACTGTGAGTTCATCCCACCGGGCCGCCGGTGCGAAGCCGTCGAAGTTGAGGACGGAGATGCCATGCACGGTGACTTCACTAACCTTGACCACGCCCCACAGGTCGATCAGTGCCTTGTCATCGATCTCATTCTTTCCTAACAGCTCCGGGTCATACCCGAAGTCGCGCAGGAACCAACTCAGCTTCCACATGGCTCTGGGTGTGCAGTACAGACGGCCGGTCATGAAACACCCGGTCAGATGCCTGGGCTTGAGGACGGCGAAGCGGATCTCGTAGTAGGGCTTCTGCTTGTGCCAGCGATACTGGGCTCGATCCACCCGGACCAGGAAGATCCCGTCCGGAACCGAGTGAATGGCTGTCACATCCGCAGGGCGGAGCGACTCGAAATAGCGCCTCACGCGGCACCTTCCTTGGTTCCTGGGTAGCTGTTGAGCTGGCAGAGAAGCGCATTGCGGTCTTTCGCGGCCCAGTCGGCCAAGTGGGTAACGAAGGCTTCGACCTGCTCGCGTGAGGCCTCGCGGAGGGTCTTGGTGCCGCAGAAAGCGACGGCGTAGGACTTGACCAGGCTGGCATCGAGTTGGTGCTGGCGGATCAGCTGGCAGAGGCGGTCTCGGACCTTGGGTCCGCTGTAGTTTCCGTTCTTTCCATTGGCCGGCTGGGGCGGGAGCTTCTTCGACTCGCGGGAGGATAGAGCGGGTTCGGCGAAGGAGCCAATCTCCTCGACCGAGCAGATGCCGATGCCGTAGGCCTTGCGCAGGGCGCGGTTAACCGCCCGAGTCTCTGCCACTCGCATTTCGGCGCCGTGGACCAGGGGAGACACGTTGGACGGATCGGCATCGCCGTAGCCCGAGAATCCTCGACAAGTTCTGGACGTGTACACCGTGGCTTCGAAGGCCCAACGCAGTGCCGAGGGATCGCAGAACGCTCTGGCCGGCTTGACATGAATGCCAGCGCACCTCTTGCGGCGGGCCAGTCCCACGAGTCCCGAATGCGTGACATACCATTTCCCATCGAGCAAAATGAGATCTCCCGCTGAGACGACGAGGGCGTATCTCTTCGTGAGGCCGGTCAGCGTCTCCGAAGTCGTCTCCGAGAGACTGCCCCAAACCTTCATCGCGAGCTCAAGGTTCTTCTCTAAGAGCCTTATTGGCTTTCGTCTCGATTCCATGTGCCCCCCCAGGGTCTTGATCCTTTCCAGTAAATTGCGCTAGCGACTGGAATGGCTTACTAATTAAGACATGATGGAGATTCGTATCAGGAATATTCTTTTTATGACTATTCTATAAACGAATATTCCATAATTGAATACAAATGTCAAGAGGATATCTTGGGCACCCACAGAGCCAAGGTCGACCTACCGGCAATCGGCCAGAGGATCAGGAAAATCCGGGGCCAGATTTTGCAGGACGAGTTGTGTACTTATCTCAACGTTACCCAGGGACATCTCTCGAAGATTGAGCGAGGAAGAATTGCTCCGAGTCTTGAGATGTTGATTCTGCTGTCCGATCGATTTCACAAGAGCGTGGATTGGATATTGCGCGGAGAGGGATTTTAGCCAGACCCGAGATCCACTCCGTGCGGGGCAAATAGAGATCGCGACCGTCATCGGGGGAAGATTGGCCAGATTCAAACGGATGCAGTTCAGTAGCGTCGCGAACCTGAAAGGAAATCAGCCACCGACTTCAGCCCTTCGGCCCACTGTAATGGGTCGACGGCGAGCAGAACCATGTCATCGGCAAACTTCCAGGAGTGGGTTTACGAAACGAAGCCAATAAGTATTCTGTTTTCAACGATGGAAGCTATCTGGGTGGTTCGCCGTGACGGAATTGCGCCGATTGTACGTCGCGTGCTAGTTTTCAGAGAAGTGTAAGGAATCAACTACTCTGCACTCTTCCTCACGACTGAAGATCAACGACTCAAGACTATCTTCGGCAGGGAAGGCACAGGGGTGCCTTCATCCAAGGCACGCTGCCACGCCGAAATCGAGCTCAGAAAAAGTGCCGAATTGATGCCGCCGAAGTTTTCCGGATAGCGAGAGAGATTTCGAAACGCCCGTCTGAGCACGGAGCGCGCACCTACGGAATTTCCATTTCCGTGGTGGTAGAGCGCCACCGCGACCTGAATCAATCCCTGCAAGAACTTCTTCTCCGTTTGGGGTGCCGCTCGCCAGACGTCCTCCAGGACTTCGTGCGCCTCGAAGAAGGCGGCGCGGTTAAACAAACCGACTCCTTCCCGATATTGTTCGGCGTCCACGCTGCATTGTGGCACAGGAAATCGGCGGTCTCACCGGTTTCAAAAATATAAGAATTCATAGTCGAAATCCGGATGGACATACATTATTCAGTATCAAACAACAAAGCAGTCCCACAACTGCATGAGAACATTGTGTGTTATAGAAACTTAATGTTGGAATCTGAGTTGCTTCGATATGTCCAGCTGTGTCTGTCGTCATGGTATGTCTTTTCCATGTTTTCCAGGTTGTAAGCCCAGGATTTTCGTGTTGAGGAGAAAGAGTATGTCTCGATTCGCTTTCACATTAAGAGCACTTACATTTGCGCTGGCGTTGCTGGGTCTGCTGACGCTGGGTACCGGACTGGCCTACGGTCAGACCGTTAGCGGCAACATCGTGGGCACCGTGACCGATTCTTCCGGCGCCGCTGTAGTCAATGCCGACGTGACCGCGACCAACGTGGCGACCGGCGTATCCGCTGTGGGCAAGACCAACAGCACCGGCGAATACCGCTTCGACAACCTGCTGGTGGGAACCTACAGGATCGCTGTGAAGTCAAGCGGTTTCCGGACCACAACGGTCACTGCAGAAATTCTACTTAACCAGACGGGTACGGCGAACGTGACCTTGTCCCCCGGCGCATCCACCGAGACCGTGGAGGTTTCCGGTGAGGCGCCGCTCCTTGATACCACCACGGCGCAGCTGCAAACCACCTATCAGGAAAAGCAGTTGCTGGATTTGCCGACCACTGGTTTGGGAGTCTCCTCGAACGGGCAGAATCTAGGCGTGATCAATCTGTCCTTGCTGGATGCCGGGGTGGGCAGCACTGGAGGCCTGGGCGCCGGAACGGGCCCTTCTGTCGGTGGCCAACGTCCGCGCAACAACAACTTCACAGTAGAGGGTGTGGATAACAACGATAAAGGTGTCACCGGCCCTCTCATATATGTGCCCCAGGATGCGGTTGCCAACTTCTCGGTGCTGCAAAACCAGTTCAACTCCGAGTTCGGTCATTCCACTGGCGGCCAGTTCAGCATTACCGTGCAAAGCGGAACCAACAGCTTTCACGGCCGAGCGTACGAATATTTCCAGAACCGTAATCTGAACGCGGTCGATCAGTCGCTGGCCAATCAGGGCGTTTTCACCAACCCCCGTTACGACAGCAACCGGTTTGGCGGACAGGTGGGCGGTCCCATCTTCAAGAACAAGCTCTTCTTCTTCGTCAACTACGAATACAATCCGGTTGGCCAATCGGCCTCGCCGGGGTCACCGCTGTACGCACCGACCGCCGCTGGCTACAACCAACTCCTGGCAATTTCCGGGGTTTCGGCAGCCAACGTCAATGCGTTAAAGCAATTCGTTGTTGCCCCCTCGTCTTGTGCCGGACAAAAAGGCTGCCCAACGCCTACCGTAAGCGGGACGCCTATTGAAGTCGGCAATTTCCAGGTTGTGGCGCCAAACTTTGTGAACTACCGAGCGCTGACGACATCGATGGATTACAACCTCAGCGACAGGGATCAGATCCGTGGGCGGTATCTCTACAACAAGAACGCGTCCATCGACTTTGGTACTCCCGGTGTAACGCTGCCGATTTTCTATACTCCATTGACCGTTCCCTACCACCTGATCTCGCTGAGCGAGTACCACACGTTTTCGGCTTCAGTGACCAATGAGGTGCGGGTAGGCTACAATCGCACCGGCTTTAACTTCATCGTTCCTGATCTCACGTTCCTGCCCACCCTCGATGCATTTCCTAACATCACCATCGACCAGTTGGGGGGAATCAACATAGGGCCCGATCCCAATGCACCGCAATCTTCAATCCAGAACCTTTACCAGGCCGTGGACAACGTTACCTGGGTCAAGGGAAACCATACCTTGAAGTTTGGAGTTGAGGGCCGGAAGGCGATCTCGCCACAGGTGTTCATCCAGCGCTCTCGTGGTGATTACGAGTATGCGACGCTGAGTGCCTTTGCGCTGGATCAGGTGCCCGATGGCGGGACCAATGAGCGTAGCTTTGGCAGCGTGGGATACTCGGGAGACAACTACGGAATCTTCTGGTATGGCAATGACACCTGGAAGGTGCGCCCTAACCTCAGTATCAATCTCGGGTTGCGTTACGAGTATGTCAGCACGCCCTTCGGCTGGACCCAGCAAAAGTTGAATAGCGTTGCTGATGTTCCTGGGCTGATCACTTTCGGTTCACCGAAAGCGCCCACGGCGGACTTCATGCCTCGCGTCGGCTTCGCTTTCTCGCCCGGTTCGAGAGGCAACACCTCGATTCGTGGCGGTTTTGGCATGGGCTACGACGTGCTGTATGACAACATCGGCACCCTTTCTCGGCCCCCGCAGATCGGGGCTACCGATGATTGTCCGAAGAATTGCGCCGACCCATTCCTGGCCAATGGCGGCATCCCGCCCCAGCCGGGAGTGAGTGGAATCACCGTCTTGGATCCAGCGACTGCACGTTTGAGCACGTCCGCTTTCCTTCCCAACAACGTGAAGTATCCGAAAGCTCTCTCCTGGAACCTGGGGGTACAGCACACGTTTAGGTCAAATTACACTGCCGAGGTCCGCTATGTCGGGACCCGAGGCGAGGATCTGAACGTGCAGAATCGGCTCAATATCATCCCGATTGTGACTCCTAACCACTTCCTCCCAACGTACGTGAACGCGCCGGACGCCAGTTGCGCAACCACAGGTTGCGCAGCCCTGGACTCAAAGACGCTCACGCTGGACAGCTTGTTCACTGAAGAAGTCAACCTCGGCTTTATGGATCCGAGGTACATAAACGCGGGTTTCGGTGTCGATATCAACAACTTCGCTGAAATCGTCGGGTTCATGCCGTTTGGATCGTCCACATACCACGGCTTGCAGAGCCAGTTGAATCGCCGCTTCTCAAACGGCTTACAGTTCCAGGTTGCTTACACATTCAGCCACAACATTGACAACAGCACGGCCGATGTCTTTTCAACTGTAATCGCCCCACGTCGTCCGCAGGATTTTCGCAACCTGCCGGCGGAACGTGGCAACTCGGTCCTTGATCATCGGCACCGGTTCACCCTGTCGGCTGTCTACGACATGCCCTTCAATAAGAACAGTTCCAGTTGGTGGAGGCGCAACCTTCTGGGTAACTACGAGATCGCTCCCGTGTACACGTGGGAATCCGGTCAATGGGGCACGGTGCAAAGTGGTGTCGATTCCAACCTCAACACCGATGGAGCTGGAGACCGGGCTATCATCAACTCTGGTGGGGCAAGCGGCATAGGCAGCGATGTTCTTCAATTGTGCAACAGCAGCCTTCCGGCTGGCCACCTCTGCAACGGCGACCCCGATGACACCTTCGACCCCAGTCCCTTCGTAGTGGGATACGCGGCAGTGAATCCCGGTGCGAAATACATCGTCGCAGGTCCCGGTGCGCTGGCCAACGTCGGCCGAAGCACCATCACGACGCCGCCGATCAACAACTGGGATATAACCCTGGTCAAGCACATAGCTGTTACCGAGCGCATGCACATCGAGTTGATGGCTGGGTTCTTGAATGCGTTCAATCATCCGCAATACACCACTGGATCGGTTAACCAGGCTAACTCGATCAGCGTCACCGGTACGGGTCAGAAAAACTTCCTGGTTCCGAGCGCGGGGAACTTCCAGAACGCCCGGTTGAGCTTCCCGAGCAACGCACGCCAAACGCAACTCGGCCTGAAGTTTACGTTCTAGCCGCAGTAGGGCGAGATCAACTCTCACGTACGGGGCCGATCGGCCCCGTTTTTTCTTGCCTTCGTGCCTCTTGCCTGAGTGTGCCGTCAAGGATGCTGGTTATGGCTTTTTGTATTTCCGTGATCTGCAACTCCGTAGGTGTGACCAAAGTACTGCTGTCTTTGTTGATTCCGCTGGTCAGCTAAGTCCCGCCGAATTACATACTTCACATAGACATTTGTGCTGGCCAGTCAATTGCCATAACGACCAAGCAGCGGCCTGTCGTAAATTGGCAATCGGGGCGTGTTTTCCCACTCGCAGGAATTTTCTGGCGTTCATGGACCGCCCCCGCGAACAGGTTGGCGAGACCTGATCCACCGCAGCCAGGCGGACGAGTTGATAAATCGAGGAGAGAAGAGATGCAGAGCTTAAGACTTCTTTGGGGAAGCATCCTGACGATGCTGCTATGCGCCACGCTGTCGCTGGCCCAGACCGGTTCCATTCAAGGCACGGTGACCGATTCTGCGGGCGCAGTCGTACAGGGCGCGGAAATTACCGTTCGCAATCTGGGGTCGAACGCGGTGCGCACGGTGACCAGCAGCGGTACGGGAGCTTACAGCGTTCCGAATCTGGCCGTCGGTCATTACGAAGTCACGGTAAAGATGGCTAGCTTCAAGACCTTCCATGCCTCCGATCTCGTACTGACCGTTGCCGAGACGCTTCCCGTGAATGTGCAATTGGAGCCGGGCGCGGTCACCGAGGAAGTCCAGGTCCGGGCCGATCAGATCCCTGACATCGATCTCGAGACCTCGCAGGTAAGCAACCTGGTTGACCAGGCCAAGATGCAAAACCTGCCTCTGGTCACGCGTGATCCCTACGAACTGGTTCTACTCTCCCCGGGGACGGTTCAGACCAATAGCCGCTTGGGCGGGGTTTCAGTGAATGGATCGCGCGAACGCAACAATGATTTCCTTTTGGATGGAGTGGACAACAACGATGCCTCCGTCCCCGGCGGGCTGGGCGGACCCGCGTCCCTGAATCCCGACGCGACCGAAGAGTTCCGGGTGATCACCAACAACTTCATGCCGGAATACGGGCGCAACAATGGCGCGATTGTGGACATAGTCACCAAGAGCGGTACCAACGAACTTCATGGCAGCGCCTACTGGTTTGGACGTTACAACGCTCTGGGAGCGCGCGACTACTTCAATCATTTGAATGATGACGGCAGCGTCCAGCCCATGAATCCGTACGTGCGTAACGACTTTGGTTTTTCCGTGGGCGGACCTATCGTTAAGAACAAGACCTTCTTTTTCGTGAACAACGAGTGGCACCGTTTCCGCACCACGCTGACCAATGACACGATTGTGCCGACGGCCGCGTTCAGGACCGGAGTCTTTACCTACAACGGGTTTAACGTGGATATATCCAACCCGGCTTCTCAGAATAACCCCCTCGGCCTGACTTTGGATCCAACTCTGGCCAGTATTCTCGCGCTGTATCCCAACCCGAACGGGCCTGCAGTGGACGACGTGCGCGGCCAATATTTTTTCCCTTCCACCTCGGCTTATAACGATTGGAACCTGACCACCAAGATCGATCACCACATTACCGACCGCGAACTGCTGTCCGCGCGCTATGCCTATAACTCGGGCAGCGACCCCAATGGCTCGCACTCTGATTTCTTGCCGGGTTTGGATGCGGTAGGGGTGAAATTCCAATCCCAAAACCTGGGCGCGACGCTTACCTCCACGTTGAAGCCTACGTTGGTGAATGAGGCGAAATTTGGCTTCAATCGCAGCGCCGTACCTTTTAATTGCGGCGGCCTCGACGTCTTGAACAGCATCGGTGCCAAGGATCGGTTCGGCCGCGGGCGCGACTACTATCTCCCGGGTAGTATCGGCGGTTTTGGCTGCATCACTCTGGTGGACTCTGACGAACAAGCCCGGCTGGCGGGTACCTGGACGTTTGCGGACAATCTGTCCTGGGTCAAAGGGGCGCACACCATGAAAATGGGCGCCGATTTCAGAATCATCTTCGATGATGGATCTGACAATTTCTTCTCTCGCGATCAGCTTACCTTCAGTGGATTCACAAATTTCGGACAGCCGTTCATCGATATCGACCCATCCACCCCGTGCGATCCAAACACCGGTGCGGGTTGCGACGGTCCCAGTACGCTGCAGGATATGGCATCAATGTTATTTGGTATTGCGGACACAGAATCGCAGGCCCAGTTCTTCGATAAGACACAGACCAGGAAGGCGACTGATTTCCGCCAATTCCGCCAGCACGAGTACGGCTTTTACTTTCAGGACAGCTGGAAGGTAAGGCAGAACCTCACCGTGAATTTGGGCGCGCGTTACCAGTTTAACGGCGTACCTTACGAAAAGAATGGCAACCTTTCAAACCTCTACGTGCCCGCGAACGGACCTGCCCCGCTTACTTTCCAGTTGGCCGGTCCAGGTTCAGGAAGGCTGCTCTACAACAACGACTTCAGCAACTTTGAACCCAGGGTGGGATTTTCCTGGGATCCTTTCAATCATGGCAAGACCTCAATCCGCGGCGCTTACGGAATTTTCCACGACCGCGTATTCGGGAACTTGTTCGGCAATGCCAAGGGAAGCCCGCCCTTCCAGGCAACGTACTCGAACATTGCATTCGACGTTCCTGGGAATCTCCCCCTTCCGGCAGACCAGCCGACCTCTCCGTCGGTTGACGATGGCGCCTCCATCGCTCCGACTTTGTTTGACCCGCACCTGCGCATGCCTTACAGCCAAAACTGGAATTTCGGGGTGCAACACTCTCTGTACGGCGTGACCCTGGAGGTCAACTACGTCGGCACACGGGGGGTGCACCTGATCCGGGCGGTGGACGGAAATCCTCCCGACCCGCAACGCGTGCAACAACTGATTGCCATGGGGGTTGATCCCACCGAATTGCAGTTCGCTGCCCTGTACGTAGGTGCGGAATTTTTCGGCTTGCCCTTCGATGCGGCCCACAACAGCGCCTTCGCAGCCAATTTCTCGGGTGGTGGTGCCGCCCTCAACCGATCGATCGGAAATTCCACCTACAACGGGCTGCAGATCAACCTCACCAAGAGGTTTGCCCGCGGCTTTCAGATTCAGGGAGGCTATACCTATTCCCACACCATCGATGATGCTCCCGACCCCATTGATCCGGCGGAGAATAACCGAGTTTTTCCCCGGAACTCATACGCTATCAGCAACGAGCGCGGCAATTCCGATTATGATCTGCGGCATCGGCTGGTGGTTAACTATGTTTGGGAGCTTCCCTTTGGTAAAGGCAAGGGGTTGGCCAACACCGGCTTGGTGGGCAAAGTGCTGGAGGGTTGGCAATTGTCCGGAGTCACCAGCGTTCAGAGCGGACACCCTTACGACATTTTCTATGGTGGCATCGATTCCGAACACACCGGTCTGACCTCGAGGGCGAACCTGAATGGTGATCCGTCGCTTCCTTCCGGTCACCCCAAGACGCAAACCGGACCGCCGGCCTCCGCCTTCGGTCCGCCCGATGTGATTAGTGGGCTTCCCGGCACCGTCGGTAGAAATCACTTCAACGGACCCGGCTTCTACAACTGGGACGCGTCCGTGTCCAAGAACACGAGCCTGGGTGAGCGCTTCAAACTGGAGACCCGCTTCGAGTTCTACAACGTCTTTAACCGGGTGAATTTCGATCAGCCCGGCAACCTGGTCATCGATCCCGGAACCTTCGGATTTTCGACCGCAACGGTCAGCCAGTCTGACGGGACTACTTCTGCCCGGCAGCTTCAGTTCGCGATGAAGCTTAAGTTCTAGAGCTGGTGCAGATTTGATTCGAGCGCCTGCGGACAAACCGCAGGCGTTTTTTTTGGGCTGCACGAGAAGCGCTGCAGCCCGATTTGCCTGCCGCGAGGAAAGCTATCGTCCCAAAATGGTGTAATGCGAACTGGCGGCCATGAAAAATATCATGGGCACGGACAGAAAGAAATTTGTTCGCGAAGCCAGAAACGCCTGTCGCGCCAGCACTGCCGCGTTGGCCGGGGGCGTGCCTGCCAGGGTCCCGCGGATGATCATCTTGTTGTTGCGCCAGATGATTCCCCAGACATTGAACAGCATGATGAAGCCCAGTCCGCCGCCGATGCCGATCGAGAGCACGTGGTTGTCGTCCTGGCCCACCGGCGTGTAGTTCACAAACAGCCAGCCTGCGGCACAGACCAGCACCGCCGTGATCGCGCCCAATACGTATCCGCTGGGCGTCTTGGAGATTACGAAATAGAGAATCATGGAGGCCGCAACCCAGATCAGCAGAAACAGCCCGATCGTGCTTCCGGCGCCGACCCCCATGCGATGGGCGTCGGCGGCGACGTAGATCTGTGCCCAGTACCAGAAGCCCACGAACACGGTCAGCATGGCGCTCCAGCGGAACAGTTGCAGCGCGGGCATGGTCATGTACTGCAACACCTTGGGCTTGCTGGCGGCGTCCAGTTGCTTCATGAAGGGCACGTTGACCAGGTTGAAAAAGTAGAGCAGTCCCACCCAGGTGATGCCCGCCAGAAGGTGAACCCAGCGCAGCATGAAGGCGAGCGCCTCGGTGCCGGTGTGGTTAGGCATGACGAACAGAGCCAGCTCATGGTGCATACATGACTCCGGAAGCTCGGTGTGAGCACGGCAGCCTGCTTTCGACCGCGGCTGCTCTTGACGGCGAGAATGGTTGCATTTTGTGCTGGCGATGTCAATCGGGCTTTGCCGCAAAGAGTGTTGAATCATGACACCACCGGGAGTCGCTTGAAATGCAGTCGGCAACGCCGTATCGTACAAATACTGTTAGCAGTCAGCCTTGCGCGCCAGCCTACAGAATTTGCCATGGTGGGCGAGCTGTCGGCTTTGCCCCGCTCGAGCCGCGAGGAGCAGTGGGAGTACAGACCTGACCGTTAGAAGATTGCAGTCAGGACTAAGGAGATCGGCGATGGAAAACAAGCCGGCACAGAACATCCAGGACACTTTCCTCAATACCGCCCGCAAGGAGCGAAGCAATATCACCATCTACCTGTTGAGTGGAGTCAAACTCACGGGACGCATCCGCTCCTTCGACAAGTATTCCGTCGTGCTCGAAACCAACAACCAGGAGCAACTGATCTTCAAACATGCCATCTCCACCGTCGCCATGGGAAAGACCTTGCACAGCCATGGGGAGAGGCCGACGGTCCTGGCGGCATCCGCGGGGGCCCCGGCGAATGCGGAAGCGGCTGCGATGCCGCGCCCCTCTGGCACCGAAGGCTGAGGGCCACTTGGCAATTGGCATGTGGCAGTTGGCGATTAGCATTTGGCAAAAGCCGATCTGGCCAAATGCGAATTTCTAATTGCCAAGTGCTGAGTAGACAAATTGAGCAGTCCACAATCCAGATCATTCCGTAAGACGAGGAGTGGCAACACCGGCGGCGCTGGGCCTGGCTTGCCGTCCGACAGGAGTCGTGTGCCCAGGGAGCGGGCGTTTCTCATTGGCCTTGACTTGCGTACTCGCTCTCGCGGGCCGGCATCCCCCAAGGCCCGAACTGGTCCCCTGACCGCAGCCGCCCAGGCTGCCCGCGATAGTTCCAGCGGTCCGCTGGCGACGAAGGCTCCTGACATCCCCGAGTTCACCGCTGAAGAATCGCTGGCCGAGCTACGTTCTCTGGCGGTCAGCGCCGGCGCGGAGGTCGTAGGCGAGTTTCTGCAGCACCGTGACCGTCCCGACCCAGCCACCCTGATCGGAAGCGGCAAACTGGAGGAGATCGCGGGCGCCACTGCTTCGGTCTCTGCCGATTTGCTATTGTTCGATCACGACCTCACGGCCTCACAACAGCGCAACATCGAGAAGCTGGTCAACACCCGGGTGATCGACCGCACCCAGCTTATTCTCGATATTTTTGCCAAACACGCGCGAACGCGAGAAGGCCAGCTGCAGGTGGAGCTGGCGCAACTGGAGTACATGCTGCCCCGGCTGGGCGGGCGCGGCGTGGAAATGTCGCAACTGGGCGGCGGCATCGGCACCCGGGGCCCTGGCGAAACCCAGCTTGAAACCGATCGCAGAAAAATTCACCGGCGCATCCGCCATGTGAAGGAACAAATTGAAAACGTGCGCCGGGTGCGGGCGCAACAGAGGGCGCGGCGGGAGGCGGTGCCGGTGGCGACGGTCGCGCTGGTTGGCTACACCAATGCGGGGAAGTCGACGCTGTTCAATGCGCTGACAAATGCAGCGGTGTTGCAATCCCCACGAATGTTTGCCACGCTCGACCCCACAATTCGTTCGGTGGCCCTGCCGTCGCGAAGGAAGGTGCTGCTCTCGGACACGGTCGGCTTCATCCGTAACCTGCCGCACACACTGGTTTCCGCCTTTCGAGCCACGCTCGAAGAAGTGCAGCGCGCCTCGCTGGTGCTTCACGTTTCCGATGCCAGCAGTCCGCTCTCTGAGGAACAGGACGCGCAGGTGGAGAAGGTTCTCAAGGAACTGGAAGTCGACGGCAAACCGCGTCTGCGGGTGATGAACAAGATTGACCTGCTGCCTCCCAAGCAACGCGAGTCGCTGTTGGACGACGCCAGAAGAGTGCATGTCTCGGCGGCCAAGGGCACCGGCATGACCACGCTGCTGGACCGGATTGACGAAATGTTGTCCGAGGACCCGATAAGCCGCGTGCATCTGCGCGTGCCCCAGAAAGAAGGGAAGATGCTGGCGCTACTGGAGGCCCGGTCGCGGATTTATTCGCGCGCCTACAAGGACGGATTGGTGGAGATGGAAGTCGAGGCACCGGAATCGATGGTGAGGAAGATCAGGCAGTGGGTGGTAACCAGTCCTTAAAGGTTTTAGCGCCGAGAGTGCCCTGTCAAGCAAGGGCTGAAAGCTGATAGCTGACGGCTGAAAGCTTAAATGGGCCGGCAACCAAGAAGCGGTGACATTCCTTGGCTATCGGCCCATTCGATCCGGATTGGATCGGAGGTGATACTTACATGCTAGACCCCTTATGCCGGATGTCAAGCGTCTTTCCGCTATCTCGCGAAATAGTTCCGAGGCCTCAGTTTCAATCTGGAAACGGCCTGCGACCGCGTTGACACTCAAGTTCGTAACATGTTACTTTCAATGGTCTTAAGCCTCCTTACGCTCTAGACCTGATCAGCACACAATGGACGAGATACTAGGACAACTAGGCGGATTACTGCTCGGGTCCGTGCCGACCATTATCTTCATCGTATTGTTGTTCGCCATTTACAGCGCAGTCTTGCACAAACCGCTGGTGAAAGTGCTGGCCGAACGGCATAACCGGACCGAAGGCGCGATCGAAAAGGCGCACGCCGACATTGCCCAGGCCGAAGCCCGGACCGCGGATTATGAGCAGCGCTTGCGGGAGGCGCGTATGACGGTATTCAAGAGTCAGGAAGCGCGTCGCCAGTTGGCTCTACAGGCGCGGGCCGCGGCGGTGGCCGAAGCCCGGGCCAGGGCGCAGGGCCAGGTGGAAAAGGCGCGGGCGGCCATTGAGCAGGACAAAATAGCTGCACAAACCGGCCTGCAGGCGGAGAGTGGAAAACTGGCGGCTGCCATCATTCGCACGGTTTTGCAACCGGCAACTCCCAGTCCGGCGGGAGGCGACTGATGCCAACCCCACGCCGCATCCGGTGTTGTGTGGCCGCGGGCGACTCGCCCGCGAGTCCCGAGCCAGTTCCTCGCGGGCAAGTCGCTCGCAACCACATTGCAATTCTGGCTGCTCTCTTTTTGGCGGGCTTTCTGCTGGTTGCTGGCAATGTGGCTCAATCCCAGGCAAGTGCTTCCTCTGGCTCAGAAAAGTCAGCCGGTACCACGAACGCCGCACTGGCCAAGGAATCGCGCGAAGCTGCGGGCGAGGAGCAGGATCAGTTCAAGCATTCAGCTTCGGTGCAATTGGTGGCGAAGCTTACCGGTTTGAGCCCGGAGCACGCGTACTGGCTGTGCGTGCTGTTCAATTTTGTCGTGATCGCGGGCACGGTAGTCTATTTCTCGAAGAAGAACCTTCCCGGCGTGTTCCGGAATCGCACCGCTTCCATCCAGAGGGCGATGCAGGAGGCGCGACAGGCGAGCGAGGAAGCCAACCGGCGCCTGGCGGAAATCGAAACCCGGCTTTCCCGGCTGGATTCAGAGATCGGGGGGATGCGCGCGGCCGCGGAGAAAGAAGCGATCGCGGAAGAAGCGCGAATCAAAGCCGCGGCGGAAGAAGATGCGCGCAAGATTGTTGAGTCCGCCGAACAGGAGATCACAGCCGCAGCCAAACTGGCGCGGCGCGAACTGACCGCCTACGCGGCCAACTTGGCGGTGTCTCTGGCAGCCAAGCAGATGAAGGTGGATACGGCCACGGACCAGGCGCTGGTGCGGGAGTTTGCCAAAGAGCTTTCGCCGAAAAGTCCTGGCGGTGGACCGAAAACCGGACAGGATGGACACTAGAGCATGGCTTCCGTGACCAGCACCTACGCTCGCGCCTTCGCCGACGTGGTGTTTGACATGCGCCTGGATCCGGCGAAGACGTTGCAGGAGGCGCAATCCCTGGCCCAGTTGGCCGCCAGCAGCCGGGAATTGCGCGACGTCTGGGAGGCTCCCTCAATTCCGGCGGAAGAGAAGCGCGGTTTGCTGGACGCGATCGTGGCGCGTGCGGGCTTATCCAAGCCGGTGAGAAACTTTGTCGCAGTGCTGATCGATCACCGGCGCATTAAATTTCTCGATCCGATCGTGAAAGAATTTGAGCACGAACTCAACCAGCGGATGGGCTTTGTCGAAGCCGAGATCATCAGCGCGCGAGAGTTGGGCCCGCCGGAACGGAGTGGGCTCGAGGCGCAGGTGGCGAAGCTGACCGGCCAGAAGGTCCGCGCCCGCTACGCGCAGGATGCCTCAATTCTCGGCGGCGCCATTGTGAAAGTAGGCAGCATGATCTACGACGGTTCGGTGAAAGGCCAGCTGGAGCGGATAAGAGAAGCGATTAGCTCTTAGCCGCTAGCTCTTGGCCTGAACCAAAGTTAAGTCGACTGGGAACTGAATCAGAGATCTTGACCGCAAAGAGCGCAAAGAAAAATCCGCAAAGGACGCAAAAAAAGCTAGAAGCCAGGAGCTAGTAGCTAAGAGCTGACCTTATGGCACAAATCAAAGCAGACGAGATCACCCAGCTGATCCGGCAACAGATTGAGAACTACGAATCCAAGATCGCCGTGGACGAAGTCGGAACGGTGATCACCCTTGGCGACGGTATCGCCCGGGTCCATGGCCTCGATAAAGTCATGGCCGGAGAACTGCTCGAGTTCCCGCACGACGTGGCCGGCATCGCCATGAACCTGGAAGAAGATCAGGTGGGCGTGGTGTTGCTGGGTGAATACACGGAAATCAGCGAGGGCGACGAGGTCAAACGCACCGGCCGCATCATGAGCGTGCCGGTGGGCGAGGCGCTGGTTGGACGAGTCGTAAATTCGCTGGGACAGCCTATCGACGACAAGGGTCCCATCGCTACCGACCAGTTCATCGCGCTGGAGCGGTTGGCTCCGGGCGTGATCGACCGTCAGCCGGTGCGCGAACCCATGGCGACCGGGCTGAAGGCCATCGACAGCATGATTCCGATTGGCCGCGGACAGCGCGAACTGATCATCGGCGACCGCCAGACCGGCAAGACCGCGGTTGCGCTCGACACTATCATCAACAGCAAGGGCAATGACCTGATTTGCATTTACAACGCGATCGGACAGAAGCGGTCTTCGATTGCCCAGGTGGTTAAGATTCTCAGCGACGCCGGCGCCATGGACTACACTATCGTGGTGGCCGCATCGGCTTCTGAGCCTGCGCCCATGCAGTACATCTCGCCCTATGCGGCTTGCGCCATGGGCGAGTATTTCCGCGATACCAAGCGCCATGCGCTGGTGATCTACGACGATCTTTCCAAACACGCGGCTTCGTATCGCGAGATCTCCCTGCTGCTGCGGCGCCCACCCGGTCGCGAAGCCTATCCTGGAGACGTCTTCTATCTGCATTCGCGTCTGCTGGAGCGCGCCTCCAAGCTGAGCGACAAGATGGGCGGCGGTTCGCTGACTGCGCTGCCTATCATCGAAACCCAGGCTGGCGACGTTTCGGCGTACATCCCGACCAACGTGATTTCGATCACCGACGGCCAGATATTCCTCGAAACCGACCTGTTCAACAGCGGCGTACGTCCGGCCGTGAACGTGGGGATTTCCGTGAGCCGCGTTGGTGGCAGCGCGCAGATCAAAGCCATGCGGCAGGTGGCCGGCAGCATGAAACTGGAACTGGCGCAGTACCGCGAACTGGCCGCTTTCGCGCAGTTCGGCAGCGATCTCGATAAAGCCACGCAGGCACAGCTCAATCGCGGCCAGCGCCTGGTCGAAGTGCTCAAGCAAAAGCAGTTTTCGCCACTGCCATTCTCCAAACAGATTTTAGTCATCTTTGCCGGCACCAACGGCTTCTTCGACGACCTCCCGGTAGATCAGGTGCGCGATTTCGAAGCCGAACTCTACAAGTATGTGGACGCAACCAACCCCGGCTTGCTGCGCACGATCATGGAGAAAAAGGTATTAGACGATGCGCTGAAAGCCGAGATGAGCAAAGTGATCAAACAGAGCAAAGAAGCGTTCGTAGCCGATCGGCAGGCAGCGGCGAAATAATTTTCAGCTGTTACGCCTTAGCTATTAGCTTGACCAAGTTGACGACCGAGGACTGAAGACTGACGACTGATTCATGCCAAACATTCTCGACATCCGGCGGCGCATACGCAGCGTAACCAACACGCGGCAGATCACCAAGGCTATGAAAATGGTCTCGGCGGCGAAATTGCGGCGGGCACAGGAACGCGCTTTGGCAGCGCGTCCTTACGCCCAGATGCTGACCAACGTGCTGAAGTCGCTGGTGTCCCGGGCCGAGATCTACGATCCGGAAACGGGCGAGCCGCGGCACCCTCTGCTGGCCCGGCGTCCGGAAAGGAATGTTCTGCTGATCGTGGTCACCGGCGACAAAGGGCTGGCCGGAGCTTTCAATACCAATATCCTGAAAGCGGCAGCACGTTTTATTGCCACCAAGTCGGACAAGAACCTCGAGATTGAGACTATCGGCCGCAAAGGGCGTGATTTTCTGCGGCGCCGTTACCGGGCAGCGGAGCCGAGAACAGCCGACTCGCAAACGCCGCCGCAAACTACCATTGTGGGCGAGCAGATCGGAGTTTTGAACAAGATCGAATACTCCCTGGCGTCGAATCTGGCTGAACGCGTCATCGAACGCTACAGCCGGGAAGAAATTGATGCTGTGTATCTGGTGTTCAACGAGTTCAAGTCGGTAATCGCGCAGCGCTTAATTGTCGAACAGATCCTGCCCATCGAACAGATTGGCGCGCCCGAAGTAAAGATGGCGGAAGCCATGACTGAAGAGGAAAGGGAGCGCGTCCTCGAAGCTGTAAAAGGCGCGGGCGTCGGCGTTCGCCCCGTTGACACGCGCGAGATTGATGCCGCGGCCGCCAGGTTTGCAGCCGCTCCGGTTGACTATATTTATGAGCAGTCTCCGGAAGAACTGTTTCGATCGCTTCTGCCCAAGTACGTGGCTATACAGATCTTCCGCGGCCTGCAGGAATCGGTGGCCGCAGAGCACGCGGCGCGCATGACCGCGATGGATGCAGCCACCAACAATGCCACGGACATGATCGATTCCCTGACCCTGGCCATGAACCGGGCCCGGCAGGCCAAGATCACGAAAGAGATTATTGAGATTGTAAGTGGAGCAGCAGCGCAGTAGAGCAGCACTTAGCAACTGGCAATTGGCCAAGTGCTAACTGCCAATTGCCAGGTGCTGAGACGAGAGACTGAGAGCAACAAACTTATGCCAGAGAGAATTGGACACGTAATCCAGATTTCCGGCCCCGCCGTTGACGTGCAGTTTGTCGAGGGCGCCATGCCGCCGATTTACGAGGCGCTCAAAGTGGTGAGCGATGGTTTCACCGTGCCCAACCCGGTCAATGTGATTCTCGAGGTCCAGCAGCACCTGGGCGAAGGCCGTGTGCGCTGCGTGGCCATGGAAGCAACCGAGGGCATGGTGCGGGGCATGAAAGTCATCGACCAGGGCGGACCAATCTCGGTGCCCGTGGGCCGCGGCACGCTGGGACGGGTGATGAATGTGATCGGTCAACCCGTGGACCAGTTGGGGCCGATCGAGCACACCAAGACCATGCCCATCCATCGCCCGGCACCGCTGTTCGAGGATCAGGCCACGACCGCCGAGATGTTCGAGACCGGGGTCAAGGTCGTCGATCTCATCCAGCCCTTCCTGAAGGGCGGAAAAATTGGATTGTTCGGCGGCGCCGGTGTCGGCAAGACTGTCTTCATTCAGGAACTGATCAACAACGTAGCCAAGCAGCACGGCGGATATTCCGTGTTCGCCGGGGTGGGCGAGCGGACGCGCGAGGGCAACGATCTTTGGCTGGAGATGACCGAGTCCGGCGTCATCAAGCCGGGCGATCCGGAGAAATCCAAGGCAGCGCTGATTTACGGGCAGATGACGGAGCCGCCCGGCGCCCGTCTGCGGGTCGCGCTGACCGGACTGACCGTGGCCGAATTCTTCCGCGACGAAGAAGGCGCGGACACGCTGCTGTTCATCGACAACATTTTCCGTTTCACCCAGGCTGGATCGGAAGTTTCCGCGCTGCTCGGGCGCATGCCCAGCGCCGTGGGCTACCAGCCGAACCTGGCGACGGAAATGGGCGAGCTGCAGGAACGGATTACCTCGACCAAAAAAGGCTCGGTGACTTCGGTGCAGGCCATCTACGTGCCCGCCGACGACCTCACCGATCCCGCTCCAGCCACGACTTTTGCTCACCTCGATGCGACCACGGTGCTCTCGCGCGCTTTGACGGAAATTGGAATCTATCCCGCGGTGGATCCGCTGGCTTCGAGTTCGCGCATTCTCGATGCGCGCATTGTGGGCCAGGACCACTACGACGTGGCCCAGTCGGTGAAGAAGATTCTGCAGACCTACAAAGATCTGCAGGACATCATCGCGATTCTCGGCATCGACGAACTGAGCGAAGACCAGAAGATCAGCGTGGCGCGAGCGCGAAAGATTCAACGCTTCCTCTCGCAACCGTTCCACGTGGCCGAGCAGTTCACCGGTTCGCCGGGACGCTACGTCAAGGTGGCTGACACAGTAAAAGGCTTCAAGGGAATCGCCGAAGGCAAGTACGACGACATCCCGGAACAGGCCTTCTACATGAAAGGCACGATCGAAGAAGTTCTGGAAGCAGCGGAAAAGATGAAAGCCGCTTGAAGGCAGTCGTCAGTCGTTAGTCGTAGGCACGACCGTGGCTGACAGATCTTGATGATTTGCTGAAGACTGACGACTGAAGACAACCGACTGATGCCCGATACTTTCCAACTCGAGATCGTCACCCCGGAAAAAATGGTGGTGAAGGATGTGGCGGAGGAAATCCAGATTCCTGGCAAGGACGGATACCTCGGCATCCTGCCCGGCCACGCGCCCCTGATTACCGAGCTGGCGGTGGGCGAAATCAGCTATCGCAATAGTGGTCAGACGCAGTATCTGTCGGTGGCTTGGGGCTTTGCGGAGGTGCTTCCCGACAAGGTCACCATCCTGGCCGAAACGGCCGAACGCCCGGAGGAAATCGACGTGAAGCGCGCTCAGCAGTCGAAGGAGCGCGCTGAGGAAGCTCTGAAGACCGGCAAGACCGAGGCCGACTTCACGCACGCCGAGGACGCCCTCAAGCGGGCCGAGACCCGGCTTGAAGTAGCGGAAAAGAAGAGCTGACCTGCAACGCCCGGTTGTCATCTTGAACGGCTTTCAGGTAGCGAAGGATCT
>JAIQFF010000094.1 GCA_020073395.1 Terriglobia bacterium
ACCCCAGCGGAGCGGTACTGGGCAACGTAAAAGTCACTCTGGTGAACGAAGCCACCGGCTCCAGCCGCGAAGCCCTGACCAGCGACAGCGGCGACTACGTTCTGGTCGAGGTGCAGCCGGGCAGCTACCGGGTGGAGTTCGAAGCGCGCGGCTTCAAGAAAAATGTCCAGAAGAACGTGGTCGTCCAGGTCAACCAGGTGGTCACTCTGAATTCCACCTTGCAAATTGGCGGCACGCAGGAAGTCGTCGAGGTAACGGGCGAAGCGCCGCTGGTTGAGACCACCAGCACGCAGATGGGCGCGGTGGTGAACCAGCGCGCCGTTTCCCAGTTGCCGCTCAACGCCCGCGATACCTACCAGTTGCTGCAGTTGCAGCCGGGCGTGCAGTCGCAGACCGGTAGCGATCTTTTCTACGGCAGTGACAATGCCGGCGTGGTTTCGGTGAATGGCGGCCGCGGACGCTCCAACAACTTCAGCGTGAACGGTGGCGATGCCAACGACCAGTTCGCCAATCTTCCCGCGGTGCAGCCCTCCCCGGATTCCATTGAAGAGTTCCGGGTGCTGACCAACACGTTCGATGCTGAATACGGACGCAACTCTGGCGCGGTGGTCAACGTGGTGACCAAGTCTGGGACCAATACCTTTCATGGCAACGTGTACGAATTTTTCCGCAACAAGGTGCTGAATGCGACCGGACCGCTGGACACTGAAAAGCCTGATTTCAAACAGAACCAGTTCGGGGGCACGTTTGGCGGGCCCATCAAGAAAGACCGGACATTCTTTTTTGCCTCCTACGAGGGCCGGCGCATCCGGCAGGGAATCTCGTCCGACTCGATCGCTGTGCCTACGGCCGAGGAGCGCGCCGGCGATTTTTCCGGCCAGAGCGTGTTTTCCGGTGCCCTGAACGACCAAACCGTTGCCGATGCTTTGATCAACCGCCCTGGATGCACTGCTGCTGTCACAGCCGCGGGTGGTAGTCCCATTGCGGCGGGAACAGATTTCGCACTTATTTTCCCGGGGAACATAATTCCCACGGAGTGTATGGATCCCACCGCGGTGGACCTGATGAATCAGTTCGTCCCCGCCTCCAACCGTCCGGATGGAACCTTCCAGACCGTTTCCGGTATTCACCAGGACCGTACCGACCAATTCACCTTCAAGTTCGACCATCGGATCAATGAGAAGCAAGGTTTTTCCGCCTACTACTATTTCGACGACAGCACGCTGTTCGATCCCTATTCGCGGTTTCAGGCGGGCGGAGCTTCCGTCCTGGGCTTTGGGGCCAACACCAAAGACCGCTACCAGCAATGGAACCTCACCCACAACTGGACCATCAGCAACAATCTGGTGAACGAGGCCCATTTCACGTATTTCCGGGAAGCCCAGAGAAACTTCCTCCACCCGGCGCGTACCAACCTAGTGCAGGACTCCTGCGCTACGGTCCCGTCCGATGCCTGCTTCAGTGACGGTACCGCCGCCAACGATACCGGCATCCATCCCCGGCTCGGCGCCGGGCGTGAAGGTGTGCCCTTCGTGGACGTCTCGGGCCTGTTCTCTTACGGCAACAACTTCGAGGGCGAACTTCCCCAGGTGGGGAACACCTTCCAGTGGTCCGATAGCTTGACCTGGGTGAAGGGAAGTCACACCTACAAGTTTGGTGCCGATGTGCGCCGCCAGCGCTTTGATCAGACCCTGTACTACAACATCAACGGCCTCTACAGTTACTACGGGGGCAGCAACAACGACGTGGGCAGTGATGACCTTATGCCCAATTACCTGCTGGGACTGCCCGACAGTTTCAGCCAGGGTTCCGCACAGGTAGAAAACGTGCGCAGCACGATTTTTGCCCTTTTTGCTCAGGACAGCTGGAAAATCCGAAAGAACGTAACCTTGAACTACGGGTTGCGCTGGGAGTTGTTTACCCCGCTTACCGACGTGAGCAAGCACGTCCAGAGCTTCCGTCCCGGACAAGTCAGCACAATTTATCCCTGCCAGTTCACCGATCCGGTGATGACCACGATTTTCCAGAATGCCGGAGTGGCTAATCCGGATTGCACCAATACCGGGGTTGTTCCTACTGGCCTGGTAGTGCCCGGCGACGCGGGCGTGCCCGCGGGCCTCACCAGCACCTATTACAAAACCTTTGCTCCGCGGCTGGGAATTGCGTGGAGTCCGGGCGATTCCGGCAAGACCAGCATCCGGGCAGGATGGGGGCTTTTTTATAACCCGATGGAGCAACTGGTGCTGGAACAGTTCAGCGCCGAGCCTCCATTTGGCGGCAGCAACATCATCAACGCTCCGCTGTTCAACACACCCTACCTGCAGCAGGACGGCACGCAAAAACCGAATCCCTTCAACGGGATTCTCAACCCTCCGCGGGGGCAGCCGGTGGACTGGGCGCTCTACCGTCCGCTGCTGCTGTACGGTCAATTCCAGCCGCACCTGCGGACGCAGTATTCGACCCAGTACAACCTGAATATTCAGCGCGAACTCACCAAGGACCTGGTTCTGCAGGTGGGCTACGTGGGATCGCAGGGCCACCGCCTGCTGGCCAGTCACGACGTTAACTTCGGCAATTCGCAGTCCTGTGTTGACCTGAACAACATGGCCAACATTTACGGCGACGACAGTCTGACTTGCGGCCAGTTCTATGCGGACAGCGCCTTCTTCATCCCCACCGATGAGGGCGGTACGCCGACGGTTGCGCCGCCGGGTGGATTGCACCTGCCTTATGGGCCCGCTGGCTCCAGGACCATCGCGGCAGGCACTCCGATCTCCTCGGTTGCTCCGGGCGGAATCACGCTGGTCGGACTGCGGCCTTACTCTTCGCCGAACTGCAATCCGCTCGACGGAACCGGATGCCCGCAGGACGGCACGCCAGTCTTCTCCAGCATCTTCGCCGAAGACACGATTGCCAATTCCAACTACAACTCCCTCCAGGTGTCTCTGGAGAAGCGTTTCTCGCACGGACTGCAGGCTGAGATGGCCTATACCTTCAGCAAGTCGTTTGACCAGGCCTCCAGCTTCGAAGGCGAACTGAATCCCCTGGATCCGCACGGCACCTACTCGCTTTCCCAGTTCGATGCTCGCCACCGCCTGGTGCTCAGCTACGTGTGGCAGTTGCCGATCCCGAAGTATTCAGGCTTTGCCGGCAAGGTGCTGAGTGATTGGGATGTTTCGGGCATCTACACCTACCAGTCGGGATTCCCCATTCGTATCACTTCGTCTGCCGACAACGAACTGATGTACAGCGCCTTCTTTGAATATCCGGGAGAACCGGATCAGCTTGCGCCTTTCCACAGGACGGACCCGAAAGCCACCGGCGGCTACTGGTTCGATCCCAACAGTTTCACCGAGAATGCTTCCGACGATAGCGAGCCGCCTTGTTCTGCGGGCGCCGCGTTCAATTGTTTCGATCCGAGCCTGTTTGGCCGGATCGGGAACGCCAGGCGCACAATCTGCTGCGGCCCTCCAGTCAACAACGTTGACTTTGCAGTGCACAAAGTGCTGCCGGTGGGAGAGTTCAAGCGGTTCGAGTTCCGAGCCGAGCTCTTCAACCTCTTCAACCATACCCAGTTCAACAATCCGGACGGGAGCACAACCGACGGTTCGGATTTTGGCCGCATCTTACGAGCCAAGCAACCGCGCCTGATTCAGATGGCCTTGAAGTTCTACTTCTAGCGAGAAAGCGTTAGAGTAGAGACAGCTTTCAAACCCGGGTGGCTGCGGTCGCCCGGGCATTCTAATGGCCGCAATCAGAGCGGCTTGAGCCATTCCTGGAGACCCGATGTACCCCGCACTGCAGAAAGAGCTCGAAACCTTCGAGCGTCGCACGCCTAAATCCGCCGTTGCCCACAAGAAGAACCTCAAACGCATTCCGCTGGGTGTGGCCAGCAACTATCGCGCTTACGATCCTTACCCGATTTTCGTGAAAGAAGGGCGGGGCAGCAAATTTCGCGATCTCGACGGCAATGAATACATCGACCACAACCTTTGTTTCGGCGCGCTCATGGCAGGGCATTGCCATCCCGCGGTCATGAAGGCCGTGGAAAAACGTCTCAGCACGGGCACCATGTTCGGCATGCCTCACGATATGGAGTGGGAACTGGCGGAAGAGATCTGCAACCGCTTTCCGGTTGAAATGGTGCGCTTCGGCAACAGCGGTACGGAAGCCACGATGCACGCGGTGCGCCTGGCCCGAGCCGCGACCGGCCGCGACAAGATCGTAAAGTTTGAAGGCGCTTACCACGGCTTGCACGATTCTGCACTGGTCAGCGTGAAGCCGCACGCGCCGGACTACGGCGATGTCAACGCTCCTACGTCGGTCCCCGGCGGGCTGGGAGTGCCAAAGTCAGCCGTGGCCAACGTCGTCATCGCGACCTTCAACGATCTGGCCAGCGTCGAGCTGCGTTTCAAGCAGAATCCGGGTGAGATCGCCGCTATCATCCTCGAACCCATCCTCATGAATGTGGGCTTGTGTATTCCGCAGGCTGGCTTTCTGGAAGGACTGCGTGAGATCGCCACTAGAAACGGCGCGTTGCTGATCTTCGACGAAGTCAAGACCGGCGCGAAGCTGGGCTGGGGCGGCGCTTCCGAATATTTCGGCGTGACCCCGGACATGATCTGCCTGGCGAAATCGATCGGCGGCGGCTTGCCGCTGGCGGCGTTTCTTGCGCACAAATCCGTCATGGACCTGATCTCGCAGCACAAGGTCTTTCATGGTGGCACCTACAATACCAATCCAGTTTCGATGGCTGCCGGCCTGGCCACGTTTCGCGAAGTCCTTACCCGCGAGAACTACACCCATGTGGACAAGCTCAGCAAGAAGCTGACCGAAGGCTACAGGAAGATCGTCGCCAAGTCAGGATTACAAGGGTACATCGCCAGCGCCGGGGCCAATGGCGCTTTGATGCTGTATCCCAAGGAGATTCGCAACTACCGCGACTGGGAAGCTATCGACGTTGACCTGTGGCGGCATTACTGGTTCGGCATGGTCAACCGCGGAGTGATGGCGCAACCTTACTGGTGGGACGAGCAGTGGACCATCTCCGTCCAGCACACCGAAGCCGATATCGACAAGCACCTGGCCGCGTTTGAAGATGTGGCCCCGGCCCTGGCAAAGGCGCAGCAGGAGCGGGTGGGAGAAGTAGTGGCAGTAGCGCACTAGGCAAGATTTTCGTAGCGCCGCCGTCCCGGCGGCTGTCGTGGGGGCGTCCCGCCCCCACTGCGAGGGCAGGATGCCCTCGCGACAGCGGGCAAGATGCCGGTGCTACAAAAACCCAAAACCAAGGAGCAGATATTGTCCGCGAACGAGCCTGATCAGCCTCACCTCAAGCGCGTGCTCGGACGCGCCGACCTGGTTCTCTTGTTCGTGGTGGCAATTTTTAATCTGAATGTGGTCCCGTCGATCGCGGCCAACGGCGGGGTCACGGTCTGGCTGTGGATCGTATCGCTGCTGTTGTTCTTCTGGCCGCAAGGCATCGCTGTCATCGAACTGGCGCACCGCTATCCCGGAGAAGGCGGCGTTTACCTGTGGGCGAAGGAGGTGTTTGGCGACTTTCACGGCTTCCTGTCGGGTTGGTGCTATTGGACCAACAACATGCTGTATGTACCGACGGTGATGTTGTACTTCGTCGGCGTCTCGGTGTTTGTTCTGGGCCCGAACCACCAGGCCCTGGCGGACAACAAGCCCTTTGCGCTGGTGGCATCGCTGGTGCTCCTGGCCGTCCTGGTGGTGCTCAACATCGTGGGACTGGGAGTAGGGAAGTGGGTCAACAATTTGGGCGGTATTGGAACCGGGATTGCCGCGGCCACGCTGATTGGCCTGGGAGTGGTCATCTGGATGCGATTTGGCACGACCATCACCGTCGCCGACTTCCGGATTCCAGCCAACCCTCGTTTCGTGCTGAACTCGTTTGGCGTAATTTGTTTTGGACTGGTGGGCCTTGAATTGGCCTCGGTCATGGGCGACGAGATCCAGGACCCGCGGCGTACGCTGCCGGGCGCAGTAGCCTGGGGTGGAGTGCTCTCCGGGCTCCTCTACATTGGGGCCACGTTGACCTTGCTGATTGCGGTCAGCAAAGACCAGATCAGCGTGCTGCAGGGCATCGTGCAGGCTGTGGGCAGCATGGAGGAAAGAGTAGGGGCAGGTTGGATCTTAGCGCCGTTTGCCCTCCTTCTGAGTTTTTCGATCGCGGGAATCGGCTCAGCATGGTTGGGAGGGTCGGCGCGCATTCCGTTCGTCGCCGGTCTCGATTCGTATATGCCGGCGTGGATGGGGAAAGTTCATCCCCGCTATGCGACGCCCTATGCCGCGTTGATCGTTCACGCGGCGGTTTCGATGGTGCTGATCGTGATGAACTTCATCGGCGCCGGAGTGCAGGAAACTTTTCAAAAAATGTTGTCGTTGGCAGTGGTGCTGCAGTTGATACCGTTCCTGTACATGTTTGCGGCGCTTATCAAGCTGGCGCTGAACACCTGTTCAGGTCCAGGACATTACAGCAAGACAACCTTGATGCTCGCGGGTATCAGCGGCCTGGTGACGACGACGCTGGGAATCGTGCTGGTATTTTTCCCGGCGCAGCAGATCAGTTCGTTGTGGTCGTATGAAATATGGATGTTTGGGGGCACGCTGTTCTTCATTGGCTTGGCCGCATTCTTCTTCTACGTGTACGGCAGCCGCAAAGAGAAGAGTGTGGGCGCGGGCGTCCCGCCCGTGCGGCCGAGCGAAGCTCGGCAATAGATCGACACAGCAGGAGGCTTCATGCCCGGCGGAGTGAAAACCGACGTACGTACCTACCAGCTCTATATCAAAGGCGAGTGGGTTGACAGCAAATCAAATAAGACTTTTCCGGTGTACGACCCCGCCAGCGAAGAAGTGATCGCCCAGGCCCCGGACGCCAACGCCGACGACGTGAACCGCGCCGTAGCCGCCGCCAAAGCCGCCTTTGAGGATGGCCCATGGGCCACCACGACGGCCCAGGAACGCGGCCGCGTTCTGTTTCGTCTCGCCGACAAGATTCGCCAGAATACGGCCATGCTGGCGGAACTGGAATCCCGAAATACCGGCAAGCCGATCGTCGAAGCTGAATACGATATCACTGACGTAGCCACCTGCTTTGAGTACTACGGCGGCCTCGCCACAAAGATTCTTGGATATGTAAATCCGGTTCCCGATAACGCCATGAGCCTTACGCTCAAGGAACCGATCGGAGTTGCGGGCCAGATTATCCCGTGGAACTATCCGCTGTTGATGGCGGCGTGGAAGCTGGCGCCGGCGCTGGCCGCGGGCTGCACCTGCGTGCTGAAGCCTGCCGAGCAGACCCCAATCACCGCGCTCGAGATGGCCAACTGGCTAAGCGATGTCGGCTTGCCGCCGGGGGTGGTTAACATCATCACCGGCTTCGGGGAGACTTGCGGCGCGCCTCTGGTGCAGCATCCCGACGTCAACAAGATTGCGTTCACGGGCAGTGCGGCGGTAGGAAAGATTATCGTCAAACAGGCTGCCGACACAGTCAAGCGCGTCACTCTCGAACTCGGCGGCAAATCGCCCAACATTTTCTTCGCCGACGCGGATTTCGAAGCCGCCATCGACGGAGCGCTCTTCGGCGTCTTCATCAATCAAGGCGAAGTCTGCTCCGCCGGCAGCCGCATCCTGGTGCAGAAGCCGATCTACAAAAAGTTTGTCGATGCCATGGCGGCGAAAGCCAAGACCATCAAACTGGGCGCTCCGCTCGATCGCGACACGAAAATGGGACCGCTGGTGAGCAAGGAGCAGTATGACCGCGTGCGCTCCTACCAGGAAGTGGGAAAGAAAGAGG
Source organism: Terriglobia bacterium (assembly GCA_020073395.1). GTDB lineage: Bacteria > Acidobacteriota > Terriglobia > Terriglobales > Acidobacteriaceae > JAIQFF01. The sequence continues at coordinate 7,820 of JAIQFF010000094.1, forward strand.
GCAAGCTGGCAGCCGGCGGAGGACGGGCCGAGAAATTCGCCAAGGGCTACTACATCGAACCGACGATTTTCTACGATCTCGATAACAGCGCCCGCATCGCCCGCGAAGAGATTTTCGGGCCGGTGGCCGCAGTGATCCCATTCGAAGACGAGAAAGACGCAGTAAAGATCGCCAACGATTCACCCTACGGGCTCGCGGCGGCGGTCTGGACGCGCGACATCTTCAAGGCTTTCCGCACTGTGAAATCCCTGCGCGCCGGAATCGTCTGGGTCAATCACATGCAGCCTACGTACGTCGAGGCACCCTGGGGCGGATATAAGCAATCCGGATTCGGACGCGAACTCGGACCCTGGGGAATCGAAGAATATCTGGAAACCAAGCAGGTGCACATCAACTTGAATGAGGCCCCGATCGGCTGGTACTGAGTAAGGCAGTCGTCGGTCGTCAGTCGTTGGCTAAACGCCGACGACCAAGACGAACGACCAACGACGAACGACCAACGATTGACTAGGAACCAAGATGGCAACGATTCAACTGCGAACTGCGATACCCGGACCGAAATCGACAGCGCTGGCTGCTCGCCGTGCCGATGCCATTCCGCGCGGCCTTTCTATCGGCACGCCGGTTTACGTGGCCAAGGCGGAGGACGCCTGGCTTGAGGATGTGGACGGTAACCGCTACCTGGACTTCGCCGGCGGCATCGGCTGCCTGAACGTAGGACATCGGCGTGAGCCGGTGGTCACCGCGGTGAAAAACCAGGCCGACCGCTTCCTGCACACTTGTATTCAGGTGACACCCTACGAGGATTACGTGCGCCTCGCCGAGCGGATGAACCAGGTCACACCGGGCAATTTCCCGAAGAAGACTTTGTTTGTGAACAGCGGCGCTGAAGCGGTCGAAAATGCAGTGAAGATCGCACGCGCGCACACTGGGCGGTCCGGCATCATAGCCTTCGAGGACGCCTTTCACGGTCGCACCATGATGACGCTGGCGCTGACTAGCAAAACCCATCCCTACAAAGCCGGCTTCGCACCCTTTCCGGGTGATGTTTACCGCATTCCCTACGCCTACTGCTATCGCTGCTCGTATTCGCTCAAGTATCCGTCGTGCGATCTGTTCTGCGCCCGCCATCTGGAAGACACCTTTAAGCGGGTAGTCGCATCGGAGGATGTAGCTGCCGTGATTGCCGAGCCCGTGCTGGGCGAAGGTGGCTTCGTCGTTCCTCCCCAAGATTTTTTCCGGGTATTGATGGAAATTTGCCACAAGCATGGCGTGCTCTTTATCGCCGATGAAGTGCAGAGTGGCTTTGGCCGCACCGGCAGGCTCTTTGCCAGCGAATACTACGGCATCGAGCCGGACATTGTGGTGACCGCGAAATCGCTCGGCGGCGGACTTCCCCTGGCGGCCATCACCGGTCGCGCGGAAATCATGGATGCGCCCGGCCCGGGCGCACTGGGCGGCACATTTGCCGGCAATCCGCTTTCCTGCGCGGCTGCTTTAGCCGTGCTGGACATCTTTGAACGCGAGAATTTACTGGCTCGCGCCAACGAATTGGGTGAGCAGTTTCAGCAGCGGGCGCGGCAGTGGCAGAAGCGTTGGCCGATTGTCGGCGACCTCCGTGGCCTTGGCGGCATGCAGGCGATCGAGTTAGTGCGGTCTACCGAAACCCGCGAGCCCGCGGCCGAGGAAACTAAGCAGATCATGCAATACTGCTACGAGCACGGCTTGATCACGATCACGGCCGGCTCCTATTCCAACGTGGTGCGCGTGCTGGTGCCGCTCGTCGTTACTGACCAGCAGTTGGACGAGGGCCTGGATGTGCTGGAGTCTGCGCTCCAGATGGTGTGTGAAGGATCGAAGAAGGGCGCCGTCCCCCAGCCGGTTTAGACCGTGTTTGTGTGGCGCGGGTGCCCTCGCCCGCGAGAGCGGAGGGCAAGCTTGCCCTGAGCGTAGTCGAAGGGATGCCCTCCTGACAGCCGGCGCTACAATAACGCAGGGATAAATTTATGACTGTTGCTACTGCGACTCTGACCAAAGTTCCCAACTACGTTAACGGGCAGTGGATCGATTCCAAGGCGACCGAATGGCTCGACGTCACCAATCCGGCGACCGGCGAGGTTATCGCCCAGACTCCGCTCTCCAGCGCCGCTGAAGTCGCAGCCGCGATTGAAGCTGCAGCCTCCGCCTTTCCGGAATGGCGACGCACTCCAGCTGAAGATCGCATTCAGCCGCTTTTCAAGCTGAAGCACATCCTCGAAGAGCAACTCGAGGAGCTGGCCCGTGTCCTTACCACGGAGAATGGCAAGACTTTTACCGAGGCCAAGGCCGAGTTGCGCCGTGCTATCGAAAACGTGGAAGTCGCTTGCGGCATTCCCACGATGATGCAGGGCTACAACCTGGAAGATGTGGCCCGGGGCATCGACGAAATGATGATCCGGCAGCCGCTGGGCGTGGCCGCAGCGATTGTTCCGTTCAATTTTCCCGGAATGATTCCCTTCTGGTTCCTGCCCTACGCTATTGCGACTGGAAATACTTTTGTCTTGAAGCCCTCGGAGCGTGTGCCCCTCACCATGAAGCGGGCGTTCGAATTGATGGAGAATATTGGACTGCCTAAGGGCGTCATCAACCTGGTGAACGGCGGCAAGAACGCGGTCAACGCGCTGCTCGATCATCCTAAGGTTAGGGCCATCAGCTTCGTCGGCTCCACTCCGGTGGCGCGTTACGTCTATGCGCGCGCCGGTGAAAACGGAAAGCGCGCACAGTGCCAGGGTGGGGCGAAGAACCACGTCATCGTGTTACCCGACGCCGACATGAAGATGACGACGCAGATCATCAGCGATAGCGCCTTTGGTTGTGCAGGGCAGCGTTGCCTGGCGGTCTCTGTGGCGGTGACAATTGGGGAAGCACAGAAAACATTCCGCGATTCGATTACCGAGGCGGCCGCCTCATTGCGCGTAGGCAATGGTCTCGACGAAGGCGTGCAGATGGGTCCGGTGATCACGCCCCAGAGCAAGTCGCGGGTCGAGACGTTGATTGCGACCGGCGAGAAGCAAGGGGCAAAGATCCTGCTTGACGGACGCAATTCACGGATTCCGAAAGGTGAAGCGGGTAACTTCGTGAAACCAACCGTTCTCGACGCGGTTCCCGCTACCAGCGAGCTGACCGAAACCGAAATCTTCGGTCCGGTGCTGAGCCTGGTCCACGCCAACGACATGGATGAGGCGCTGGCCTTCCTCGAGCGCAGTCCATACGGCAATCAGGCGTCGCTGTTCACGTCGAGCGGAGCTGCGGCGCGCCGCTTCCGTTACGAAGCGCCCGCCGGGAACATTGGCATTAACATCGGGGTGGCCGCACCCATGGCGTACTTTCCGTTCAGCGGCTGGAAGGACAGCTTTTTCGGCATCATGCACGCCCAGGGACGTGATGCCATCGAGTTCTATACCGAAAAGAAAATTGTGGTCGAGCGCTGGGCAAAAGACCATTCGCGAAAGTTTTAGATCTGCGACGGCCACGTATGGGCGGGTGCCTTCACCCGCCTGGCCGAGCGAAGCTCGGCAGAAAACGTTGGCGTAGCGGAAACCGAGCGGAAACCCGGCGAGCTTTGCTCGTCCGCTCGGACAGGGCGTCCGGGCCTACGCAGGATCATAGGGGGCATTGATGTCAGACACCATCCAGAAGTACAAAGAGTACGTGATGACTGGCTTCATGAAGTCAGTCGTGCCCATTGTGATCGACAAGGCGAGCGGCGCTACTGTCACCGATATTAACGGCCGAGAATATCTCGATTGTTTTGCCGGCATTTCAGTGGTCAATGCCGGCCACTGCAATCCCAGGGTAATCGCGGCGGCCAAGGCGCAGATGGACAAACTGGTCCACTGCTCGTCCTACATCTATCACGTGCAGCCGGTAGCGGATCTGGCAGAGAAGCTGGCGCACATCGCGCCCCGCGGTCTGACAAAAACATTTTTTGGCAACAGCGGCGCTGAAGCCATCGAAGGCGCCATGAAGCTGGCCCGGCTCTACACCGGCAAGCACGAATTCATCGCGCTCCACGCCAGCTTTCACGGACGCAGTTGGGGCGCGCTTAGCGTGACCGGCAACATGGGACGCAAGAAGCGCGGTGGGCCTTATGCGGCCGGCGTGACCTTCGCGCCCGCTCCCTATGCGTACCGTTCTCAGTGGCCGAACGATCCAGAGGAATGTGGAAGGCAGTGCGCACGGGCCATTGAGGACGTCATCCGGTTCACGACCGCGGACGATGTGGCTGCATTTATCGCCGAGCCAGTCATGGGCGAAGGCGGAATCATTGTCCCGCCGCCCACCTATTTCAAGGAAGTGAAGAAAGTTCTCGACCGCCACGGCATCCTCTTTATTGCCGACGAAGTCCAATCCGGCTTTTGCCGTACCGGCAAAATGTTTGCCATCGAACACTACGGCGTCGAACCCGACATTCTGGTGACGGCAAAGGGTATCGCAGACGGTTTTCCGCTCAGCGCTTTTACCACGCGGCCTGAGATTGCCGCTGCTTACAAGCCCGGCGATCACCTTTCTACGTTCGGCGGCAACCCAGTATCCTGTGCCGCTGCGCTGGCCAACATCGAGTTCATGGAAGTGGAGGATCTTCCGGCCCGGGCCACCGAGATCGGCAAGTACGCCATAGCCAAGCTGTGTGAATTGCAAAAGGACAATTCGCTCATCGGCGAGGTTCGAGGCCTGGGATTGATGATCGGCGTCGAACTAGTCAAAGACGAAAAACTCACGCCGGCCACTGCCGAAGCGGAAGCCATTCGCGACGGGTTGCTGCGCCAGGGCGTCCTGGTGGGGGTGGGCGGAGTCTATGGTAACGTCATTCGCTTTCAGCCTCCATTGATCATTACCCGCCCGCAAATTGATCGAGCAATCGCCGCTTTCGCGGCGGCGTTGCAGGATGTCTCGCAGCCGGCGCAGGTGTAGTCCTGACATTCCCCTAAAGTATTCGTCCGGTTAGGGGATTGGTTTGGATTACCTTGGTCATCTTTCCCCGGCTTTCTGGCTACGTGACAATGAGGTCAACGAAGTGGAGTGGTTGTGGACCACATTGTCAGAACCTTCGGTGACAGGCCGGGGCGAGCTTGTGTCCGGGCGAGCTGCCTGGTCATCTTCTTTTGCCTGATTCCTGCGCTGCTGAAGGCGCAAACGCCTGATCCTGTGCCTGAGATGGAACGGCCCGTCCCCATTCTTACCGGGAACGCCGGCTTCTTTACCAACGTCAATGGCGGCGAAACCGAACTTGTTCCTTCCATCACTCCTGTGCTTCTGCTGCCGCTGGGCGATCGCTGGCTGGTCGAATCCAGAGCTGAATTCAAAGGCGAATTCGAACGTGGCGGGGGCACCGGGCCTTATGGCGGGAAGGTGGAGCAAGAGATCGACTACCTGCAACTGGACTACATCGCCAACCGGTACCTGACCGTCACCGCGGGACGATTCCTGACTCCCTTCGGGATCTACAACGAGCGCCTCTATCCCATCTGGATCCGCAGCCTGCAGCCGACCCCTTTGATCTTTCCGCTGGGGACGGGTTCGAGTGATGGCGTGATGTTGCGCGGCGGGTTTTCGCTTAACCCGAAAGTGAATCTGAATTACGCGACCTATTTTTCCACGTTGAGCACGATGAACAAGTTTGAAGCCGACCGCCTCGCGGGCGGGCGCGTGGGATTCTTCCTGCCCGGCCCGCGGATCGAGGCCGGCGTTTCCTTTCAGAAGGAGCTGCAAGAGGAGCGGGCTAACGCCTTTGGATTTCATTTTGCCTGGCAGCCGGCTGCGGTTCCGCTCAATCTTCGGGCCGAGTACAGTCGCTCTCACGATGGCAGCGGCTACTGGATCGAAGCCGCCTACCGCCTGAGCCAGGTGCCATTCTGGCAGAAGGCGCTGCGTCGAACCGAAATCGTGGGACGGGGGCAGCAATTATTTGCGGGAGAGATCGATGAGGATGAGGCCGAAGAGTACGGCTTGCCCGACGTGAACACCCGGCAGGGAGACTTTGGGCTCAACTACTACATCCAGGACGGCCTCAAAGCCTCGGCCAGTTACAGCCGTCGCTTTAACTCCGATGGAAATGTGAACATCTGGACCGTAGGCCTGGCTTACCGTTTCGCCCTTCCTCTGGGAAGAGTGGGGCCACAATGAACATACGAGTCACAATCCTGACCGCAGTGCTGGCGTTGGCATCGTCGGCGTACGCTGCTGATCCGCCGCGCAAGAGCGAGAATGACAGCGCCAGCATAGGGACGCCGGTAGCGCGAAGCAGTGGCGAAGCCGATGCCATGCGCGTACAGGGGGAGCAACGGTTTCGCGCCAACTGTGGCCGTTGTCATGCTGCTCCACACAAGTTTCCTCCACGAATGATGGCTACGATCGTTCGCCACATGCGGGTACGAGCCACGATCACGGACGAAGACATGCGGCTCGTGCTCTTCTATATGACGCAGTAGCGGGGAATCAGCCAGCATGACAGGCCGGGCCAGAGTCCAATTGTGGGGGATGGTGCTGACGGCCGCTGCTGCCCTGGGAACTCATCCGGCCCAGGGCCAGATCCATCAGGTCGAGGTACATGTGATCGAGGTGGTGGCGGACAAGGACAGCCGCTACAAGTCTCCGGATGGGGGCAAGCCGGAAATTACTTTGAAGGCGGGAGAGCAGGTCCTGCTTCGAGTTTCGGCGCGCAAGGCTAAGTCGTGGAACCGGGACGGATCAATCCATGGCTTCACGCTATTGCGGGCCGTCGATCGGACCAAAGTTCCGGGTTGGAACCTCCTCTTGCGGCCGGGCCAGCAGGAGTTCCAACTGACCGCGCCGGCCGATCCTGGTGAATATGTAGTGGTGTGCACGGTAATTTGCAGCGAAGATCACGAAGGCATGAATATGAAAGTGCTGGTCGTGCCCTAGATTTGAGGAGCTCTTGATGCGCCAGACTTTGGCTGGAGTGGGATGCTGGTTGCTGTTGACGGTTGTGCTGGCCCAGGCCGGCGATGGCAAACCCCAAATCTTTCGTGGCGAAATCGGCGACACCCAGTGTGCTCTGAACATCCATTCTCTGACCCGTTCGCACACCGAGATGCTTGAATCCAAGAAGATGGGTGGCACGGCCGCCACGTGCGCAGCCTACTGCGTGCAATACCTGGGAGGCGATTTTGTACTGTCGTCGAAAAATGAAGTCTATCGTCTCGACAATCAGGAAAAGGCGCGGCCCTACGCCGGACAGAAAGTAAAGATCACGGGCATACTGGAATCAAAAAACAAAACAATTCACGTGGTCGATATTGAACCCTCGCGATAATCCCTGACAGGACCGTTCCGCGGCTGGTTTCATGCTTCCGTTTGCCCTCCCTTCTTTTTCTGCGCTTCAGAGATCACATACACAATCAGAATTCCAAGTTCCGGTTCGATGGGATGGCGATAGCGCGGATGAGGGAAGACGGCGTAGTACACCGCCGGGTAGGACAGAATCAGCCAGAGAAGAAGCCAGGCTCCAGGCTGGCGCTTGCGCAAGGCGCGGCCCAGGCCCCAGAAGGCGAGCACCGACGAGGCCAGGAAAACAGAGTTCTTGATCGGCGCCAGTGCTGGAATCTCCGACAATCGCGGAACCCCGCCCCAGTAGTAAACGAAGCGCTTCAGGCAGAGGGCGAGGAAGCGCGGGAAGTCCTCGCGGATGAACGCGACCGCCTCGCGCTCCCGCCCGGCAACGTACGCAATCTCGCCCAGTTGCTGGTAGCGGCGCATCTGGTAAACGTTTTGCGTGGGATGAAGATATTCCCGCCAGGTTCCATCCGCACCGGGACCATTCCCGATGCGCAGCTCTGCGCCGAAGTTTGAGCGTAGAGACGGTACTCCCAGAGTACGGTAATTTCGCGCCAGCCAGGGCGTGATGCAGGCCATGAATACCAGCGCCGAGAGCGCAACCCCGGACAGTGAAGGCTTGCCGCGCTTCCACCGCCGGTACCATGCCCACAGCCCGGAAGCAGGGAGGAATGCCAGCAGGGAAGTGTTGGCCAGCGCCGCGATTCCCCAGAGCAAACCGAACTGAAACCACGGTGCCAGTCCGTCTCGTTCTTCCAGGTCGAGCGTCAGCCAGAAAACCAGCGCAAGCAGCAATGCCGCCAAACTTGTCTCCCACACCCAGCGCGTGCACCAGTACATTACAGACGGCATCACCGCCCACAGCCAGGCTGTCCACACCGCCAGCTTCTCGCTGAAACATCGCTTGGTAATCAGGAAAATAGGAATACAGGTGAGCGCGGAAAACAGGCTGTTGATACTCAGGAGCACCGCTGCGGAGGCGTGGGTATAAATCCCGAATAGCTTGAAAACTCCAGCAATGAGAAATGGATAGAGCGGCGGTTCCCATGCTGTCGGCCCCGTAGTCTCGCTAAAGGGATTGCTGAAACCCTGGCCCTGCGCGAGAGAGCGTCCGATGCGGCCCATTTCCCAGCCGAAGCTGAAGTTGTCGTCAAAGGTCTTGAACTTGTAAGTGTGGGCGACAATGATCCAGCCGAAGCGCAGAGCGAATGCGACCAACACCATCCAGAAGAAAGATGTGCGAGCTGTGCTCCACCAGCGACTGAAGGAGCCTGGGCTGCTAGGGTCTCTCGGAGTAGTCGTCGTGATGGCATCAGCCATGGTTGGCGTGGCGAGATTCCGGCACTTCCATTTGTAGCTGATACGGCTAAGGCGGGCAACAGCCGAGTATTGCCGCACGAGCGAGGACGCTCGCGTCCACACTTACCTTGCCGTTGAAGTACTGGTCGGGGACGCTTATATTGTATCGGGATGCTCTCTGCGCAGCGCAGAGATCGAGGACACTTCATGGGCTGGCTGCAGAACAAGTTCGAAAAGAATTTCATGATTACCACGGTGGACTACGTGTTCAACTGGGCACGTAAGTCGGCGGTGTGGCCAATGACATTTGGCTTGGCCTGTTGCGCCATTGAGATGATTGCGTCTTCGACGGCGCGTTTCGATATTGCGCGCTTCGGCTCTGAAGTCTTTCGGCCCAGCCCGCGGCAGAGCGACCTGATGATCGTGGCGGGCACGGTGACCTTGAAGATGGCCCCGGTAGTGAAGCGCATCTACGACCAGATGCCCGATCCCAAGTGGGTGATTTCGATGGGTGCATGCTCCTCGGTAGGCGGTCCGTTCAATACTTATGCAGTGCTGCAGGGCGTGGACAAGATCGTCCCTACCGATGTTTATGTTATCGGCTGCCCGCCGCGCCCGGAAAATTTGTTCTATGCACTGCTCAAGCTGCAGGACAAGATTGATCAGATGTCGCTGGCCAAGCGTCCCACCGAAGTCCGGCTCGACCCGAACATGGTGGAAAATTTCAAACGCCAGGTGATGATCGCACAGACGCTCCAGCCGAAATAGCTGTCAGCTTTCAGCTGTCAGTAAGCTACCAAAGGCCACGCGGGGACAGCCGCCGGCTGTCCTGGCCGAGCGCAGCTCGGCAATCGGTTTCATCACTCGGAAAGGTTCCATGTCTAACTTTGTAAGACTTGCTGCTCAATCTGAACTCCCTCCCGAAGGTGAAGCCAAGGAATTTACGCTGGGGGAGAAAGTCATTTGCATCGCAAAGGTTAACGGCACTATTTCCGCGATGGACAACGTCTGCCTGCATCAGGGCGGTCCATTGGGACAAGGTGTGATTGAGGGAGGCAAGGTGGTCTGTCCGTGGCACGGCTGGCAGTGGGACCCGAAGACTGGCCAGGCGGGGCACAATCCTGGCGCCAAGGTGGCGGTCTACCCAATCAAAGTGGAAGCTGGCGACGTGATGATTGAAATGTAGGCGCGAGGGTGCCGCTCGTGCGTCCGTGCCACTGACCTGCACGAGCGAGATGCTCGCGCCCACATCTATCCCAGGAAACGAACGAATTTTCCCGCCTGATTGTCGAATCCCGGGAACACCTGATTCAGAGCCTTGTTTCCCAGGTGCCGGTCTACCGCTTCGCCCAGCACCCGGCGGAAGTCTGTGGTCACTGCCAGATCCCGGCCTTCATAGAGTTGTGACTGATCGAGGCCGGGCCAGCTTCCGTACACCTTCCCGCCTTTTACCGGGCCACCCATCACGAACATCACGTTGGCGTGGCCGTGATCGGTGCCGCGGTTGCCGTTTTCCCGAGCGGTCCGGCCGAATTCTGACATCGTGACCACTACCGTATCTTCGGCCAGATCTCCGAGGTCGGTCCAGAAAGCGCCGAGCGACTGCGAGAACTCGCGCAGCACATTCGCGATCTGACCTTGCGTGCTGCCTTCGTTGACATGATGGTCCCAGCCGCCAATGTCAGCAAACGCCACTTGCACTCCCAGGTTGGCTTTGATGAGCTGGCAGAGTTGTTTAAGGCTTTCGCCAAAACGTCCCCGGGGATAGTCTGCCCCGGGTGCCGGCTTATACTTCGCCGGGTCAGCCGCCTTCAACATCTTTACTGCTTCGAAAGTTTCCTGACCGGTGCCGTGCAGGACGGAATCTACTGAGTTCGCATACATCGCTTCAAACGTGTTGGAGACCGGCGTTGCATTTGGATTGCGTCCACCCACGCTAAAGTCATTGATGCTGTTCACGGCCACGGCCGGCTCGGGTCCGGCCAGAATGCGCGGCAGAGACGGCCCCAGGCCGATGGCGCGAAATGCGGACTTGTCAGCGGGAGCGGGCAGAGAGTGCAACGTCCGATTCAGCCAACCGTCCTCGGTGGCCTTATCGCCGGGCGTGCCGGACTCCATAAAATCCTGAGCATCGAAGTGGGAACGGCTGGGATCAGGAGAACCGGCGGCGTGCACGATGGCCAGATGGCGCTGCTGCCATAGCGGCTGGAGGGCCGACATGGCGGGATGCAAGCCGAAAAAGCCGTCCAGATCAAGCACCGCGTTGCGCGGGATATTGATGGACGGCCGCATGGCGTAATATGCCTGCTCGCCATGTGGCACCACGATGTTCAGACCGTCGGCCGCGCCCCGCTGGAAGATGACCACAAGCCGCTTGTTGCCCGCACCGGCTCCGACCGCCGAAAAGGCTGCGCGCGTGAGAAAGCTCGGAATCGCGGCGGTTCCCACAACTGCCAACGCACCGTTGCGCAAAAAAACTCGGCGAGAGAACATAAGAAAGCTCCTGGCTTCTGGCCAACGACCAACGACCGACGCCTGACTCCTATCTCCTCTGAAACTCCGGCGATCCCAGAAGCAAGCCCGCGATTGCACTTGTGTTCGGCGGGCGAACTGGGTCATCCAGTTGGCGCTGGCTGATTTTCGGATCGTTCAATTGTGCAGCGATCGTGTCATGCGTTTGCCTGGACGCATCTCCCGCAAGCAGACTGTTCTCCAGTGCAATCAGCGTACCTTGGGAATCAGAGGGCAAAGGGCGGCCTAGCATTTGGCCGGGGTCAACCTGAACGCCTTTAAGTTTCTCCGCAGTCAGCGCCAGCGCGAAGTTCATTCGCCCCAGCAGAGCCGAAGAATTTACCCAAGCATCGGCCTTCATCGAATAGCCCGTCGGCGGCTGCATCCCATAAAGTGGCATGCCCAGGTTCTGCAGCTGGCGGGCGAGCGGCAATGCGTCACTTACATCGGCGCCGCTGGTCCGCACCGCGGAAACCACAAACTCCAGCGGAGTTTTCACCTTGGCGCGGTAGGACTCAGGCGCCCAGAATTCCGGCGCATGGAACATCGTCTTCAGTACTTCGCGGATGTCGCCGTCTTTCTTCAGGAAAGTTTGGGCCATCCGGTCAATCAGAGCGGGTGGCGGATTATCCGAGACAAAGCGTGTGGCCAGTTTGGTGGATATGAACTTCGCAGTGGAGGGATGGTGGGCCAGTATGTGGAGCACCTCGTGGCCCTCCCGTTCGCCGCCAGACTTGATGTGGTGTCCGAGCACGCGCTTGTCGCCCGGCTCATGCATTCGCTCTTCGAAGACGAAGCCGCCGCCCTGCCGGGGCTGCTTCAGCGTCCAGCCGGTCAGGACACGAGCGACTTCACTGACATCTTTCTGGGTGTAGCCGCCATTTACGCCGAGGGTATGCAACTCCATCAGTTCGCGGCCATAGTTCTCATTCAGACCGCAGCGCTTGCCCTTGGCCTGCTTGGCTGGCGCCGGACGCGGCCGTCGCGGAGGCCGGCGCC
>JAIQFF010000279.1 GCA_020073395.1 Terriglobia bacterium
GCTTTCTCCTGAAGGCTACACAGGGACGAGATATTGCCCGCGGTTTGTGCAAGGCACGTCCAACTCACAAAACAAATGATGATCGTTCCCAATTTTAGAAGTCGATGCATTTGTTCACTTCGGAAATGGAGGCCCCGTTAACTGTAGTCCAAGAATAGTCCTACGAGAATGATTGACGTAATATCTCTATTTCACTCACAACCCGGCAGGACGCTACCCTGGGGGAGGCTCTCCGGGGTCGTAGTTGGTGTAAACGCCTTATGAGAGGGCCGGTCATATTCATGCTACTATCGATGCACGATATCGATATTCGATAATAGGTATTGTGAGTCAATGGTCCGTTCAGTTGTGATTCTCGGCTTAATTCTTGCGTGGATCGCACCATCCGCCTTTTCCGGACCACCTTTCCTCACCGATGACCCGCAACCTGTTGCATTTAGACACTATGAGTTCTACACATTTTCCACATTAGATCGTTCCCCCGATGGGTATGGAGTGGCGGTTCCAGCCTTCGAGTTCAACATTGGAGCGGCTTCCAACCTTCAATTGCACGTAGTTGCTCCTCTTCAACTGGTTGTTCCGACTGACGGTCGAAATAGCTATGGAGCGGGAGATGTTGAGGTCGGGGCAAAGTATCGCTTCATCCAAGAGAAGGGACTGCGACCGCAGGTCGGTCTCTTCCCGATGCTTGAGCTGCCGTCCGGAGACGCAGGGCGGGGGTTAGGAAACGGGCAATTGTGGGCGAAACTGCCTGTGTGGGTACAGAAGAGTTGGGGACCGTGGACGAGCTATGGAGGTGGCGGTTACATCGTGAATCGCGCTCCCGGAATGCGCGACCATGCCTTCTTCGGATGGCAGGTCCAGCGAGAGTTGAACAAGAAGTTGACACTCGGAGCAGAGTGGTTCAATCCCGGCCGCGGCTCGATCGCAGGGACAAACGCCCAGATCGCAAACGTCGGTGGATATTACAACTTCAATCAGAACTTTAGCCTGTTGTTCACGGTTGGGCACACTGTCGGCGGTGAGGCGCACACCGTTGCTTATTTGGGCCTCTATTGGACCTGGGGACATGATCGGACTAGCGGATCAGATGGCACAAGATTGGATTCGGCCATGTTTTCAGGTCGACGACGTGGGTTCCAGCTATAACGCTTAGTTTCGCAGAGGAAGTTCTATGTCACTCAGCAACTGGTTATTTGATGAAACCGCCCCCGGTTCCGTGTTCTTGGTTAGAGTCATGGTCGGATGGGTGTTCTTGTCCGAGGGCATTCAGAAGTTCCTGTATCCTGCCGCTCTCGGCGTGGGCCGGTTTGAGAAGATCGGAATTCCGGCTCCCTACTTTTCTGCGCCTTTTGTTGGCGTGGTCGAGATTGTTTGCGGCTTGCTGCTTGTTGTCGGTCTTCTTACTCGACTTGCCGCGATTCCCCTCCTAATCGACATTTCCGTCGCAATTGCGACAACGAAGGTCCCTATGCTGTCGAAGACGGGGTTCTGGGGCGCGATGCATGAAGCTCGAACCGACTTCTGCATGTTTCTGGGTCTAGTGTTTCTAATCGCAGTCGGCAGCGGATGGCTTTCGTTTGATGCACGATTCCGAAGCTCCAACGGTAGCTGAAATGTCGGACGCTGCTCATGCCGACGGCAGGACTGCGCTGCGGGACATTGCAGTTCTATTCCTGAAGCTTGGAACGACTGCATTCGGAGGCCCTGCCGCACACATTGCCATGATGGACGAAGAAGTGGTCCGTCGGCGCCGATGGCTGAGCGAACAGGAATTCCTTGATTACCTGAGTGCCACGAATTTCATACCAGGCCCGAATTCCACGGAGATGGCAATCCACATTGGACACAGCAGGGCTGGGTGGTCGGGTTTCATCGTTGCGGGAACTTGCTTCATCCTACCGGTAACAATCATCGTTGGATTCATCGGTTGGCTTTATGTCAGGTTTGAAGAACTCCCGCAAGTTGCTGGGCTGCTCTACGGGATCAAACCAGTGGTTATCGCCATAGTGGTCCAGGCGTTATGGAGGCTCCGGCGTTCTGCAGTCCGAACGAAGTGGCTAGCTTTCGTCGGAGCTTCCTGCTTGTTGCTGACTCTAGCCGGAATCCACGAGTTAATCGTTCTTGCGATCGGGGGCGTCGTGTCGCTCGCGATCCGGTGGAGAGAGTTACGAATCTCGTCCGCGGTTGCGCTTTCCGGGTTTCTCGGCGGAGCGACAGCATCGACGACAGCTCCACTGATTGGGTTATGGCCGATCTTTCTCGTGTTTGCAAAGATCGGGTCAGTCCTATTCGGTAGCGGATATGTCTTGCTTGCGTTTCTTCGAGCAGATCTAGTAGTGCGATACCACTGGCTGACTGAAAAACAATTACTAGACGCTGTTGCCGTGGGGCAGATCACGCCGGGCCCGGTGTTCACGACAGCGACCTTTGTCGGATACCTTCTTCACGGCTCGTCAGGAGCCGTGGCAGCGACGTTCGGCATCTTCTTGCCAGCATTCCTGTTCGTCGCATTGACTGCTCCGATGATGCCTCGACTTCGATCTTCCCGGGTGGCAGCCGCGATCCTCGACGGGATCAATGTTGCGTCTTTGGCGCTGATGGCCATGGTTACTTGGCAGCTGATGAGGGCGGCCGTGATCGACTGGATTACTCTGTCCATAGCATTGCTGAGCGCATTCCTGCTGCTGCGATTCCGCGCCCTTAACTCAGCATGGCTGATACTCGCGGCCGGCATACTCGGAGTGGGAAAGACTGTCATACGACTGTGAGGCGCGACTAGGCATGAAGACAGATGAATATCAGGAACTCTATGCGGGTTTGATACGCCTGCACATTCTCCACCATGCGTGTGAGGAGCCAATTTTCGGCCTGGAGATGATCCGGGAACTGTCACGCCATGGTTATCGAATTGGTGCAGGAACGCTTTATCCAATATTGCATGGGATGGAGAAGAAAGGGTGGGTGCGTTCGACAACGGAGTTAATAGGTGGCCGGAATCGTCGCGTATACCGCGCAACCCCAAAGGGCCGAAAAGCGCTGAACGCGGCAAGGGACAAAGTGCAAGAGCTATTCGGGGAGTTGTTTGAGGACGGACGGCCACGAAAACTCGGGTCTCCTGGTCAATTGGCGTAACATCGCGATTTCACTCATTGACCGGGGGGGCGCGAACAAACGGCGCAAGCTGGTGTAATCGCCTGATTTCAACAGTTACCGTCGTAAGCCGCAAGTTTGGTGCTGAAGTGCTCTAATTTCAAGTGCGAACGTGCGAGTGCTCAATGTCCCGGTGCCCAGATTGCGGATGTGAACTTCCCGACTCTCAGACCCTCTGCACTGCGTGCTATGACGCGAGATATGCCTTAGTAGGCCAGCCAAAAAGGTCGAGATCATTTCGCGAGAGACTCACGGGGCGCAATGTACTCCTCTTTCTGGGTATGTTTGGCGTTGGCTTTCTCGAATTCCGATTCGACACTGGTGACTACTTTCCCTTCAATCTCTTCCTCAGCTATCGCTATCATCTGATGCCAACGAAAACCGCCGTGCTGACTGCGTTCGTATTTGCATCAATTGCCTTCTACGTGGAGAGCAGCAGGCAAAAATGATCCAACCGGAGTTGTTGGCGTAACATCGCGATTACGCTCAAAACCCCTCGCGGCAACGGCACGCCACTGCGCTTGAGGGCGAACAGACGGCGCAAGCTTGCGCTAACGCCTGTTCTATAAAAGGGGATGTCAAGGAACATTTTTCTCCCTGCACCGGAGGCGCGGATATTTTCCGCGACCTCCAGCCACTCTCACCACGGAAGGCGCTCGTCTAGTGGCGTGCCCTTGGGGTT
>JAIQFF010000280.1 GCA_020073395.1 Terriglobia bacterium
TCCGTTTGACACACCGCCTGAATTCGGTCAAAATGCACCGATTCATGCGGATTTTTATGCGCAGCCTTCGATTTACGAGCTTTACCTACGCCGGCTTCCGATTTACCGGGAGCGGCTGGGGCGAAGCTTGTGCGCGCATCATTCGATGAACTGACCGCCAAGATTTCAGCCAATCAGCCGCGACTCCGGTCGCGGCTTTTGCTTTTCCGGGGACTAGGGAGGTCCAAGATGATCGTCAACATGAAGGATGTCGCCAGCGAAGAACAGATCCAGCACGTGATCGAGCGGGTGCGCGAGGCCGGCTACCAGGCCCACGTGACCCGCGGCACGGAGCGCACCATCATCGCCTGCGTGGGCAGCGGCGGCCGCCGCCACGAGATCGAGGCCCTGCAGGCCGCGCCCGGCGTAGACAACTGCGTCCCCATCGCTCAGCCGTTCAAGCTGGTCAGCCGCCAGACCCGGCCCACCGGGACCGTGGTCAAGGTCGGAGACGTGAGCATCGGCGCCCACAAGGTGGTGGTCATCGCCGGGCCCTGCTCGGTGGAATCGCGCGAGCAGATGCTGGCGACCGCCCACGGCGTCAAGGCCTCCGGCGCCACCATGCTGCGCGGCGGCGCTTACAAGCCCCGCACCTCTCCCTACGATTTCCAGGGCCTCGGGGTGGAAGCGCTGGAGATCCTGCGCGCCGCGCGCGAAGAGACCGGCCTGCCCGTGGTCACCGAGGTCATGGGCAGCGAAGACGTGGACCTGATCTGCGAGTACGCCGACATGCTCCAGGTGGGCGCCCGCAACATGCAGAACTACAATCTGCTGCGCCGCCTGGCGCGCGCCGATAAACCCATCCTGCTGAAGCGTGGTCCCTCCGCCACCATCAAGGAGTGGCTGCTCGCCGCCGAGTACCTGCTCTCCGGCGGCAACACCAATGTGGTGCTCTGCGAGCGCGGCATCAAGACCTTCGAAACCGACCTGCGCAACACCATCGATCTGGCGGCCATCGCGCTGGCCAAGGAACTCTCGCACCTGCCGGTGATCGCCGACCCGTCCCACGGCACCGGACGCCGCAGCCTGATCGGCCCGGTCTCGCGCGCGGCGGTGGCCCTGGGCGCCGATGGCCTCATCATCGAGGTGCACCCGTGCCCGGAGCGCGCGCTCTCCGACGGCGCGCAGTCGCTCGACCTGGACGGTTTCGCCGAGGTGATGCGCGGCCTGGGCGATCCCCTGCGCGCGGTGGCGACTCCGGAAGCAGCTCCGCACAAGTATGCGGCCGGCGCGGCGATCCCGCGGGTTTCATTGAGCAGCGTGAGGCGTTTGGTCCAAAGGGAAAATACGGTGAGTGGCTGCGAGGACATGCGGCCGTAGCCGGAATTGAAGGAATCATTTTCTTGCACGGTGGAATCCATCCTGCTCTAGCCAACATGAAGCTTGATGCGATCAATAACCGGATCCACGACGAAATCAAGGAATTTGATGCCTCGAAACTGTATCTGCAGAATGAAAAGCTGATTCTCCCATTCTTCACTTTGCAAGAAATCAATAGTGTGCTTCAGGCGGAAGTCATCGCTGAGCTCAAGTCGCGCGTCCTCGCCAACGATGAGCGCCACGCTAAGATCCTGGAGTTTTTAAAGCATGAAGATTGGTTAAGCGTGCGGGTTGATGGTCCGCTGTGGTTTCGCGGTTACGACCTGTGGAGCGACGAAGAGGGTGCGCCGCAGGTGAATAAGCTCTTGGAGGCTTACAAGGCGACACACCTTGTGGTAGGGCACACTGTGCAGAAGGGTGGTCGTATCCGGCCTCGTTTTGGCAACAAAGTGTTCTTGATCGACACTGGAATGCTCAGCAGCTATTACCCGCAGGGCAGGCCGTCGGCCCTGGCAATCTGCGGCGATGCCAAATTCGTCGCTGTATACCTGGACCAGCAGGGAGTGCTTCCCGGTCCAGTTGGGTCTTCGCCGCAAAACGGAGGGCCTGGGGAGCATCCAGGGACCGGAGATGGGGCAACGGTTCCGGTAAAGCTAGCCGCCTTACCGGCCGACCGGATATGTTCCGAAACGACGACCGCACAGCCATGAAGCAGCGAGGTTACGAAGGAAGGTCACGCAGATGAAACGTTGGATCGAGCGTGCACTGAATGTAAGGCCGGGAGACCTGGGGCGTGGCTCCCTTCTGTGCGCCTGCCTGTTTTTAATCATCTGCAGCTACAAAATCGGTGGGGTGGCGGGGGCAGCCTTATTTCTGTCGCGGTTCCAGGCGAGACAGCTCGCCTACGCCGATATTGCCAGTTCCGTGCTGGTGGCGGCGGTAATAGCGGGCTACGTGGTTATTGCGCGACGGGTTCTTTTCCGCGATTTACTCGTAGGCAGCATGACATTTTTCGCTGCCACATGGGCGTTGTTCTGGGGGCTGGCGCATTACTACCCCCACCTGATCTGGATTTTCCCCGCGTTGTACGTATGGGTAAAGATTTTCGGTGTGCTCGGGGCCACTCAGATCTGGACGCTGGCAAATTACGTCCTGACAACGCGCGAGGCCAAGCGGGTTTTCGGGATGGTAGGCGGAGGCGCCATTGCGGGAGGGATCTTTGCCGGTTTCTTAGCCAAAACCATAGCCAAGAGGTTTGGAACGGAAAGCCTGCTGCTGGCTATGACCCTTTTCGTATTGATCTGCGGTGGACTAGTAATCTTGGTCTGGCGAAGTGGCCGGGTGTTGGTTGGTGACGGGCAGGGAACAGCCGCGGCATCTGCGGAAACGGTTCCCCGCAACCTCGTGGCAAGCATGCGCTTGCTGTTCTCCTCGTCTTATCTGCGGTCCATCGCAACGGTTATCTGTGTCTCGTCGCTAGTTGTCACGTTAACGGGCTGGCAATTCCTAGCCATTGGGCAGCAGTTCCTCATCAAGAAAGACGCCATGGCGATTTTTTTTGGTGACTTTTATTTTTATGCGGGCCTGCTGGGCTTGTTGTTTCAGTTGCTCTTAACCGCAAGATTCTTGCGCCGATTCGGTATTGGCACCGCGCTCTTCGTTCTTCCCGTCACTGTCTTTCTGGGTTCTGCCGGCCTGCTTGCCTTTGGCACCCTGGCTTCTGCTGTGGCGATGAAGGGCGGCGACCAGGTGCTGCGTTATTCGGTCGACAAGTCTACGGCCGAGTTGCTCTATCTGCCGATCCCCGCCAGTGTGAAGTTGCAGGTGAAATGGTTCATCGATACGGTGGTTTGGCGCCTCGGCGATGGGCTGTCCGGGTTAGCCGTTCTCATCTTTGCCACCTCGCTGCATTGGCAGGCGCGTCAAATCAGCTGGATCGTGTTGCTGCTTGCCAGCGGCTGGCTCGTGGCAGTTTCTGTCGCGCGGCGTCAATACGTCGCTACCTTGAGGGAAAGCATTAGCCAGCATCGCTTCGACGTGGAACAAGCCAGCGCGCCTGTCTTGGACCGGTCGACTACGGAACTTCTGTCCACGAATCTTTCCACATCCGATCCCAAGGACATTCTTTACGCGCTCTCCCTTTTTGAAGTGGAACAGCAAAGAGCTGTGCATCCGGCGATACGGTCTTTGCTGACTCATTCCGCACCTGAAGTCCGGCAGAAGGCAATCTCTATTCTCTCGGCCGCGGGGGACAAAGCTGCCGTTCCAGAAGTACAACGGCTGCTGCGGGATCCTGAACTCAGTGTGCGCACCGAAGCCCTGCTTTTTCTGAGCCATCATGGACGAATCGACCCTCTGACTGCTATTGAACAACTCGGCGACTTCCCAGATTTCTCGGTGCGGTCGGCAGTCGTCGCCTTTTTGGCACAACCCAGCGAGGCCCAGAACTTGGAAGCCTCGCGGAATAT
>JAIQFF010000095.1 GCA_020073395.1 Terriglobia bacterium
CTGCACGCCGCCGGCATCGAGCGCAGCCATTCTTTGGCGGACAAAGACGCGAGTGAGTTTGACCTGGTCTTTGACGTCAAGAGCGACGGCTTCTTCAATTTGTTGCATGCGATCGGCGACATGCCTCTGGGAGCGACAGTGGCGTTCAGCTCGATTGCGGGCCGGTTCGGTAATCCTGGACAGACGGATTATGCTTCCGCCAACGATCTGCTGTGCAAGATCACATCCAGCTTCCGTACAACTCGTCCGGCTACACGTGGGATCGCGATCGATTGGACGGCGTGGGGCGGCATCGGTATGGCCACGCGCGGGTCCATTCCCAAGGTGATGGAAATGGCCGGCATCGACATGCTGCCGCCGGAAGCGGGGGTTCCTTTGATTCGCCGCGAGCTGACGGCGGGCGGAACGCGGGGCGAAATCGTTATCGGCCAGCGTCTGGGAGCGCTGCTTAAGGAATGGGATGCCAGCGGCGGCCTCGATACCAGCGCTCCAGAAGCATCTGGAGAAAAGAGATCGCGTTCCGCAGGGCCCATGATCGGCAAAGTCGCCAGCACGGGGCTCTACCGCCCCATCACGCTGGAGACTACGCTGGATCCAAAGGTCCAACCTTTCCTGCACGACCACCAGATTGACGGTACCCCGGTGCTGCCGGGCGTCATGGGCATCGAAGCGTTTGCAGAAGCCGCAGTGCGCATGCTTCCCGACTGGCGTGTGGCAGAGATTGAAAACGTCAATTTCCTCGCGCCGTTCAAGTTTTACCGGAGTGAGCCACGCACGGTAACGGTCGAAGCGCTCATTCATCCGGATAAGGACGGTGTTGTGGCGGATTGTGGATTGATTGGCTTCCGGCCACTTCCGAATCAGCCTGAGCCGCAACGCACCACCCATTTCACCGGCCGTGTCCGGCTGACGAAGCGGACACCCGAGGTCGTAACCATGGCGCCATACACGCCGGCAGGACACATCATCGAAGCTGCCGATATTTATCGCCTCTACTTCCACGGGCCCGCCTACCAGGTCTTGGAGCGGGCGTGGTGGGATGAGCACCGGATCGTCGGGTTGATGGCGAAAGACCTTCCGAACAATCACCATCCTTCAGACCTGCCAACGCTGATGGCGCCGCGGCTGATCGAGCTTTGCTTCCAAACCGCGGGTATCTGGGAGATGGGCGTGCAGAGCCGCATGGGACTGCCTCAGCACATCGATCGAGTCTCCTTATTACGGTCCCCCGATCTGGCAGAAGGGTGGCTGTACGCTGTGGTCACTCTCAATCAAGTTCAAGGAAGTTTTGATGCCGAGGTTGTGGATGCGGCAGGGAACCGTTTCGTGCAACTCAGCGGATACCGCACGGTGGCGGTCCCGAACAGTATCGACGCCGAGCGATTGAAGCCACTCCAGATGGCCATGTCACTGGAACCGGTCGCGGCATGATCGGCGGTAAGGAGGTGGCGCTGTCGAGCCACAAACTTATGAACCACGAATTCCAACGCGTAGCGATCGTGAACCGGGGTGAGGCGGCCATGCGTTTCATCCATGCCGTCCGCGAGTTCAATCAGGAACACGGCACAGCGCTGCGCACCATCGCGCTTTTCACCGAGCCTGACCGCCATGCCATGTTCGTGCGCGAGGCGGACGAGGCAGTGTGTCTCGGTGCCGCGCAGGTCCTTGATCCAAATACTCTGCAGCCCAAGAGCAGTTACGTCGATTATGGGCGGCTCGAACGGGCCTTGGCCGCCGCCCGTGCGGAAGCGGTCTGGGTGGGATGGGGGTTCGTGGCTGAGCACGCCGCATTCGCCGACCTTTGCCGTGAAATGGGCATCGTCTTTATCGGCCCCGATGGCGACGTGATGCGGCGGCTGGGGGACAAGATTTCCTCGAAGCTCTTAGCTGAGAAGGCTCAGATCGAGGTGGCCCCCTGGAGCGGAGGACCGGTCGAGACGCTCAATGACGCATGGCATCATGCGGAGCGCCTGGGCTACCCCCTCCTTATTAAGGGGACGGCAGGAGGCGGCGGTCACGGGATTCGCAAAGTGCGCTCGGCAGACGAACTTCCGCAAGCCTTTGAGAGCGCTCGCACTGACGCCTTCAAGGCCTTCGGCGACCCCACTGTTTTCATGGAGCGCTTGGTCGAGGGAGCGCGTCATATCGAAGTGCAAGTCATTGCTGACCAGTATGGAACCACGTGGGCGGTCGGCGTGCGCGACTGCACGATTCAGCGCCGCCACCAGAAAATCCTCGAAGAAGCGCCGTCGCCGGCACTCTCGATTGAGCAGGATCAGGCTTTGCGCCAGGCGGCAGTGCGCTTGAGCCAGGCGGCGGGGTATCACAATGCCGGCACTGTGGAATTCCTGTACGAGCCAGAGACCCAGCGCTTCTTGTTCATGGAAATGAACACCCGGTTGCAGGTCGAACATCCGGTAACGGAATGCACCACCGGGCTTGATCTGGTCAAGCTTCAGATTCATGTTGCGCGCGGCGGCCGTCTGGAAGGAGAACCCCCGCGTACCACCGGTCACGCCATAGAAGTGCGGCTGAACGCGGAAGATCCGGATAATGATTTTGCTCCAGCCCCCGGCGCCATCCAGCGATTCAGGTTTCTGACTGGGCCAGGAGTCCGGGTTGACACAGGTGTGGCGGAAGGCGATGTCGTGCCTTCGGAGTTCGATTCCATGATCGCCAAGATCATCGCCTACGGTCAAAACCGCAAGGAAGCGCTTTCCCGGCTGCAACGGGCCTTGCGGGAGAGTGTTGTCGTCGTCAAAGGCGGGGCAAGTAACAAAACATTTCTTCTCGAGCTGTTGAGCCGTCCCGAAGTACAGCGTGGAGACGTACATACCGGATGGCTGGACCACCTGGCGGCGACCGGTGAACACCTCTCTCGTCGTTACGCCGATGTGGCCCTGATACAGGCAGCGATCGAAGCCTATGACGCGCAATTGGCCGTGGAGCAGACCCAGTTCTACGCCTCGGCGGTGCGGGGACGGCCACAGGTCCGGACTGAGGTAGGCCGGACTGCCGAACTACGCTATCGCGGGCGATCCTACTCGCCGAAGACCTACCGCCTCGGCCCTCAGCAGTACCGCATCGAAGTGAATGGATCGCGCATCGATGCTGAAATTGAACGCCTGGATCAGTTCGAGTATTGGCTCACTGCCTTTGGGCGGCGCTTTCATGTCATCTCCGTGCTGCAGGGGGTGAGTTACAGGATCGAGGTAGACGGTGTCTCGCATCAGATTGATCGTGATGATGGCGGTATCGTGCACGCGTCGGCCCCGGCTGTGGTGGTTTCCATTGCGGTGAAAGCGGGCGACACGGTTGCGGTGGGCGATCGCTTGCTTGTGTTGGAAGCCATGAAAATGGAAATGCAGGTCGTGGCCCCATTTTCCGGGAAAATCCGGCAAGTGATGACCATACCCAACGTGCAGGTGGACACGGGGGCGCCCCTGCTGCAGATCGAGCCCGACGCCAGCGGCGATACAGCGTGCGTCGCCGCGGGTGTGGTTTTCGGCGCTTCGCTCGGCTCCGGCGGAAATTCGGAGGCTGTTGATTCCAGCTGCCGCCAGGGCCTGGAAGAACTTCGTCAGCTCATGCTCGGCTTTGATGTGGACCCGGCGCAGAGCGCGCGATTGCTCTCCGAACGGAGCAAGGCTGGTCCGGTGGAGAGCGACGGAATAAGAGAGAGCGAAGATGCCATCCTCAATATCTTTGTCGACATCTGCTCTCTGTTCCAGCGTGAGCCGAAGGTAGATCATCAAGCCAGCGGTGAAGAGCCCAGCGCCGAGGCTTACCTGTTTTCCTATTTGCGCATGCTGGACACGCGGGGTGAAGGACTTCCGCCGGTCTTCGTCAGTGGGTTGCAGCGCGCCCTGGCCTATTACGGCGTGCGCAGTCTGGATCGCTCGCCTGAACTGGAAGAGAGTCTGCTCTGGATTTACAAATCGCACCACCGGGTGGAGCAGCAAATTACGATTGTCCGAGGCGTGCTCGAACGACGTCTGCCGCCCGCCGGGGCCCCGGCTCCCCCGGCTGAGGAATCGTTCCGCGTACTTCTCGATCGCATGATCTCCATGACCAACGGACTCTTCCCTAACTTGAGTGATCTGGCGCGGGAAGTGCGTTATCGCTACTTCGATCAGCCGCTATTTGAGCGGGCGCGGAAACAAGTCTACGACCAGGCAGAAGATCATCTCGCCTACATGGCCGCCAATCCCAATGCCGAGGACCGTCACGAGAGATTGCGGGCGCTGGTGGAATGTCCACAGCCCCTTATCGGCCTGTTGTCCGGCCGCTTCGCCACCGCCGATCCTGCGCTGCGCAGGTTGATGCTGGAGGCGATCACCTGGCGCTATTACCGGATCCGGACGCTCATCGACCTGCGCTCTCTGGAGCAAAACGGACAGTGCTATGCACTAACTGAATACGATCACGAAGGAAAGCGCATCCACGCCTTTACCACCCATGCTCAGTATGCCCAACTGTCCGAGGCGGTACGCACAATGCTGCCTTTGATCGCAGAAGTCCCGACAGATCATGACATCATCATTGATTTTTACGTTTGGCATTCCGGCTCGCTGGGAGATCCCGAAGCTACGCA
Organism: Terriglobia bacterium; assembly: GCA_020073395.1. Taxonomy (GTDB): domain Bacteria; phylum Acidobacteriota; class Terriglobia; order Terriglobales; family Acidobacteriaceae; genus JAIQFF01. Next base: position 4,595 of record JAIQFF010000095.1, read on the forward strand.
GCAGGAGGTCCGCTCACTGCTCAACCAAGCCGGGTTTTCTCGTCCAATCCGGCGCATCGTGGTGGCCGTGGCCGGCCCCGGGCGTAGCGAAGGCATGGGCAGCATGCAGCATTTCACCTATCGCTGCTGCGGAAACACGTATGAAGAGGAGAAACTCTATCGTGGGCTCCATCCCATGATGGGCAAGCGGCTTCATCTCTGGCGCCTCAGCAATTTCAATATTGAACGGCTGCCGTCGGTTGAAGACGTTTATCTGCTGCACGCCGTAGCTCGCGATAATCCGAAGGATGAGCGACTGATTGCCTGTGCAGAAGTGCGTGACGTAACGCCGGTACGGAATGAGGCGGGACGCGTCGTGCAACTGCCGCACCTGGAGCGCATGTTGACGGAAGCTCTCGCGGGCATTCGGCTATTTCAATCGCGGCGGCGTCCCCAGGATCGTCTCTATTGGAACCGGATATTCCTGTACGTGTGGCCACCGCTCACACTGGAGCGGGATGAATTGCGCGATATCGTACGCAAGCTCTCGCCCGCGACCGAAGGCCTGGGACTGGAGCAGGTGGTGGTACGCGCCCGGATTCCTAATCCTGCAACCGGCGAACTGCGCGACATGGTGGTGCGCATTTCGAGCCCGGGCGGTACCGACTCGCTCATAACCTTCCGGCCCGCGGACAAACTGCAGGTGATCAAACCGCTGACCGAATATGACCGGAAAGTGGTCCGCATGCGCCAGCGCGGACTCATCTACCCGTACGAAATCATCAAGATGCTCACGCCCGCTCCGGAAGACACGCGGGCCGAATTTCCGGCTGGTGATTTTGTCGAGCACGACCTCGATGCCGAGGGCGATCTGGTTCCCGTGGACCGACCCTATGGTCAAAACAATGCCAACATTATTGTGGGTGTGATCCGAAATTTCACCAGCAAGTATCCCGAGGGTATGACAAGGGTCGTGCTACTGGGAGATCCGAGCAAGGACCTGGGAGCCATCGCTGAGCCAGAATGCCGGCGCATCCTGGCCGCCTTGGATTTGGCCAGGAACAAAGGCGTCCCCCTGGAGTGGTTCTCCCTCTCGGCTGGGGCAAAGATCTCGATGGAGTGCGGAGTCGAGGGCATGGATTGGATTGCCCGCGTCCTGCGGCGTTTGGTGGAGATCACGCAAGCGGGTGGCGAAGTGAATCTTGTGGTCAACGGGATCAACGTCGGTGCGCAGCCCTACTGGAATGCCGAGGCCACTATGCTCATGCACACTCGCGGCATTCTGATCATGACGCCGAAAGCCGCCATGGTGCTCACGGGTAAGCGCGCTCTCGATTACTCTGGCAGTGTCTCCGCGGAGGACAATCAAGGCATCGGCGGCTACGACCGCATTATGGGACCGAACGGTCAGGCGCAATACTGGGCGCGAGACATTGATGAAGCCTGCCACATCCTATTCCGTCACTATGACCACACTTACGTCGCGCCCAGCGAACGCTTTCCCCGACGTGCTGAGACAAGTGATCCTGTCGATCGTGATGTGCGGGTCCATGCCCATAGTCAAAATGGCGAGGATGGCTTTGCGCTGATCGGCGAAATTCTGTCCGACGAGACCAACCCGGGGCGGAAGAAATCCTTCGACATTCGGAAAGTGATGATGGCGGTCACCGACCAGGACCACATGCCGCTCGAACGCTGGGCGGGCATGCGCGCGGCAGAGACGGCGGTGGTCTGGGACGCTCATCTCGGCGGCTATCCGGTTTGCCTGATCGGCATCGAGTCTCAGCCGGTGCCGCGATTGGGATTTGTTCCCGCTGACGGTCCCGACCAGTGGTGCGCCGGGACGTTGTTTCCGCAATCCTCCAAGAAAGTGGCCCGCGCGATCAATGCGGCCAGCAACAACCGGCCCTTGGTGCTCTTGGCCAATCTGTCAGGTTTCGATGGCTCGCCTGAGTCGATGCGCAGATTGCAGCTTGAATATGGCGCCGAAATCGGCAGGGCTGTGGTGAATTTTAAGGGCCCCATCGTCTTCTGCGTGATCTCGCGCTATCACGGTGGCGCCTATGTGGTTTTCTCGCAAGCGCTGAACGAACAGCTTGAAGTGGCGGCGCTGGAGGGGACGTACGCCTCAGTGATTGGCGGCGCGCCGGCGGCGGCGGTTGTTTTCGCGGGGGAAGTTGAAGCCCGGGCCCGAAAAGACCTGCGCCTGCAGGCGCTGAGCCAGGCGATGGCCCAGGCCGAGGGTGCGGAGAAGGGCCGCTTGCGCGCCCAGTGGGAAGAACTTTTCAAGATTGTACACTCGGAGAAGTTGGGCGAGATGGCCGCCGAGTTTGACCGCGTGCACAGCGTGCAGCGGGCGCTCGAAGTGGGCGCACTGAATCACATTCTTCCGCCAGTGGAATTGCGTCCCTATCTCATCCATGCGGTCGAACGAGGGATTGAAAGAGAGGAGCACCCCGGAAAGTCAGAGGTCATCCTGAGTGACGCCGCAGCTTAGAGTGGATCTCTGAAGGGTTGTGAGGTGTGAATGTGAAGCAGATTTACTGGCTGGGACAGACCGAAACGGATGTTCCAGCAGAAAACGATTGGCTTAGCGTCAGCGAATGCGTTCGCCTGAACGGCATGCACTTTGCCAAACGACGCGACGACTGGCGGCTGGGACGCTGGACGGCAAAATGCGCCGTGGTTTCTTTCCTGAACTTACCCACACACACCCAGAGCCTTGCCCGGATCGAAATATGCCCGGCATCGTCTGGCGCACCCGAGGTTTTCATTGCGAATGAATCAGCCGCAGTCACGGTTTCCATCAGTCACCGGTCCGGTGCCGCTATCTGTGCGGTCGCAGCGCCGGGTTTGGATTTGGGTTGTGATCAGGAAGTGATCGAAGCGCGAAGCGAGGCGTTTGTCGCCGACTATTTCACCGAGGGCGAGCAAGCGCTGGTGGCGCGAATCAGCGAGGCCGAGCGCTCCCGGCTGGTGACTTTGCTTTGGAGCGCGAAAGAGAGTGCGCTGAAGGCTCTGCGTGAAGGGTTGCGGCTTGATACTCGAACTGTAGCCGTAAGCCCGATTGAAGAGGCGGCCGACCTCAATGGCTGGCGCCCGCTACGGGTTTGCGCCGATGGTCGGGCCTTCCAGGGCTGGTGGCAACAGGCGCATGGCATGGTCCGGACATTTGTGGCCGACCCCCCGCTGGACTCGCCGATTCTCCTCTCTATGCCTACTCGCTTTTTGGACTGTGTTTCCCTGAGCAGGTAGACAATTTGGTGATTGGCATGGTTGCCCGGATACATTTCGCTGGCCCGACCAGGTACCAGCTGCGCAGTGCGGCGGAGATCAGCCAGGCGATCCTGGCGGTATCTGCGCGCCGGATGCTCAAAGGCCCACGGCAGCCCGGCTGGAACTGGCTCGTGGAACTGAGCACAGAGATATTGAAGAGACAAGTGACCACCGCTTTAAAGATGCGGGATGTAAAGGAAGCGCGATGCTATCTGGATTCAGTAGTGATCACTTCGCGGGCACTTTCAGGGGTGGACATCACACCGGTTGTGCAGGAGAAATTCCGAGGGAGTTGGTTCGCACAAACGAACGCCGAAACTGACGTGACGGTTTTGTATTTTCATGGCGGCGGTTATTCCTTTTATCCTCAGGGTTACGCCAACTTTATCGCACTGATTACGCAGGCTGCGAAGTCCAGAACGTTTGCCCTCGATTACCGACTCTCGCCGGAACATCGCTTCCCGGCGCAACTTGAAGACGCGCTCAGCGCCTACTGCTGGTTGCTGGAAACTGGCACTGATCCTGAGAACCTGATTTTTGCCGGCGACTCGGCGGGCGGTAACCTGGCATTGGCCTCGCTGTTGACAGCACGGGATCGCAAGCTACCACTGCCGGCACTAGTGGTTGCGCTCTCTCCGGCAACGGACCTCGAAGGCGAACGCGCCAGCCTCACCCGCAATCAGGCATCCGACTGGATTGAGAAACAGATGCTCGAGAAGTGGGCAGGTTGGTTCTGTGAACCCGCCCAGCGCCGTGATCCGCTGGTGACGCCGCTGTCGGCCGACTTGCGCGGTCTTTCTCCCATTTACATTCAGGCCGGGGGCTCCGAGATTCTGTACGACAGCATTCAAGCTTTCGCCGACCACGCCCGGAGCCAGGGGGCCGAGGTCGTTCTGGAAACCTGGAAGAACATGAATCATGTCTTTCAGATGTTTGGGCCCGATGTACCGCAAAGCGCCGAAGCACTGGAGCGGATCGGCGAAGTGATTGCTTTCCGAGTTCGAAAGGAGAAGAAGACGCAGCTGGTTTCGCCACTTGACCGATAAGGACTCTATGCCGTCCCACAACGACCAATACGATTTTGACTTTATCGTCATCGGCTCAGGCTTTGGTGGCAGTGTGTCGGCCCATCGATTGGCGGAGAAGGGATACCGGGTGGCGGTGATGGAAATGGGCCGGCGCTGGACGCCTGACAACTTGCCGCACACCAGTTGGTCCGTTCATCGCTGGTTCTGGCGCCCCAGACTCGGTTTGCGAGGCTTTTTCAACATGCGGTTTTTTAAGCATGTAACTATTCTCCACGGTTGTGCCGTGGGTGGCGGTTCCATTACGTACGCCTGCACTCTACTGGCTTCCCCTGAGAAGGTATGGGAAACGGGCTCGTGGAGGGGATTGGCCGATTGGAAGGCGGAGATGCCCGGGCATTATGAAACTGCCGGGCACATGCTGGGAGTTACGGAAAACACGATCCTCGGACCTGCCGACCATCTGCTGGAGAGCGCTGCCGAGGCCGTCGGATGCGGTCATACTTTCTACCGCACGAAGGTGGGCATCTTTCAGCCCAAGCCAGGGGAACCCGGCAACCGGGCCTTCCCTGATCCCTTCTTCGGAGGAGAAGGCCCGGAGCGAACCACCTGCATAGCCTGCGGTGGTTGCATGATGGGCTGTCGCTACGGCGCGAAAAACACTCTGGACCTCACCTACCTGTATCTGGCGGAAAAGCACGGCGCGCGGATCTTTCCTGAAACCCAGGTGGTGAACGTCCAGCCGCTGGGTGGCCAGGGTGATGGCGGCGCCGGATACGAAGTGCGCACCGTGAATTCCACGGCGTGGTTTCGCCGGCAGCCGCGGCGCTTCACCTGCCGTGGCGTGGTGTTCTCCGCATCTTCGCTGGGCACGATGCAACTGCTTTTTCAGTTTAAAGAGAATGGCTCATTGCCGGGCATCAGCGCGGAACTGGGCAAACACGTGCGTACCAATTCCGAATCGCTGATCGGTGTGCGCATGCCGGGTTACCGCGAAGATTTGTCCCTGGGAATAGCCATCGGTTCTGGCATCTACATCGACCAGGACACCCACATTGAGGCCGTCCGCTATCCCCGTGGCTCCGACGCCATGGGCCTCCTGACTACGATCCTGACCAATGGCCGCCCTGGGCCGCGGCGGATTGCGCTCTGGCTGATGAATCTCATCCGCTCTCTGCTGCGCCATCCAATCAGGACTGTGCGGGTGCTGCAACCGTTGGGCTGGGCGAAAGAATTTCTAATTCTGCTCTGCATGCAGGCCCTCGATGGTGAGATCGAGATGCGCTGGCAACGCCCCTGGTTCTGGCCGTTCAGGAAATTTCTTCTTAGCCGGGGAGAGAAAGTACCTACTTATATCCCGAGGGCAAATGAATTTGCCCAGAAGCTCGCGCAGCTCACCGGTGGGGTTCCCATGAGCATGGTGCCGGAGATCCTCTTCAATGTTCCGAGCACGGCCCACTGCATTGGAGGCTGCGTCATCGCCGATTCAAGCACCCACGGCGTGGTGGATTCCCGCCATCGCGTTTTCAACTATAAGAATATGTACATCTGCGATGGATCGGTGGTGGCGGCCAATCTCGGGGTTAATCCCAGCCTGACTATCACGGCTCTTGCCGAGCGGGCGATGAGTTTTATTCCTCCTGCGGCAGGGACCGATTGGAGCGATGCCGCCTAAATTCGTATTAGGAGGCTGATCTGACTGTTGACACATCCGCCGCGAGCGAACTCAGAATCTACGCGTGCCCCGTATGCAAGCGTCTCTTGCGCCAAGAAGAGCGTGAGCTCCGCTGTCCCACCTGTTCCCAAGCCTACCCAATCAGGGAGGTATCCCCGACTTCATTCTTGAAGAACTATCCCACAGTGCGGACCCCGTACTAAGGAGAATGCGCTTCATCGATCGGATGGCCCGCATTTACGAGACGAGATTGTGGTACCCGATCGTTCTAAATCTCTACGGTGGATTTCACAGCCCGTCTCTTGCACAACTGGTTAGTACAGTGACTCAGAAAGTCCAATCGACCGAAGGCCGCGTGCTGGATATCGCCTGCGGCCCCGGCACTTTTGGCCGCCGGATTGCGTCACCCTCGAAGGAGGTTTTCGGAATCGACGTATCCATGGGGATGCTCCGGCAAGGCGCAGCTTACATCACAAAGGAAGGCACTCCCAACGTGCATTTCGCCCGTGCAAGAGTTGAGGCCCTCCCATTCGAAGACGGCATTTTCGATGCCGCCCTCTGTTGTGGCTCGCTTCATCTCTTTGCCGATACCGTAGTGGCTTTGTGCGAGATGGCTCGCATCGTGAAGCCGGGAGAAATTCTTTCAGTCTTCACATTCGGTGCAGGTCGCAGTGGCATCCTGAAGTTTCGCCGTGTGCGGGAGTGGAGTCTCAGTCATCACGGCCTTCATGTATTCGATCTTCCTGAGATGGAGCAGCATTTGACCGCTTCAGGCTTTAAAGACTTCCAGCCCGAAATATCTGGCTCCATTTTGACATTCAGCGCTCGCAAGCAAGCCGCTTGATTGGTGGCGAGACCGGACCGGAAAAGACGATCACGACATCATCCGCGAAACCGGATTAACAGTCCAAGGCCTTCTTCATGCCGGTGCGAGTGCTGAGATCGCCCCGGCGGGCAGCAATCGATTCATTAACGCCTGTTCGCATCGCAGCCACAGACGGGTTGTGTAGAGCAGCGCACTACACTGGAGCGTGATCAGGTCTTTTGTCATCAAAGGCGAACGGAACGCCTTGCGATGACTGAGCCAGTGCTGGGCAACGTGGCGCGAGATGTTGAAGCCCATACCGGTATCCGGGCCTCCGATGTCGGTCAGGACCCCATCCAGCGTCAACATCACCTTGGACAACATGATCAATGACCCAGGGAACTTCACACCCGTGAACGCAATGCGTTCCAGCAGCCGCATGGCATCCACGCCGCTGGGTAAATGCGTGATCGGAAGTTCGTCCAGAAACCGGTTCACCGCCTCGCCAATCACCTGTCGCTGAGGCGACGCGCTCCGGATGTGTGGTTGACTGAGCGCCAGGATTTCGTTGCAGGTGCCGACCGGATCGCGCAGTCCCACCATCAGAAACAGCAGCGCGAGATGCCGGCGCTGATTGCGGCTTAAGCGTTCCCGCAGGGCCCAGTCGAGGATGATTAGTTCTCCAGTCCTCCGGTTATAGAGGAGATTGCCGGCATGAGGGTCGCCGTGAAAGATTGCATTCTCCTCCGCCGAAAGCAGAGGGACAGCCACCAGCGCTTCAATCACTTGCTCGGCAACTTCCCTGCGACGCGCGGTCGGCAGGCGGGCGGCAGCGTCGGTCACTTTTGTTCCGCGCTCTTCGGTGAGTGCCGTAATCCTGGACGTACACAGTGGCTCAATCAGGCGAGGCACGCGAACCTGAGGAATGTTCCGATAAAGGTTCCACGCCTCGACTAATGTCTTCTGTTCGCGAACAAAATTGACTTCGTAATGCAGCAGGCGACGGACCTTCTTGAAAGTATCGGGGAGAAGGTGCGCCGGAAATCCGTAGTTCCGCCGCCGGTCCGAGAAGTATTGGGCCAATCCTTGCAAGTAGTCCATGTCCTCGGAAAAGTATTCCGGGATGTGAGGTTTAAGAACTTTGAAAACGCCGCGTCCCCGTCGCCCATTGACCGGATCGCGCCACGTGAAACGCACCACTGCGCTCACACTGGCTTCCGAGAGTATTACCGGTGCGATGTCAACATCGAGGGCCTTGAGCCGCGGTCCTAGATCCTGTTGGACGATGGCGCGTATCTCCTCCGGTTCGACATCACGGATGCCATTTTCCAGACGGGCGAGAGCGTTTCGCAGAGCCGGGCGGAGGTGCCGGTTCCGCGCTATAACTTGTCCCAGTTTTTGTAAGCCAGGAACTTTCGCTATGAGCCGCAGTAAACGCGTTTCAGGCGGTGTTTTCTCCGGAAGCTCAAGTTGCTCCAGGAGCTTGGGGGCAAGGCGCGCGGGCGACAGGCGCGCCACCACAAACATCATGGCATCGCGCACCGGCTCACGCCATTTCACATAAGCCTGCGGAACTAACCGGTCGACCGGAACAATGACGTCAACGATCCACTTCGCCATCGCGTCGCGCACGGATTGGCCGGCGGGGCTGCGCAACCCGGCTTCAACAGCACTGATCCGCTCGTCGGGAGTGGCGTTTTGGGGAAGGAAGCTTGCCAGGGCAGTGCGCAGTTGGTCAGGCGCAATCTGGCTGAGGCCAGCTTCGAGAACGGATGCATCTAACATGGAGTTCACGAAATACTATAACTTCAAACAACCAGCCTCGCTGTGACCGCAATCACTCGTCGGGTGTGACTAAGCCGGACATTGCAATCCTGCAAGTGCGTTCGATCACACCAAGCTCTAATCCCAGCGGGCCCCGGTGTCTGCTACGGGGAGGGTTGGCGGTTCACGGCAGCTAAGCGACATCGATGACGATGAGCGTGACGTCCTGCTGTGCCATCGAAGCAGGCTGCCATTTGCGTACCTCGGTGAGCTGAAGCCGGGCGGGTTCCGGGCCCGGTCATCCTGGGCCCGGGGCGTTCGCGGGAGTTCACTTACTTCAGCGTGCGGGAAAGTTCTACTCGCGCACGGCTGCTAAACTGAATGGCTCGAAACCATTATGAGCACAGAACGTATGGACCGCCCGTCCCTCGCAGCGCCTTTCAATGCACGTTCGCTGATGATGGCGGGCCTGGGTTCCGGAGTTTTTGCGGGCCTGGTTGAAGGAGTGGGGCTGCTGTTCTTTCAACGGCTCAATTGGGCCGGCTGGGGTCCGATGATCCACGTTTCCAGAGAGATCATCTGGATTTCTCCCATCGTGGACGCCATTCTTTTTCTGTCCCTGGCAATCATCTGCAGCATCGTGGCTCGCCTCGTGCCTCGCCTTCCCGCAATTCGAGTACTTGCCTTTCTGCTGACATTCTTCAGCGTTTATGACTGGCTCACTTTAACTGGCCGGCTTTACCACCGTGCCTGCCTCTTGCTGGCTCTGGGCGTCGCCGTGGCCCTCACCCGCTGGTGTGACAAGCGGGAAAACACGTTCCTGCAATTCTGGAAAAGAACCACACCATGGATAGTGGCCGCGTGGATACTCGCATTCGCCGGGATTCAAGGCGGCAATTGGCTGCATGAACGGAATGTGGTGACGCATCTTCCGCCTGCCGCGCCGGGTGCACCCAACGTGCTGGTGATTGTCGTGGATACGCTGCGCGCCGATCATCTCTTTTCCTATGGCTATGCTCGTCCGATCAGTCCGAATTTCGACCGCCTGGCGCAGCAAGGAGTCTTGTTCAAGAACGCGATTTCCACTACCTCGTGGAGTCTTCCTTCGCACGTCTCCCTGCTGACCGGGTGTTACCAGTTCGAGCACAGGATTGGAAATGTACAGCCGGAACCCTGGTTGGGATGGGGCAGCAAAGGACTGGGCGGCTTCCCGACACTGGGAGAGGCTCTGCAGCAAAAGGGTTATCGCACAGGAGCCTTCTCGGCCAATCGCACGTACTTCACGACCAGTCTGGGCTTCGGGCGTGGCTTCCAGCATTTCGAGGACTATTTTCACTCTCCCGCGGACATGTTCGTGCGCACCCTCTACGGCAAGGAGTTTGCGCGCATTTATCTCAATCGCAGCGACAAGAGCAAGGTCAAGCGGGCGCTCCGTTTCCTGGGTATGAACTCGATGCTGGACAAGGATTCCGAAGGATCGGGAAACTACGGAGGCGCGCAGGGAGTGCGGAAACGGGCCGATGTGGTGAACCAGGAGGTACTCCACTGGGTTAACCGTGGCGAAACCCGCCCTTTCTTTGCGTTCCTCAATTATTTCGACGTGCACTATCCCTATGGCGGATCTCCAACCGATCCGAAGCCGGTGTGGGACCATGGCGGCCCCATCGACGAATACGATGCCGCCTTGAAATATGTCGACGACGCGATGGGTCGCCTCATGCAAGCGCTCGACGATCACGGACTCCTGAAAAATACCCTGGTGATCGTAACCTCGGATCACGGCGAGTCGCTGGGGCAGCACGGCCTGAGCTATCACGGTCAGGCTCTCTATCGGGAACTGATCCATGTGCCGCTGCTGGTCTGGTATCCCGGTCACGTCCCGGCAGGGGTGAAGGCGCCGACGCCGGTTACCAATGCGGCCATTCCCGCAACCATCATGGATCTGCTCGGCGCGAACGCGCGAGGCATGTTTCCATCTTCCTCTTTGAGCCCGCTGTGGCAAACCGCAGACGGATCGGACTGGCCCGACGTCTTGTCCGAGCTGGCGCGCAATGACATTGCGGGTAAAGAAGACAAGGCGATGGCGAAGGTGGTGCCTACTGCGAGCACCGGCTCCATGAAGTCCCTGGTAACGCCGCAGTGGCAACTCATCACGCATGAAACCATGGGCGATCAGCTCTACGACTGGGGGCTGGACCCGTCAGAATCCAACAATCTCGCTCACGCGCCGCAAGGCCAGGCAGCGACCGTGAACCTGAAATCTCGTATGCAAGGGTTGATGAAGATTGGGAAATAGGCACTGCCGGGAAGCCCGCGGACGCTACCTGAGCCGTGTGCAACGTTTTACCACGTATGCATCGTGTTCGACTGAGGGTTTTCCGCAACTCTACGACGAATCAAGCAGTTCCAGCGCCTCTGCTTTGGCATCGGAACTGCGCCTATCATTGCGAAGGAGCGACAAACATGACCGCTCAAGACCGGATCGACACGAATCTGGTTCGTCTTCAAAGCGCAGTTTTGTGTGCTAACTGCGAAGTCATTAGCGAGGGCCTAAACGGGCATTGTGCTGGCTGCGGAAGTCAGTCCTTGCTCAGTCTGAGCAGAGTATTGGGTGGACCGATTGAGGCGGAACTTTCAATCGGCCTCGAAGCGCCTGCCGTCAGCGATGTGTGCGTTTACTCTTTGTCCGCAGCAGCCTAGTAAATGTGCAGTCCCCCCGTTCCACTCGCACGCACGCCAAGACGGCGTAGATTCCAAACGACTGGGGGGAAGAAGTCGTTTGGCACTTATGGCAGGTCGATTGGCTGCAACGGCCTTTGTTGTTTCGGTTGCGCCGGTTGCGGCACCGGCACAGATCGCACGATGACCGAGCGTGCGATGCTGCCAGATGGCCCAGATCGAACGCGCGCGTACCCGACTATCAGTCTCGAAGATGACATGGGAGACGAGCTGCCGGTAACGGTGAATGAATCCAAGTAGGCAGTTGTGCCGCTCGACGATTTGTCGCCACCGATTTGGAAGTTCACCACTTGCAATCCTGGCGGATACCAACGCAACGCAAAATTACTCTCACCAGACGCATCAACAAAGGCTTGCACGTTCCCATCAAGACTAACTGAGTCGTAGGTGACCACGCCTGTCGCGTCGCGATGAAATTGAAGAACCAGATGGTGCCAGGTGTTGGCGGTCCAAACCTCTTTGCCACATGTGAGGTTTGAAGTATTCCAGTGCGCACGCGTTCCCTGCCTGGTGGTGAACTTCCATCTCCCCACACCGAAGGAACACTGCGTGCCGTATATTACGGTATCTCGGTTTGGCAGCACTTGGTTGAAGTCAAACTCCAGATTGTTCACGTGGGTGAGGTCCGTGATCAACCACCAGACATCGTAGGTGAAGTAAGTCGAGGCAGTGTCAAGAGTCCCCAACCGGCTGCTGCAGCGTTCTCCACCGTAGGGACCCCATGAGACATCGAAGCGCCGGGCCTGTCCGTCTCTTGAGGGACTAGCTACAAGAGACGTGATTGCTTCCGAAGGTCCGTGTGTATCGGCATCATGGGTACACCTCCACGACGAGAGCGAGTCAATGTTTGGCACCGTTGCTGCCAGTCCGACTGCGGAAGTGACCAGGATTGACAGGAATAATGCAAGTCTCCACATCACGTTCACTCTACCAGTTTGGGAGGGTCCCCGTCAGCGGTTAGTGCTCCCCGACGACGTGTCGGATCATGGTGTCGAACCCGGCGTCAGCAAGTGGAAGCCCCGCTTTTGGAGCAAAGTCTAAAGTCGGATACTTTACCGCACCACCACCCGCTACGAAGATGACGCCACTTGCGATGCCTTTCTGCAGCCGGCTTTGCTAGACTACGTGAGCAATGCTCATCCCCGGGCGTTGTTCGTGGGCCACGGCGAGACTGATACCTGGGCGCACGCGGGCCGCTATGACCTGGTGCTGCAAAGTGCTCATCATTTTGAGCAGTTCGTCGAACAGCTTTGGGAAACCATGCAGCAAATGCCGGAGTGCCGCGACCAGACTACGTTTATTCTGACCGCCGACCACGGGCGGGGCAGCGGTCTGGTGGAGTGGAAGGACCACGGCGCGGAGACTAAAGGATCGGAAAACATCTGGATCGCAGTGACAGGGCCGGACACGCCGGCGTTGTACGAGCGCGGGAACCAGGCGGACGTGACGCATGCGCAGATTGCGGCTACCGTGGCTGCATTCCTGGGAAAGGATTTCGTTCCTAGGTGCCGGCGGCTGCACCGGCCCTTTCCGATGTACTACAAACTACGAAGTAGAAGGGAAACTAGAGTAGTCTGACACTCGCGGGGTCCGAGGTATGCGCCGGGGCGGATGAAGATGGGTCGTCGCTTTGCTTCAATCGTCATTCTGTCGGTCGCTGTAGCCCTGCCGCTTTCCCTGTGGGGGCCGAGAGAACGACTATCTCCCTGAACGGGATTTGGGATATCGAGGATTCGAAAGAGCCGGAGGCGATTCCTACCGCCTGGAAGCACAAGGCGCCGGTTCCTGGGCTCGCGCACTCCGCCCAGCCTGTGTTCCCCCAGGTTGACCAGTTCGATAGCAGGCAGGTGATACTGAATCGGGTCCGTGACGGAAAACTTCCCCATTCCCGAACATTTTGGACTACGAGTCACGAGGCTCTGCCGATCTGCTGCTGAACGCTTCTATCCTGGGATCTAAGTTTGGGGACAGCGATCTAGCAGCCTTGTCCCCGGTGGCTGAACATATTGCGGCAGCCGACTTCTCTCGCACGGCGATCACCGACCGGTCTTTGCCCGTTATCGCTGCCATGAAGCGACTACGCGTCCTGCGGCTCATGCACGCCAGGATTACCGACACCACGGTGCAAGGGCTAGGCCGCCTTGATCAACTCGAATCGTTGAGTGTTTTCGGCACGCCGATCACACCTGCAGCATTGCCCGCCATCGCCGTCCTGCCGAAGTTAAAGCACGTTTACGCCGGCCAAACAGCGATTCCAACCGGGACCTCCGTCCCCGAATCCTTAGTAGGCAAATTGGTATTTTGAATTTACTTTCGTAGAATCCAAAATTGCCCTTACACCTTGCGCAAGAGCGTGATTTGCCCAATCGGCAACCATTCCGCTACCAGGATGTCGCCATTGTGGAGAAAGATGGCATCGTGGGGCGTGATGAATTTTCCCGGAGTAAATTAGGAGCGTGACTGGCTGCGGCGCGGCCCGACTTCGCCGTTCTCTGCCTTTCCGTCTCCAAGTTGCGCAACCACGTTGAACTCGCGATCAAGAATACAAACCTGACTGTCGAGATCGGGACATACCATCCACTCATCCCGGGTCTGGAAATTGCAGGGCATACGCAGGTGTGCTTCGTCTTTAATCGTCCAATTTGCCGAATTGGGGCTGTTCGCGGTGCGGTAGTCGAATCATCGATTGGGCTGTTAATCCTCAGAAGGTCCCTACAAATTACCTGCCATACGCTCGCCGACGCAGGGTGAGGGCCTTCGTATCATTCATCTACCAGGCTGAACCTGTCCCTTGCCATGAACAGGCTGGATAGGTAAAGCCTCTAGCAACTGGAAAGTTGCACGAGTATGAGAACTTCGATACAGTCCATTCTCTCAAGGCAGTTGTTCCCCAGCGAACTCCAAGGTGCCAGGCGGATGAAGCGACGAATCTCGCAGAACTCCTGACTGCGCGAGTCGCTCCGGGACCGGGGATTCTGTAGGAGTACTACTACGGTGCTAGGCACACGAATCTGTGAATCGCTGGTTCATCGGCAACATTGTGGGGATGCCCGCGCACGCCTGAGTCCGACGGAGTGTACATGAGAATCGAAAATACTACGGCATCGTTTCGTCGTGCCGGACGACTGCTGTTTTTAGTTGTCTTCGTTTGGCTGTGGGTGTGCGCTTCGGTTGCGGATGAGGTTGGCAAATCGGCGAGCACGCAGGGGCACACCCCTGAGGAAGCGCATTCCATTGCCTCACGTCTTCCTGCGGTTCGCCTGGAAGGCAACTATTTTTCGCATGACGGTCATCGCTTCATTCCCGTGGGTGCCAACTGGGTGCCGGCAAAGGTGGCAATGCAATGGCCCACGCAATGGGACCCAAAGGCGATCGAGGCAGATTTTGCGCGTATGCACGAACTCGGATTCAATACCGTCCGACTTGATTTCGTTTGGGCATGGATCGAGCCTCGTCCAGGCGACTACAACCCCGAAGCTTTTCGCGAACTCGATTTCTTGATCTCTCTTGCTCACCGCTATCAGATTTATTTGCATCCCTGTCTGCTCATTGGCGGGGAAGTAGGGGAGGCCTATTGGGACGTGCCGTACCGGCAGGGAAGGCATCCCCATTCTGATCCCGAAATGTTAAGGATCGAGACCGATCATGTGGCCGAGTTGGCGCGCCGCTACGGAAAGGAGACTGCGATTCTCGGCTGGGATCTGACTGACGAGCCGCCATTTTGGATCGCCGCCGACAGCACCACCGACGCGATGGCGATCAACTGGACCCGGCTGCTTTCCTGGTCGATCCGGCGTTACGACTCACTACATCCGATTGTGGTGGGAACGAGCATGGAGGATGTGGGACGCGGCGCGTTTCGCCCGGATAATGTCCGCGAGGAAGTCGATTTCTTCAGTGTGCATCCCTACTCCATTTATGCGCCGAAACTTTTTCCTGATGCCATGCTCTCTGAACGCGGCACCTATGGTTCGGCGTTCGAGACGGCTTTATCGGGCAGCGCGGGGCATCCAGCCATGGTGCAGG
>JAIQFF010000096.1 GCA_020073395.1 Terriglobia bacterium
CATTGCCGTTATTACGCCACATCGCGCTAGTACCGCTCTTCACGACACCGACAATCATCTGTATTCCGCTTGAGCCATAAAGATCCAGGTCTCCGTCGTGGTCATAATCAATAAAGGTTAGGCCCTCAAGGCCAACGTTCTTGATCCCGGATGCGGCAGCCACATCCTTGAATGTGCCGTTCTTCTCGTTGTGCAGCAGCAGAATCCCTTCGTTGAAACTGACTGCTAAATCGACAAATCCGTCGTTATCGTAGTCGCCGGCCGTGCAGCTTTTCGCATGCACGTTGGGGTCAAGTCCGGCTTGCTTCGTCACATCCTCAAACTTGCCATTTGCGAGATTGCGGTAAAGTGACATTCCACCCCGCGCGCCGTTATTGGCTACAAAAATGTCGACCTTGCCGTCATTGTCATAGTCGAGGAAACATGCACCTGAACCGGGTTCGAAGGAAGGCTTGGCAGCAGAAGCGGCGGGACTCGGCATCGACACAATCTGCGCCTGCTCGGTCACATCGACAAACTTGACCGCAATCGGCGGCAGCGCTTTCTCCGCCGCCCCTATCGCTTCTTCCACCGTCGAATATCTTCCCTGGTCGCCATAGGCCAATCCGATGGGCGAGCCCAGCTTGTTTTGCGTGATGTGCTGGAAGCGCGCCAGATGTTCGCGGGCATGGGCCGCGTCGCCCGACTGCTGGTAAGCGCGCGCAATCCCGAACTCGGCCGAAGCGTGCAAGGGATTCAACTTGAGTGCATGCTGGAAGGCGTCAATGGCCTGCGGATACTGTTTGAGCTGCGCCGACGCGGCGCCCAGAAAATACCAGCTGTCGGCGTCATTGGGATCGATCTCGGTGACATGACGAAAGGCTTCCACCGATCCCTGAGGATTGTCGGAATTCTTGTACAGCAATCCCAGGTTGAACCAGGCGTGGGGATCATTGGGGGCGTTTTTGCCTGCGGCCTCCAGAAGCATCTTCGCAGGATCGATGCGGGCCAGGTTCAGGAGGGCGATGCCCTGGTTCAGAAATGCGATTTGCAGCTTGGGATCGACGGCGCCAGCCTCCTGAAATGCCTTTAGGCCTTTCTCGAAAAGCTGCTGGTTCATGTAAGCCGCGCCCAGGTTGTTCAGGCGCGCCGCTTCCGCGGAGGGATCCGGCTTCGAATGGGAATCATCCGGAGAGGCGGCGAGTATCGCAACCGCGGCCAGGGCAATGCAGGCGCAGAGTATGAGGCTTCGCTTATTCATGCAAGAAATAAGTAAACCACAAAAGGAGAACGGGCGTCCCGCCCGTCGAGCAATGCCTGTGCATGACGGGCGAGGACGCCCCTCCTCCAGCTACATTGCCGGGTGCCCGCAGCAGCCGCACTGCTCTTCCAAAGCTGCAGCCACCGAAATCACTAACTCTTCCTGCCACGGACGCGCCACGATTTGCACTCCGATGGGCAGCCCCTCCGGTGACTTCCCTACTGGCACCACTAGGCCGGGCGTTCCCAGCAGGTTGAACCATTCGGTGTAGCTCCACGCATCAAGATACTTCACGGTTTTTCCTTCGATCTGCCAACTGCGCTCGCCATGCCGGAATGCGGGAATCGAAGCTACCGGGCAGAGCAGCACGGGATAGTCGCGCATCTGGGCAAACACCTGCATACGCACCACGTCGCGATCGATCCAGGTTTCGAGCAACGACTGCCCGGTATGAGCGGGCTCCGCTGCCGCCCAACTGGAAAATTCCTTAAGGATCGGACTCAGCTCGGCTTCGTGCCCCCGAGTGATGGAACCAAGCACCATTCCGCCGGCGACACCGAACAGCTTCCACCACAACTGGCGGGCCAACTCGAGCCCCTCGGGACGGAAAGGTTCCACCTGAAAACCCGCGCGCCGGAGAGCGTCGGCCGCAGTTCGCACTGCCGCGCGCGTTTCCGGAGTGACCGGCGTGCGGCCGTCATCTTCAAAATAGCCAATGCGGACATTTTGCAGCTCAGCCCCGCTAGGCCACCGCATCGGCACCGGAGCCGCTGAGGGATCGCCATCGTCGGGGCCCTGCATGACCTCAAACAGAATCTTCAGATCACCCACATTCCGAGCCATGGGTCCGACCACGCCCAGCAAAGCGAATGGTCCGACCGAGACCGGGAAGTGTCCGGTTGCAGGTATGCGTCCGGGGGTGGGTTTCAGTGCGCAAATTCCGCTGAAGTGGGCCGGCTCGCGAATCGATCCGCCGCCGTCGCTGCCCATTCCTCCAGCCGACATGCCGGCCGCAATCGCCGCCGCTTCCCCGCCGCTTGATCCGCCCGGTGTGCGCGAGAGGTCCCAGGGATTATTAGTCCGTCCATAAAGAAGGTTGTCCGTTTCCCAGGCCATGAGCAACTCGGGCGCATTGGTTACGCCCAGAATGATCGCGCCGGCCCGGCGCAGACGGGCCACCAGCGGAGCGTCTCGCTCACCCACAATGCCTGCGCGCAGTTTCGTGCCGGCCTCCCAGGGCAGGCCCGCGACTTCCATGGAACTCTTGATGCTGAGCGGGACTCCGTGCAGCACTCCGCGCTTTTCTCCCTGACGCACAGCCGCCTCCGCTGCTCGCGCTTGCCGTCGCGCCCCGTCGGCGTCGACCTGCACAAAGGCGTTGATCTGGGGATTCAACTGTTCGACCCGAGCGAGATGCGCTTCGACCAGTTCAACCGGTGACAACTTCTTTTGCCGGATTTGCTCAGCCATGGATACAGCAGAAAGGAAAGTCAGTTCGCCCATGCGGTCTCAATCAGGAAAGAGAAAGGAGACCTGAGTCTAGCACGAGGTTGCAGGACCGATGCACGGCCCATATCAGACGACAACGGGGGGTTAGTGGGAACCAGCCGCGGCGCGGCGAGCTTTCTCGGCCCGAACTTTTTCGACTCGCGGAGCAGGACGCGAGGCCGCCTTTTTCCTGGCGTCTCGCTTCACAAACCACTGTTTCAGATATTTTCGTGACGCCGGGGTGAGGCGAGAGAACAGCATGCCGGCGCGCCCGCCGTCATCGGCCCAGACCACTTCGCCCACGCCCTCCACCATGTGACTGGTGCCCGGCAAAACAAAGCGCAGCGGCACCTGCTGCACCGGTGGCAATGGCTCAGGAGCCTGAAGCGCCAGGCCGTCGCGGTTCAAATCAAGCACCATGGCGGGTAGCGCGGCGATACCGAACTGGAGATAGACCAGCGATTCCAGGTTCTGCCGCTGCGATTTCCTTCGGTCCGGGCGCATGAAACCGCGGCCCGCGCGCAGGCAGCGGACTATCTGTTCGACCCCAAGCGGCTTGTAGAAGATAAAATTCGCCCCTGCCTGAAAGGTCTCAGAGATCTCAGTGAGCGCCCCGATCATCCCGAAGATGACCGGCCGGCGGCTCGACGGCGCCAGCCGCGCCATGCGGGCCACAGTGGCCGCGCCGGGCAGGTCGAAGTCGATGACCAGCGCCGAATAGTGTCTCTGCACCGTCAAATCCAGGGCCTCGGGCGCCGAAATGCAGACTTCCTGCTCCATCCCCACTTCGTCCAGGGCTTTTCCCAGGATACGCAGGGCCTGTTCCTCGCGGCACATCAGCAGGGCATTGAATGCCATAAGGCCGCAGCTTACGGCGGCCACGGCCTGAGGTAAAGTAACCCCAGTAATCGCCGGATGCTTACCGCAAACCACTGTGGGGGCAGGCGCTCCTTCGACTTCGCTCAGGACAGGCCTCGGCTGTCCGATGGAGCGAGGCTCGACCAGCGTTGGCTGGAAACCGGCACAGGGCTGCAGCCGCTCAGGATGCAAAATCCGAGGCAGAGGCCGGGCTGTTCCAAAGCGAAAGTAAGGCGAACCCATCCCCGCAGGGAGTAGAAGGCCGCACTCTTTCGTAATCTGCCCTCACGCGGCCGCCAATGGCATATTAGAAATGATTATGCCGCACTCCAAGAAAGCAGCCGACGCTAGGCGCGCACCCCGGGTCAAATTCTCCGGAACGATTCTGGCCCTGGTACGGCTGGAAAGCGGACGGGAGATACAGGCCCGTTTGCACCAGCTCTCCTTTACCGGAGGCTTGCTTCATCTTGAGACCCCGCTGGACGAAGGCATCAAGGCTGAAGTGATGTTTCACGTAGGCGGCAGCACGATACGCAGCAAGGTAGCGGTGCTGTTCCCTATGTGGGCCACTCAAGGCTGCCTTCAGCCCTTCGAGTTTGCCGACCTTAACGAGGAAGACCGCGCAAAGCTAAAGGCTGATTTGGAGAAATTCCTGAGTTCTCCCGCCGCTGCTGTTCACCCCGACGAACAAGCCGCTGACGCTGCTGCCGGTTCCGGCGAGTAGCGCAACCCGCGATTTTCGCTAGAATACTTCTTACAAATCCCAACAGGGGACGGACTCACATGGCGCACCAGCATTCCGCTCGCTTTCTGCAAATTGTCGAAGACGCCAGGAGGCGGATCCGAGAAGTCAGCATTGACGACGTCAAAGCCAAACTTGACCGCGGCGAACAGTTCTTGCTGGTTGATGTTCGAGAAGAGAGCGAGTATGGCAAAGACCATCTGCCGGGGGCGGTTCACATGGGTAAAGGCATCATCGAGCGCGATATCGAGGAGCGCGTACCGGAACTGAGTACGCCTCTAGTCCTTTATTGTGGCGGTGGATATCGCTCCGCTCTGGCCGCTGACAATCTGCAGAAAATGGGTTATACCGACGTGCTCTCCATGGACGGAGGTATTCGGGGCTGGCGGGAAAAACATTTCCCCCTGACCTCGAAATAGCAGGCTTCCCGCCCCACCGGAATCCCGCCACTCCCGTAACGAACCGCCACAAAGTACCTCCGTAACTTGATGCCAGCACAACATAGCGTCAGCATGGAAGAGCGGGAAACTTTCTCCGCTTTCAGTACAAGATGCCGCGAGACAAGCGAGCTTCGGGTCAGGATGGGTCAGCGGCAGCGACAGCGCCCGCGCGCGACCTCGGCGCGTTGGAACTCCGGCTGGCAAAGGCGGGCACTCCCGACCAATGCTGCGCTGAACTCGGGAAGATTTTTCGGGTGCGTCCGAATGAAGTGGCCCTGCTTCGGCTGGAGAATGGATTACTGAAGTTTCTCTGCCCTTTTGAGCTCAGCACCGCAGGATCGATCCCACTTTCCTCTACGGCGGTTGCGGCCCACACGGCGGTCACCAGAAAAACTGAGCTGTTCAACAACTTCACCCGAGTAAAGCACGCCAGCATCTTTGAGACCATCAAGCCTACCTCAGAAAAAGGCGAGGAGCTTCACCCCGCTACAATTCACAAGTTGATGACCGCCCCCGTCCTCGACAAGACAAACACGGTATTGGGCGTGGTTCAGATCTGCCACAAGGGCTTCGATCTTGTTTCCGCCGGACCCGACTTCACGCTCGACGACCTGCAACAGCTCGAACTGGCCGCCAAAGCCCTGAGCAAGTGCGCCTTCATGCAGACCGGTGCCTAGCTCCTCTTCACGACTCCGAATTCAATCGCCAGATTTCAAAATTAAGCAGGCCGGCAAGATGATCCACGACAGTTCAAACCTTCCACTAGCCGGATTGCCGGTCCGCCCCTGAGCGCGTCGGCCGACTTACGGCGTGGATCGACTGGTCCCGCAAAGCTCCATCGAGTGCCTTCTTCTCTTCGCGAGTCAGCGCACGCACACTGCCTTTGGGCAGTTGCCCGAGCGGAAGGGGGCCGATCGCGACCCGCACCAGGCGCAGCACCGTCACGCCGAGAGCAGCGAGCATTCGCCGAATATGACGGTTCCTGCCCTCGTCTAAGACTATTTCGAGCCATGTATTGTGCCTGCCGCCACGCAGGATGCGAACGCTCACAACGCGCAGCAATTCGCCCTCTTCCGTCCTGACCCCTTTCCCGAGTGATTCCAGCAATGTGGTGTCGGCGACCCGGTCGATTTGTACGTGGTAGGTCTTGTTGAGGTGCGATGCCGGCGAGAGCACTTGCGCCGCCCACTCAGAATCATTGGTGAGCAGGAGCAGCCCTTCGCTGGCCTTGTCCAGACGCCCGACGGGCACGACCCAGGGCAGGGCGGTATCCAGAAACGCATACACGGTCTGCCGGCCCTTTTCGTCGGACGCAGTGGTCACCGCTCCGCGCGGCTTGTTGAGCATGAGGTAAATCTTGGCGGCAGTGGCCAGCGGCTGACCGTCCACCTCCATTCGATCGCGCTCCAGGTGAACATGCGCCTGAGGATCACGACGGATTGTGCCATTCAACCGTACCCGCCCCGCCTGGATGAGATCCATTGCCTCAGACCGGGAGCAGTAGCCAAGCTTCGATAGAGCGCGTGCCAGTCCCACCTGCCGGAAGCGTTCCGAGCCAGTCACCCTCCCATGCTAAATGAGTATGCGTATGCCCGGACGCCCTCGTCCGGGCGGGCGAGTGAAGCTCGCCTGGGGTTTGTCGGTTAGATAACCGCAATTTGCCGGCCCCCCCCGGCCGGGCGGTGAGGGCACCCGCCCCTAGGTGGTTTTTTTATCTATACTTATTCCAAAGGTTACGCGATTGAGCGTCGAACCATTTTCCCTGCCCTATTCCGAAGCCGCGGTCGAAGATCTCCGCTCGCGGCTGGCTCGCACCCGCTGGCCCGATGAAATACCCGGCTCGGGCTGGACGTACGGCGTCGATCTCACCTTCATGCAGCGCCTGTGCGACTACTGGAGAGATGAGTTCGACTGGAGGGCCCAGCTGGAGAAACTGTCCGCCTTCCACCACTATCGCTGCAGCATCGATGGCGTCGGCATTCACTTCATTCACGAGCGCGGCAGGGGACCGGCGCCCATCCCGTTGGTCCTGACTCATGGATGGCCCGGTTCGTTTCTTGAGATGCTCAAGATCATCCCGCTGCTGACCGACCCGGCGAGCCATGGGGGAGATCCCGCGCACTCATTCGACGTCGTGGTGCCGTCTCTTCCCGGCTTTGGTTTTTCAGACCGCCCCACGCGCCCCGGCATGAACACCTGGCGCATGGCAGAGCTGTGGGCCGGCCTGATGGCTGAGCTGGGCTATGAGCGCTTTGCCGCACAAGGAGGCGACTTTGGCGCATCGGTCAGCACCATCCTGGGGTTGCGCCATGCCCGCCGAGTCATAGGAATTCATCTCAACTACATCCCGGGATCCTACCGCCCACATCTCGAGCCGGGAACGAAGCTTGCAGACATTGAGCAAAAGTTCCTCGACGACGCCGATCAATGGTACGTCGATTTTGGCGCCTATGCTCACCTGCAGCGCAACACTCCTCAGACCGCGGCCTACGGGCTGAACGATTCTCCGGCTGCGTTGGCGGCCTGGATAATCGAGAAATTTCGCGACTGGTCCGACTGCGATGGCGAGGTGGAGCGCCGCTTCAGCAAAGACGAACTGCTGAGCAATGTGACGCTCTATTGGATGACGGAGACGATCCATTCTTCGTGCCGACTTTACTACGAGTCGAAGCTGGCGCCGCTTCACTTCAAGACAGGCGAACAGGTTCGCGTACCGTGCGCTATCGCACACTTCCCCAGGGAAGCGCCGTTTCCTCCACGGGCATGGATCAAGCGCGGGTACAACCTTCAGCACTGGACCGAAATGCCCCGCGGGGCTCACTTTGCGGCCGCTGAAGAGCCTGATCTTCTGGCCGGCGACATCGCCGCCTTTTTTCACTCGCTGCCCACGACCTCCTGAATCGGACCCCGGGAAGTCATCACAACTGGCAACAACGGCGGCTCCGGATTGATGTTAGTCTGGTTGAGAAAATATTGCAGATGATGGCAAATAATCCCGCTTTGCCCGATCAGCGGCTGGGACGAGCCTAATGACTGAGAAAAACACGAGTGAGGAAAGGCCTGCAGAGGCGGGCCTTCGGGCCGCCAAGAAGCCTTATCTCAAGCCGGAATTCCGCTACGAACGGGCCTTTGAGACCATGGCGCTGGCGTGCGGCAAGATCCGCGCCACCCAACCCCTTTGCCGGTTCAACCGCAAGAACTCGTAGCACCGGACCTCACACCTCGGACTTCAGACCTCAGATATCAGACCTCAGGAAATCTTCTACGAAGTCTTCCTTGCCGAACTAGAGCACACTCGGACGCCGGACCTGCTGCCATCTGTACTCTGGTTCGAAGTCCGACGGCTGAAGCCTGAAGTTCGAAGTCTGAAGTCCGGCGTCTGACGTCCGAGGTCCGAGCTTCCGGCTGGAAAACCACGAAGCCAACTGGTAGCATCCTGCGCATGTTCAAACTACTCTTTGTGCTGCTGACCTTGGCTGCGACAGCCTCATCGGTCGCGGCTACGTCGTCCGCCGATCTTCCCACCCGGAAATATCTGAACCTGGCCGCGATCAAAACCATGGTCGCCGCGGCTGAAGCGGAAGCCAGGAAGCAAAATGTCGAAGTGACGATTTGTATCGTTGACGAAAGCGGGAATCTGCTTTTTCTGGAAAAGGCAGATGCTGCCTCACTCAACACCATTCAATTCGCGCAGAGAAAAGCCCGCCACGCGGCCTTCTACCAGTCTCCCTCGAAGGGCGGCGCCGATGCTATGAAAAAGGGCGATGTCGAAGTCCTGGCTTTTCCCGACTTCTTCCCCAACCAGGGCGGACTGCCCATTCAGGTGGACGGTCAGACCCTGGGCGGAATCGCCGCCAGTGGCGCCAAGTCAGAAATCGACGAAGCGATCGCACAAGCGGGACTCGACGCTCTCTTAAAGAAATAAGTGCGGCCGAATTCGATCTGGACTAGCACGGAACGTTGGGAGGTGGCTCGATGCCGGGAACTCGGCGCAGTTCCTTAGTGGGGGCAGTCCTACTCGTCGCCCTCGGCCTGCTCTTTCTCTACAGCAATTTTCGTCCCGGCCTGGACCCGTGGCCCTTGCTGTCTCGTTACTGGCCGCTCTTGCTGATTTTTTTGGGCCTGGGAAAAGTTTGGGACCAGTTCAGGCCGCGGGACGGCTTGCAAGCCGGACGGGCCTGGGTTAGCGGCGGCGAGATTGCCGTCATCCTGCTGCTGGTCATCGCCGGGATTGCACTCAGCTTTCAGACCGCTTCCCGCCGGCTCCATGAGGTGGAAGCCATCGACCGCCAAGGATCGGAACCGGTTCGGGTACATATTCAAATGCCGGCGGGCGAACTGAAATTGTCCGGTGGCGCCAACAAGCTGATGGAAGCCGACTTCAACTATGACGAGGCTGAAGGCAAACCGGAGACCTCCTACTACGTATCCGGCGGCACAGGTGAGCTCGATGTCACCCAGCCGGGGAAAAAGTTCCATTTCGGCCCTACCCACAACGACTGGAACATTCGCTTGGCTAACGACGTTCCCATGGAACTCAAGGTGGACATGGGCGCCGGCCAAGGTGATTTGAAGGTGGGTGACCTCTCGCTCACCAGGGTCGACATCAATATGGGTGCCGGCCAATTCACCGCGGACCTTACCGGCAACTGGAAGAAAGACCTCAACGCCGAGATCCATGGAGGCGTCGGGCATGCCATCATCCTCTTGCCGGAGGATGTGGGCGTCCGCGTTCATGCTACCGGCGGTATCGGTTCGATCAGCTCTGGGGGATTAAAACGCGAGGGCAACGAATACGTAAACGATATGTATGGCAAATCACCAGTGACTCTGCGGCTGGACGTCTCGGGCGGAGTCGGCAATATTGATTTGCGGCCCACGCCGAAGAGGCAATAGCCGGAGACGGGCCGCAAGCTCTGTAGCGCCGGCGTCTCGCCGGCTGTCTGGCGGGCGTCCCGCCCGCATACCGGGCCGGCCGGAGGCCGGCACTACATTATTATTCTTCCGCGGATTCCTGCTCTTCGCCGCGGTTCGAAGCGCCTTCCTTCTGAAATCCGCTGCCCAGAATCTTGGCCACTGAGGTCAAGTCTTTGCTCAGCGCTGCCCGCCACCGTCCCACGGAATCCTGCGCCAGCTCTTCCATGGTCTGGCCGAAGGACAGCAGGCTGGCCGCGACTTCGGTCTTGACCAGGTCGGACACGGAAGTCTCGATTCCCTTCTGGACAATCTTCAGTTTTCCGCGCGCGTCATCCAGTTGACGGTCGAGCTCCTTGGCGTTGCGAGTGCCCAACTCTTTAAGGACTACATCGACCGCGCTCTCCAACTGCACCCGGGCTGCGGATATCTGGTCGCTGGCCATCTGGGAAAGCCTGGTTTCCATCCCGGACTCCAGCCGGCATGCGGTGTCGTCCAGTTGTGCGATGCGGCCGCCCAAAGCGGTGACTTGCGTCTGTAGCCTGGAGGATTCGGCTGAGACTGTGGCCTGCGCCTTCTGCATTTCTCGACGGTAGGCATCGTGCTCCTCGCCCAGCCGTTGCTGCAACGTGCGGAAGTGTTCCTCGCTTTGGTGCTGCACCCGGCTGCCCGCGTCCGCCACCTGCTTCTGAAATTTCTCCGCGTTGGAATTAAAGTGCTGGCCCACCGCCTCGGCGATCTCCTCGGACAGTCCTTGTGCGTTCTGTTCAACGGTTCGCAGTTGCTCTGCCATCTGCTGCCGGAATCCTTCCAGCGCCTGGACGATGTTCTGCTCGATCATCGTTTTGGCTGATCCCAGTACCTGCGCCGATTGTTCCTGGGTCTGCTTCAGGACTTGCGTCCCCAGGTCTTCACGCAGGCGTACCCACAATTTCTCTTCCACCTCGGGAGGAATATGTGACAGAGATATGTCGAACCGGCTGCGCTTGGCATCTCCCTGAGCGAGCTTTTCCTTGAGCGCTACCACCTCCGCATGCAAGGGCTGTACAAACTCGGCCACAATGGCGCGCATGTCGTAGTCGGTCAATTGCGCATGGCCCTTCTCGGATA
Organism: Terriglobia bacterium; assembly: GCA_020073395.1. Classification (GTDB taxonomy): domain Bacteria; phylum Acidobacteriota; class Terriglobia; order Terriglobales; family Acidobacteriaceae; genus JAIQFF01. The sequence continues at coordinate 10,793 of JAIQFF010000096.1, forward strand.
CGATCTTCAACCCGGGCCCGCTGGGTTGGGCTTTGTCGCTTCTCCCCGGCATCTTCCGCGCAGGTTGCGGGTCGTCAGAATGGATATCCAGCAGCCGCCCCCAATCTTCGGGACAAGCTTCCAGTCCCCAGAAATTTTCCGGCTGGTCGAGCTTCGCCGCCAGCTGCCAACCATGCTGGCCCGCGCCCATCGGCTTGCAGTCAACCACGTGAGCTTTGGTCGCTCCGCCTCCCTTTCGCCGAAACTGCACCGGGATGCCGGCTTCGAGCCGGGTGGGAGAAAATATGGCACAGCCATGCGCGCTGACTACCAGCGTCTCGCAGATTTCGGAAAAGGGAGCGCTGGGCTCCAGGCTGGTAACGGCGATGGGAAGGGTGATCGGCACTCTCGAACTGCGCCGCATGGTCTCAGGCACATTCGCACTATGCATGTTGTCCCTCTTTCATGGTGTCCCGCTTTCCAGCTGCGCTTTGCTGACGTGCGTTGCAAGAGAGCGTGCCGCTCGACCCGCGGACCGGCTCAAAACTCTGCACCCCTACCGTAACCCAAGCCGCGCCATTCAAGGAATTCCAGTAGTTCCTCCTGCCGCCGTCAGCAGGGCAGTTACGTTACACCTCCCTCGGTAACCGAGTAATGCGACCGTACACTGTCCAAATTCCCGTCGCCGATGACCAAGAAACAAGCACGCATAGAACGCGTCTGGTAGTAGGTTGTGTACAGCATCAGTTACAACCAAGGAATCGAAAGCAGCCATGACAAATTCCCTCCTGCAACGGCTTATCGAAATGTGCTGCCGGCACGAGTTCACCTGGCCGCACGCCGGCGTCCACGGAACCGCGTACCAGGCCTGTCTCCTCTGTGGCGCGGTCTATTCCTACGACTGCTCAACCATGCGTCGCACCGGCCGCCTGGTCACACCCCCAGACCCGCGCTACCCGCCGATGACTGAGAGCCAACCGGCCAGCGAATAAACCCACGAGTGCGAGGGTGCCCCGTCCAAGCTTCGCTTGGGCGGGGTTTTTGGTTTTGCGGGGAGAAAGGCCAGGCGAACCCTACATCACGAAGTGAACATCCCCGCCCAAGCAGAGCTCGGACAGGGCACCCTCCGGCTCAACACCAGGCAGAATCACTTCCTGCATCGATGTCACTTCGATCTATGTCCAAGTAGCGAACCACATAAGCTGTCGGTTTCTGAAGGGACAAATCCCATGGGCAAGCTACAAGACAAAGTCGCCGTCATCACGGGAGGCACCTCGGGAATGGCTCTGGCTACCGCCAAGCTCTTCGTCGAGGAAGGAGCATACGTTAATCCGGGTCAATGTAATCAGCCCGGGCACGATCGATACGCCCATTCTCGATGGCCTGCCCAAGCAGACCGTGGACTGGTTTGTTTCTCTCATCCCGCGAGGCACGATGGGCCGAACGGAGGAAATTGCCATCGCTGACCTTTTCCTCGCGTCAAGCGACTCCAGTTTTGTCACCGGCAGCGAACTGTTCGTGGACGGCGGCGTCGCGCAGATCTAAGAACCTCGCGAGAGGTGGGGGGAAGTAACACTCCGCCCAAGCGGAGCTTGGACGGGCACCCGAGGCGGAAATCCACGCGCCCTTCGGAAGTACAGGCCCATTCGTGCTCCAGCCGGTATCTTGCACCTGCCGATTAATATGCCCACAATCAGCCAGGGGCGTTTACTCGGTGAAGATACTACTCGTTGACGATTCGAAGGTGGACCGGCTGCGGGTCAGCGAGTGCCTGGAAGCGTCGGGCTTCGATTTTGTCACGGCTGAAAACGGGACCGACGCCTGGGAAATTCTGCAGGCCCCCGACGCTCCCACCTTCGCCCTGTTGGACTGGGTCATGCCCGGATTCGACGGCATCGAACTGTGCCGCCGCATTCGCACTCTGGGCTCAAACGGAGCCTATATCTATACCGTCATGCTGACGGCCAAGGACCGCAAGAAGAATCTCCTGACCGCGATGGACGCGGGCGCGGACGACTATCTGGCCAAGCCGGTGGATCCTTGCGAGCTGCGGGCCCGCATCCTGGTGGGAAAACGGATTCTCGATCTGCAACAATGCCTGAGGTTTTCCGCCACCCACGATTTCCTTACCAATCTGCTGAGCCGCGCGGAAATCCTGGCATCACTCGAGCGCGAACTCGTCCGCACCCAGCGCGAAGGCAGGCCGGCGGGAGTGATCATGGCGGACGTGGACGGGTTCAAGCAGATCAACGACACTCTTGGCCATCCCGCGGGAGACGCCGTGCTCGCCGAAGTGGCCCGCCGGCTGAAGTCCGACTTGCGACTCTACGATGTGGCCGGACGCTACGGCGGCGAAGAGTTCATCCTGGTGCTGCCCGGCTGCGACCTGCACACCGGTGCGCGCCGCGCCGACGAAATCAGACGTCTGGTCGCCCGCGACCCGATCGTGACCCCCGCGGGCTCACTCTCCGTCACCGTAAGCATGGGAGTGACCGTCACCAGTTGCGATCTCGAGACCACCCTAGAGACTCTGCTGCAAAGCGCCGACGCCGCCCTCTACCGGGCAAAGAAAGCCGGCCGCAACCGCGTGGAAGCGTTTTCGCTCACCCTCAAGCTGGACGGAAAATCCAGATAGCCCGTCCGCCATTCGATTGCTGGAAGCCGGAAGAAGAGAAAGTTGCTCGACGCAGGGCCCAGGTTGCGCACGCCTATTGCGGCACTACTTCAATCGCGCTTATGGTGGCGTAGTCATTGACAGGGACGAAATCCAACAGAAGCTTTCCCTGCGCATTCGACTCCAGGCTGGAGATCTTCCGTATCAGGGGCCGATTCTCGCCTGCTTCATTCCGGATGTTCAGATTTTGTACGATCGCTTTCCCATTGCAGAAAACGTTAAACACGCGGCCCTGGGATAATTGTCCCCCGCCGCTTGAATCTGCCTTAGAGGGTTCGCTGCGGCTAGTGCGGCGTTCGATGAAATGCAGAACGACCATATATCTACCAGGCGTGACCGGAATCGCATACGAGAAGTGGCCCCATCGCTCGGTTTCATAGAGTTCGGGGTCGTCCGTTCCGGTCGCGGGCTCCTGGCTGGCGGCAAGCTGTCCGCCTTTGAAATAGACGTCCGAACTCCACCACGTACTGTCATCGGAGTAATAGGGTACATCGCGAGCCACGATGCGCACGGGCCGGATGCGCCGCGCGGTTCCCGGCAAAATCTCAATCGCAGAGATCATTCCGCGGCCGCCCTTCGCCGAGGAGAAACCCAGGTGAAGGAACCCATCGTTTGCCGGACTCACGTCGGTGAATACCTTGACCTCGGCAGTGCGCCCGCCTTCGGCGTCCGCAAAGACATCGAAATCGGTGAGCAGCGGCTTGCCGTTTGCCGTGACCGTCATCACCCGGCTGCTCTCGCCACCGCCGCCAACGTCCTCAGGACCGTAGAAAGTTTCGGCGAAGTGAAGACGCAGTTCATGAATCCCGGGCTTCAGCGGAATGTCGTAAGTGAAGTCTCCCTGGCGGCTGCTGCGGTAGATCGTGGGATCCTGCGTTCGCCAGATATGTTGGACCGGGCTTCGTACCGATGTCCCGCCAGAGAAGTCGTTGTCCGCACTCCAGGCCTTGCCTGAGCGGTCAACGTAGGGACGGCTGGACCCCGCCAGGATGCGGACTTCTTCTCCGACCGGCAGACCCACTGCTGTATGCGAAACAATCAGCGGCGCTGCAGAAGGCGCACTCGTTTGCCGGAGTGGCGCTTGCGGCCGGGTCAGAAACATGACTACGCCTGCCATAGCAATCGCCGCCAGCGCCGCCGCGAGTAGCCAGTGCACCAGCTTGTTTGACTGCGTGTGGGATAGCGGGGCGGGGATAGGAACCGCCTGCGCTGCTTCGGGCAAAACCTCACTTTCCCGCTCTTCAAAGACGGGTACGTACTTGCCTACCGGAATTGTTATGTGAATGGGGTGGGCAGCGCCTTCGCCTGCATAGTATTCCGCCAGGCGTTTGCGCAGGCGGTTCGCTTCCACCCGGACAATCGAGTCTGAGTCCTGATCGAAGGACTCATCCCGTCCAAAAACATCGAGCGCAACCGAGAACTCTTTGATATTCGCGCTTTCCCCCGACAGAGCTTTTTCGCACAGGTAGGAAAGCAACCGGGCAAGCGCGGGGGAACGGGAAAATAACTGAGACTGGAGTACGATCTGCAGTTCGGCCCGTTGAGTTTCCGTGCTGACCGATTCTGCCGTTGTTGAAGGCATAGCCGCCTCCGCAGAGAGGCTCCGCCAGGCCTTTTATACACCTTTCCAGGCAGTTGTGCAGTGTCTGGGAACACGTAACGGTTCGCCTGTGGCGTGTCGGCGCACTTGTAACGGCGTGTAACCTCTTCGTTCCGCAGCCGTCGCCACGGTTGCGGGTGTGTAATCAATGGGAAGGAAAAGACGGTATGTCCGACTCTGCATAACGGCCGGGTAACGGGCGGGTAGCAGCTATAACGTTGTCAATTCGAGCTATCTGGTTCATAAGAAAGCTATACACGAAGAGCAGATTGCCGAGGCACATTGACGGCAAGGGTTTACACGTGCTGCTTCTCCGGGAAAGAGGCAAATTATGAGGAATCTCATCCTAAGATTAGCGATTGGAGCGATGGCTCTGGGACTTGCTCCATACGGCACCCGAGCGACAGAACCGCAGACCGCCACAACCAACTTGCGATCGATGACGGTTGCCGAACTTGAAAAGGCGGGCGATGAGGCGAGGGCCCAGAAAGACTACAGGCAGGCGGTTAAGTGTTTTGAGGAGGCAATCCGCAAGGACCGCAAGAATGCCATCCTCTACAACAAGTTGGGCATGACTGAACTCAAGGACGGGCAACTCGAGGCGGCGCGTATGAATTTTCAGCAGGCCGTGAAACGCAACTCGAAATTCGCGGACGCGCTGAGCAACATCGGTGCCGTTTACTACATGCAAAACAACTTTTCCGCCGCGGCCAAGCACTTCAAGAAAGCTGTGGCATTGGACGAAAACCGCGCGACCTTCCATGTCAATCTGGGAGCGGCGTGGTTTGGCCAGAAGAAGCTGGATCGGGCCGTCGCTGAGTATGCTCGGGCGCTGGAACTTGATCCCGACGCACTGAGCAACAAAGGCAGAGCGGGGCTCACCGCGCAGATCGCCAATACGGAAGAGCGCGCGAAGTTCTCCTACATGTTGGCAAAGATCTACGCCAAACGCGGCGATGCGGAGCAATGCCTCCGCTGCCTGCGGATGGCCAAAGAAGAGGGCTATCGCGATCTGGCAAATGTTTACAAGGACGAGGAATTCGCAAGCCTGCGTCAGGACAAGAGGCTGGCCGAGATAACTCCCCCGCCACAATCAAAATAACCACTTCTACGCCAGTTAGCCGGGCTTCCTTCTCAGGAAGCCCTTTTTGTTCAGGTGCACGCAGATGACCTGGGCCACCCGCCGCGATCGCGTGGAGGCGTTTTCGCTCACTCTCCAGCTGGACAGAATCCAGATAACAATCCCTTGCCGAGAAGCGTGGGCGCTGCTTCGACACAAAGCCCTTCTCATCCGGTACGGTTCACGGGCTGGGAATCGTGGCTTGCGATGGGCTTGAGTATTTACTTTCCAGCCCGCCCATGGTGATTGCTGTACTGACGTAGTAGTAAGTCATTCCACTCTGAACGGAACTGTCCAGGTAGGTCGTGCTGGCCGCCACTGTCGGATTGATCTTCGCATACGGACCGCCTGGCGTTGAGCCGCGATATACGTTGTATCCCGCCACCACCGAGCTACTGGGACTCCAGCGGAGACTGACCGTGTGCGACGGTGTTGCCGTTCCCGATCCGGACAGAGTCTCGACCACTGGCGTATTCGCAGCGTTACTGATGAGGGAAATGCTACCGGACGCGGCGCCGCTGCTCTGTGGTGTGAAAGTCACCGAAACCGTGGCGCTCTGTCCGGCGGCAATGGTCGTGGGCAGGGACAGCCCAGCCAGGTGAAACTCCGGACTGGTGGAAGTCGCCGACGTGATGGTCACGTTTGATCCGGCGGCCGTAAGCGTCGCCGTCAAGACCTTGCTCGCACCCACCGACACGCTACCGAAGTTCAACGCGCCCGCGCTGGATGTCAACTGCCCAGCGGAGACTCCCGTGCCGGACAGCGCGACAGCCAGATTCGGATTCGAAGCATTCGAAACCACGGCGATGGCTCCGCTCTCGTCGCCTCCGACTGTTGGCTTGAACAGGACGCTGAAGGTTACACTCTGTCCCTGGCCCAGATTCAAGGGCAGGCTCAAACCACTCACACTGAAACCCTCCCCGGTGACGGTGGCCCCGGAGATGGTCACCGTCGAATTGCCGTTATTGGTCAAGGTTTGATATTGCGCTCCGCTGCTACCCACTTGAATATTGCCGAAGGTTACATTCGATGAACTGGCTGTGAGGGTTCGACGGTATCTGCGAGAAGAGGACCCTGCAACACTGGTGGTCAATACGGGAAGAAGAGAAAGTGTGAAGGTTATGATCAGGAGCCGAGAGACAAGGGGCCGTTGAATTCTTTGGGGGAATGTCATGGGCCCAGTCTTGAACTCTGCGGAGCCAGATCGTAGGGCTAACTAGGGCATTTCCACACTCATAGGTTCCCAGACCGTTGCGTTAATCAACCGGGCAAGTATTTTCTTCCTGGCGGCTGCCGCCCGGGCCGCCAGAAATCATTCGGTCACCTCGTCACACATCCCGTTGTACTTCGCGAAAGTATTGACCACTCCCCGTCCACGGTGATCTATTTGCCCGAAAAATTGCTGCTCAATTTGATCGGTGCTCCAATTCCCAAGTTTCAGTGCGTACAGGTCCTCCTTGAAAAAGCATCTTTTTGGACCCCAAGGTAAGAGTGCGTCTCTGTGGTATTGGACGTTTCTGTGGGTCACCGTCTCCGGGTGTAAATCCAGATAAAAATATTTACCTTCACCCGAGGCGAGAAACCGTTCTTGGTAGCAGACGGGCACGTAGTGGTGAACGTGGGATTGTTGTTGTTGTCCGTTCATTAGATTGGGGCGTGCCAAAATTGTAGCCGGACGAAAGAATCACCTCAAAGAGCGCTGGGGGGCATGAATTCCCCTTTCGCCGGGTGTGACCGTGCGCACAGGCCAACGTGATTGATGTCCTTGAGGATTCTGCTGCCCTTGTAAAAGATAACAATAAGGAGAGAGAGGACATGCCCGGCTGCTTCCCCCGTCTGGTGGTGCTCTTCTTGCTGTCGTGCACGCTCGGAGTCTCGGGTCGCCCGGCTCCGGAGGCGTGGGTTCCGGTTCGCTGGACCGGCGGCCCGTTGGAACTTGCCTGGCGAACGCGCGCGAAAACGCTCCCCGCCGATGCTACCGTCCGCGACGCCCTCGCCCACTGGTACGAACCCGCCACGCTCAGTCTTCTTGAGGACTCGTCCGCGAACTGCCTGCTGGTCACCTGGAGCGCGCCCGCCGATGCGGCTGTCGAAGCCGAGCAGCAGCAGCTCGTGAAGGTCTATGCGGAGGCGGCACACAAGCGCGGTCTGGCCGTGCTCGGCCTCGTCTATGCGGCAGGCGATGCGTCGAAAATCGCTGCGGACGCCGCCCGGGCTGCGCTCGATGGACTTGTGCTCGAGGGCGAGTTCGCCCCGGAATTTCCTGCCGCCTTGCGCAAAGCCGCCGCCTCCATGGTGGTCGTCGAGATCGCGAAGGACGCGGCGCCGTGGCGGTGGAAGCCTGCACCGATTGTCGCCGTCGCGGGCGTGGCTCCGAGCGCACGCAATCTCTCGGAAATGGGTATCCGCGGTGCGCCCTCGAGCGAGCCGTGGATCAAGTCGAATATCTGGTTGGTGCGGTCGTTCGGGCTCGCCTCGCCCTCGCGTTCGGTGTGGATCAGCAGCCAGCTCAAGAATGCCTCGGCCGTCGATTACGCGCGGACCGTGGCCGATGCTGCCGCAGCCGGTGGTCGGTGGATCGTCTCGCTCGACGATGCTCTTCGCGCCAAACTGCGCGCCCGGGATGCTTCGGCGCTCGAAGCATGGCGCCGTCTCTCGAGCTATCTGAAATTCGCTGAAAGCCACGCCGCCTGGCGTGCCCTTGCGCCATATGGGAATGTCGGCATCGTGCTCGAACCGGCGAGCACGAAACAGGATCTCGCCGACGAGTACCTGAACCTTGTGGCACGCCGCCAGGTGCCTTACCGCCTGGTGGCGCGTTCCGGGCTGAACGCCGCTGCAGTGGCAAAGTTCCGCGCGCTCGTGGCCACCGAACTCGACCCGCCGTCTGCGGACGAGCGCAAACTGCTGCAGGATTTCGCCGGGAACGGCGGGCTCGTGATCGCCGGTCCCTCCTGGGGCGGCGCTCCGAAGAAGGAGCCGTTCGCCGAGGTCCCGGCCGGCAAAGGCCGCGTGGTCGTTTACAAAGATCCAGATCCCGAAGCGGTGGCGCGCGATCTCAAGGAGTTGCTCTCGGACGACGACCTGGGCGTGGTCCCGTTCAATGTGCCGTCGGTAATCACGTTTGCAAGCGGAGGCGGTCCCGGACAACCTCTGCTCGTGCAGTTACTCAACTATTTCGACCATCCGGTGGACTCGATCACGCTTCGTGTGGCCGGGAAGTTCGGCTCGGCTCGCCTGGAAACACCCGAGGGTGCGGCGGTGGATCTGCCGCTGCGGGACGCCGAGGGAAGAACGGAAGTGACGATTCCGAAGCTGTTGTTGTGGAGTGCGGTTTCGATGGAATAATTTAAGAGGAGACAAAACAATGAGAGAAGGTGTGACGCGGCGCGATTGGCTGGCACTTTCTGGTCTTGCCCTAGGGGCAATGGCAGCGCGGCCAGCCGAAGGGGCGTGGGCCGTATCGGCGGGTCCGGTGGAGCCGGTATCCGTCGCCAAGGTCCGCAGCTACGACGACGACCTGACGGCCCGATTCCGGCTGATGTTCGATCAGATCGGCGGGATCGGCAACCAGGTCAAGGGGAAGACGGTCGGCATCAAGGTCAATCTGACCGGC
>JAIQFF010000281.1 GCA_020073395.1 Terriglobia bacterium
GATCAAAGAGGCCATGGCGTGCTACGAACATGCCCTGGACTGCAATCCCCGCTATCCCAACGCCTGGGTCAATAAAGGCGTGGCCCTCAGAGCCATGGGAAAGGGTGAAGAAGCGCTCAAGTGTTACGACCAGGCTCTGACGTTGAATCCAGGTGACCCAGGCGTATGGACGAACAAAGGAAACGTTCTGTACTCGCTTGGGCGCCCTCAAGAAGCCCTGACTGCCTACGATCGTGCCCTGGTACTTAATTCCAACCTGGATCTCGGATGGTTGAACAAGGGCATCGCGCTAAGCGCGCTGGAGAGACATGAAGAAGCTCTGCAGTGTTACGGCACGGCCATCGAAATCAGCCCGCACCTCGAACAGGCCTGGTATCTCAGAGGCGTAACCATGATTAACGCCTTTGGTCAGTACAGCGAGGCCATCCCTTATCTCGAGCAAGCGGACCGCCTGGGCGTGAAGGAAGCGAAAGAAGTGCTCGAGTTGTGCCGCAAAGCGGAGACCTGCAGGTAAAGCGAACTCATGAAACAATCGGAATTGATCCCCGAGAAACACGAAACCTCCTTGAGCGCGACCCGGATGATCGTCGACTCGCTCACCTCCGGCATCTTAGCCGTGGATCTGGACATGCGCGTGCTCTTCGTGAACGCCGCGCTCGCCCAGCGTCTGGGCATACAAAAAGAAGCCTGCGAAGGCAAGCCGGCGCAAAAACTCTTTGATTCCGTAATTTCAGAAGTGCCGCTCCGCCAGGCGCCGCTTTACCGCCTGCAGGACACCCGAGCCAGCCTCCGGGCGCAATCGCGCGAAGTCCAGTGCCGCGACGGATCGCGGCTCATTCATCTGCGGGAAGACAGCGCTCCGCTAAAAGACGAATCGGGACAGTTGGTCGGCCGCCTGTTTGCCTACCACGATCTAAGTTGGGAAAAGACCGTCGATCAGATGAAGTCCGACTTCATCTCCATCGCCTCGCATGAATTGCGCACTCCCATGACCTCCATAAAGGGGGGCATCGACCTGATTCTCGGCGGCTGTGTGGGCGAGGTGGGCGGGGATGCGGTCGAGCTTCTTCAGGTCGCGCAGACCGCCTGCGACCGGATGATTCGGCTGATCAACGACCTGCTGGATCTGTCCAAGATCGAAGCCGGCCAGATTCAGCTAAAGCTCGAGCCGCTCAATCTGGTTGAAGTCGCCGAGCGATCTCTCCGCAGCCTCAAGCCTCTTGCCACTCAGGACCAGATCATCCTCAAGCTCAACGTCCCGCAGGACCTGCCATCCGTTCAAGCCGATAGCGACCCCATCGAGCAGGTGGTCACCAATCTGGTCGCAAACGCCATGAAGTTCTCTCCGGCTTGCGGCGAAGTATGCTTGGAACTGTCCGCGAATGAGAGCTGGGTCTCCTGCAGCGTGTCCGATCAGGGCTGCGGCATCCAGGAAGCCGATCTCGATAGAATTTTCGGCAAATTCCAGCAAGCGAGCTCGCCCCAGCGCGGAGGCGGCACCGGACTCGGCCTGGCGATCACGCACGCCCTGGTCACGGAACATGGCGGAAAGATCTGGGCTGAAAGCCAGGTGGGCCATGGTTCGCGCTTCGTGTTCTGTCTTCCGCGCGCTGCCCGGCCGAGCCAGTCTCGCGGCACGCAGCGCTAACGCGTCGTTCGGATCGACTGTATTATTTTTTCAAACTTCTTGTCGGGCATGGGAGAGCCGAAACGCAACGCTCGGCCGTGGTGTATGTCCAAAAGGACGATCCCCGTCCTGTTTCGCCGGCTGGCGAACGGTTGGCACTGAGCTGAAATCGCTTCCCATTCGTTGATCTGCCGGAAGGGCACCAGGAACAGGAAGGAACTCCGCCGGAGCTGCCGCCGGTAGCGTCCCACAAGCGTCTCCGCGTAATTAATGAACTTCTTCGCTGTGGCCAGGTCCATCACCGCAAATCCGCGCATCGCCACGCAGTAGTGAGAGGCCCAACTTGACGCCTCGAGGCCCCAATCGAATCCCTCGAACTGGACCTTCTTCCAGGCGAAGCCGGCCGCCTGATTCAGGAAGATTTCCCGGAAGTGAGCCGAAAATTGGGTGACCACCGTCGAGTCGACTTCTTCGTTTGCCCGGACCCGTGTGCGGGGAGCCTTGTTGCTGACGGTCCTGCTCTGGCTGGCTCCCGCATTTGTATCCGCGGTGCACGTTGTGGTGGTCCGGACGGTCAGGCTCGTCTCCAGGTGCAGTCTCTCGTCGTATTCTCTGCGGCTCTTGCCGTGCGAGAGGACCGCGTAGGCCTCATTCAGTTGCGCCATGTGTGCTTCGACGGATGCTCTTTCAGTCTCGGTGGTTTGCGTGGCTTGCACATCCGGGTGGTGTAAGCGGGCCAATCGGCGGTACGCGGCCTTGATCGACTCTGGCGAGGCGTCCGTATCAAGGCCGAGGATGGCGTAATAATCTCGCAAGCTACAATCCGTATGTTCGCCGCAGCAGCCGGCTGACGCGAGCCAGGAAATCGGCCACCTCAAAAGGCTTGCTCATATAGTCGTCTGTTCCCACCAGGTATCCCTTGGTGCGGTTGGCCTGGTCGCCGTTTGCCGTCAGCATCAGGATGGGAAGGAATGCCGTGCGAATGTCCTTGCGCAGCGCGTCGCATACGGCAAACCCATCCATTCGCGGCATCATCACGTCGAGAATCACGACGTCCGCTCCGTGTTTCTCAATGGCCTCCAGGGCTTCAACCCCATCGGAGGCCGTGAAGATCTCAGCCGCAACCGGCAACTGTTTCAGGGTCGTCTCGATGATTTTGGATATTCCCGGGTCATCGTCCACCACCAGGATTTTCGGCCTCTTGGCAGCCGGTAACGCCGGCCGCTCGGGAGCCGAATCCGTGCTGGAGACCGGCATCAGGAATTTGGGCGATTCAGCGGTCTCGGTCTTGGTGCTCGTGGCGCTGTCCACGGGGGCGGCTTGATTCCGTATCGGAGTCGTGCAATACGGACACATCTTCCATTCTGGCTTGAGGTCCTGACGGCAGGATTCGCAGATGATGCGCAAGCTGGCCATGCAGAAAGGGCAGCTCATGAATTCGCGGCTGACCGTCGAATGACATTTGGGACATGGGTAGGTTTCTTCGTTCTCCAGCTCGATGACCCGGAGCAATTCTTCCGCACTGGTCGAGCCGTCCAGAACCTTGGAAATGCCGTCCTCCAATAGAGTTGTAGTGCCTGCTTGGGTGGCGGCCCTGCGCAACGCGCTTTCGCCCGCTTTTTGGCGGATGAGGTCTTTGACCATAGGGGTAACGCGAAGCATTTCGTAGATGCCCATCCGGCCCGCGTAGCCTGTCTGTCCGCAAGCGCTGCAACCCCGCCCGCGATAGAACACCACGTCCGGTTTTTCGATCTTTAGTTTCTTAAGGATGGCCGGATCGGGGGCATACGTTTCCTTACATTGGCTGCAAATGCGCCGCGCGAGACGTTGCGCTACGATCAGGCTCAGGGAGGTTCCCACCACGACCGGGTCCAGGCCCAGATCCACCAGTCGAGCAACCACGCCGAATGCGCTGTTCGCGTGCAGCGTGCTCAATACCAAGTGGCCGGTGATCGACGCCTGAAAGGCGATTTCGGCGGTCTCCAGGTCTCGAATTTCTCCAACGAGAATGACGTCCGGGTCTTGCCGCATGATCGAACGGAGGCTGCCCGCAAAGGTCAAGCCGGCTTTGACGTTCACCTGCACCTGGTTGATGCCGGGCAACTGGTACTCGATGGGATCTTCCACCGTCACGATATTCACTTCGG
>JAIQFF010000097.1 GCA_020073395.1 Terriglobia bacterium
TTCCCCGATGATATCCTCGGGCTTCTTGTAGTCGGTTAGCAGTTGATCGATCAGCTTCTTGTCGATTGCCATGGGGCTTTCCATTTTCTTCCTCCCATGGCCGTTTACACAGTTCTATTTACACCCTCTGGACCCGGGAAAACGACAAGATGGGACTGCCCTTACCAATCCGGGCCGTGCAATTTCCCTTAGCAAGGTCTCCCTGTGCTGTGACTCCGTCCTCGTCGCTGATTACAACCGGCCCGTCTACACCGGGAACGTACAAAATTGCTTCTAACTTGATAGCGTATCGATTCAGGTATCGGACGTTCAGGACTTGTTTCTTGTATTGGTCTATGACTCGCAGCGTGCTCTTATCTGGCGTTTCCATTTTGAACTAATTATTTGGGTTAACCGCGAACTTGTTTTTCTCTATGCTGGCGATAATCTTCCCGTCGGCACCAAAAATATCGACTGTTACAACAACTCCCCCATGTAGGTCACGGTCAACGGTCAAGATAGGAATATCGTGGTCAACGATTACTTGCTGCGGAAACTGGTCTATGACGGACATGTTGCCGCCATAGAGCAATACTACGGCACGCTTTGGCACTACGCCCTTAGGTAGCTCAGGGCCAGGACAAACGCGAGGCGTCGGATCCGACGCAGGAAGAAGAGATCCTGAAATTCTCGGGCTGGTACTAATCGAGGTCTGGTTATTTATCGTGTTGCCGTTGCCGATGACCGCATTGTTTCCGGAGCCGTTCTGACTTACGTTTCCCGCCGTGTTGCCACTCCCGTTGACATTGACGGACTGAGAGGGGGGTGGATTTTGAGCACGGGCTTGTGCGGTAAACCTAGAGCCCCAGTAGTCGATTCCAAATAGGAGAGCCGCTAGAAGTAGAACCCACAGTACCTTAGCTTTGGTCGAGACTCTTGCCATAGAAATTAACAAAACACCCACTGTCAATGTTCCGAACATTACAACATGTCCCGCAGCTGCGCCAACCGCTCCGAAATACTGCAAAGCTTGAAACAACAAGGTAAAGAAAAGGGGAATAAGTGTGCCCCATGCCAGTTTGCGATCCTTCATTAAAACTGCCTCTACCTCGTCACAAGTAATTCGCCGCCAAAAAAGGCTACGCTCTTACCCGGCGTTTGACAATCTGAAGCCTGCCAACGAAGCAGAGCCAGGCGTACCATCCGAGATTCCGCAGATTCGTAGCTGGGCCTTCGTGGTGCTGAGATATGCCCATCCGACCGAGCGGCATCAGGTGGAAGCGATGAAGCGCCTAAAGCAGTTCAACGCCGCCAAACAGGTGGCCGAATACGAGGCTAAAGCACCCGAGTCGCTACAGATTCCGCTACAGTGAGCAAACATGAAGAACAGGAGAGATCGTGGAACGTGTTGATAAATTTGGAGGCGCGGGTCGGAATCGAACCGACGTATAAAGGTTTTGCAGACCTCTCCCTTACCACTTGGGTACCGCGCCCTTCCCAAAGTTAGAACCATCTCAGAGGATTGTCCACCGGCGCAATCAATCTCTAAAGACGCGGGACTTTCGACTGATAATTCTGGAGCGGGAGACGGGGGTCGAACCCGCGACTTCGACCTTGGCAAGGTCGCGCTCTACCACTGAGCTACTCCCGCTCGACGAATGTGATTATAAACAGGTGGCGAGATTGCAGCAATGACGCCGGACCGGCGACGACGGACGCCCCTTGCCATCCCTACCCCAGCCATTAATCATCCTGTTCCTTTTGCATGGCTTGCGCCGTGATGCGGTTGCGCACGTCCCACAGTTCTTTGTAGAACAAGTGCTCCATACGCTGATGCAGGACTTCCACCGGCGTGCCCATGGTGCCCACCACTCCGCTACCAATGATGCGCTGGGCCAGTTTGAGGTGGTGAAAGCGGAACAGGTGGACGCGTTCATCAAAATCCAGCAGACGCTCGGCCAAGTCGTGCAGGCCGAAGAATTCCGCGTGGCGCCGATAGAGTTCGTCCACGATGAGGTTGAGCCTGGTCAACTGAGACTGAAAGGCTTCTCCCAGGCGGGGACCAATGTGCAGCAGTCCAAGGAAACCGGGGGAGTCGAGACCGCTGCCATGTCCCAGGCCGGCGCGAATCAGGTGGTAGTCGTAGGGCGTGATGGTCTCCAGTTCGTGCAGCATGGAGATGGGGTATTCCAGCATGTGATTGCCACGACGCAGGAGCCGGGCGGAGTTGAAAAAGTCGCCATCGGCGATCAGGACCCGGGCCCGTTCCAGTTCCCAGGCGACGCCTTTCAGCAGCAGCTCTGACGCCTGGTGCACCACCATGAAGGTCATCTCATCCGGGTGCCGGAATTCTTCCGGGCCTTTCTGCAAGGCCAGCAGTTCATCGGTGCGCAGATAGCGTTCATAATCCGACGCCCCTTTGCCTGGCAGAATGGGTTTTCGCAGGTCATCCATACTGGTATCGCTAGTTTCACCTCAGGGCGTACGCCCGGGGCTGCATTCTCGCGCCGCTCCGCGGCTAAGTGCTGCACGGCTGTGCACTTCATGCCGCGACTTCAGACCTATGACGAGTGGCCGGTCCACTGCGGGTCTTTTTCTGGAGCAACGATCTCGCCGTCGCGCATATGAATGATGCGATCGCCATAGCTGGCCGCTTCCGGGTTGTGGGTGATCATGAGCACGGTCTGGCCCAGTTCCCGGTTGGAATGCCGCAGCATGGCCAGCACGATTTCGGAGTTCTTGGAGTCCAGATTACCCGTCGGCTCGTCGGCCAAAACGATGGCCGGTTTGTTGATCATCGCGCGGGCCAGCGCCACCCGCTGCTGCTCGCCCCCGGAGAGTTCGGAAGGCCGATGAGGCAGGCGCTTCTCCAGTCCCAACAGTTCTACGATCTTGTTGAAGTATGTGGCATCGCGAACACCGTTCGTGCCGGCGATGTCCACCGCGATATCAATGTTCGATTGCGCATCCAGGGTAGGCAGCAGGTTGAATTTCTGAAACACGAATCCGATCTTGCGTTTGCGCAGCCGGGTACGCTCGGCGTCGGAGAGCTGCGCAAAGTCGTCTCCATCGATGACCACGTGCCCTGAATCGGCACGAGTCAGTCCACCCAGCAGGTAGAAAAGCGTTGATTTGCCGCTGCCCGAAGGGCCTACGACGCTGACAAATTCTCCCTTTTGCACATTAAAGGAGATACCCCGGAGCGCGGGCACGTCGATTTTGCCCACGCGGTAAGTCTTGCGAAGTTCAACGGCTTCGATGAAGGCAGGCATCCAACTGATTGATATTACACGAAGGCCACGGCATGCGGGATTTGCTTGGTCGAAGGGGTGCCGTCGGTGTCCTGGCTTACTGGAGATGGGTTCCGGGTGGACAACGCTTCAGGCAGCGCCGGCGCGGTTGGCAGATGGTCCTGGAGATTGAGCGCGTTTAGGGCCGCGTTTGCGCACCAGTAACAGGCGAATGCGCTCCAGCAATTCCACCGGCGCATACATGCCTTTGGGCAGGAAGACATCCGCCCGGGTGTCGCGATCATAGATCCGCACTTTCCCGGAGAGCAAAATGGCGGGAGTCTGCGGCGAGAGGGTCTTGATGGCATCGATGAGTTTGCTGCCATCCACGCCGGGCATCACCAGATCGGTGAGTACCAGATCGACGCCACCTTTCTTAAAGACCTCCAAAGCTTCTTCCCCGTTGTTGCAGGTGATCACGCGATAACCGCGAGTCTCGAGCATGACCTTACGGATGGAAAGAGACTGTTCGTTATCGTCAACGCAAAGGATGGTTCGTTTCGGCTTCATTCCGGCTTTGTTCCTGCTTCCAAGATGGCAACCTGACCGTGATGAAGGCGCCAGAGGGTCAAAACTTTTTTGTTATGGAGAACTCAGAGCGAGACAGAATCCTAAAGCCAGAAGGGTCGGCTGTAAAGTGGCACCGATGCTAATGGTAAATTAGCCCCATTGAAAAAAATTCGGGCTTGTGCATGCGCGGATTTTTTCGCGGCTATTGCAGCGAGGCACTTCAGAAAGAGACTTCCCCGCGCAGGACTTCCACAGCATTTCCTCCCACGCGAACGTTAACCACTCGGTTATCCAGGCACGAGGCGCGCACAAAAATCCGGCTCGGCCGGAGCATTTCGAGCCCTTGTTCGATCAGCACCCGTTCGTCGGGCTGAGCGACGCCGTGAGCCACCATCCAGGCAGTAGCGCAACCGGCAGCGGAACCGGTGGCCGGGTCTTCACCGCCGTAGAACAGCATGCGAGCGTGCAGGCGGGCGGCGTGATCGACGGTTTCACGAGTCACGAAATAAAAAAATTTGCCGCCTCCGGTTTGCCGCAAATACTCGCTGGACCTCGCCAAGTCCACTTGCAGGCGGCGAATGACGTCCAGTCCTCGCAGTGGAACAATGGTGAAGGTCAGGCCCGTCGAAATCGTCTGGATCGGCAGTGAAGGGTCGATGTCGCCGTCGCGCAAGCTGGTCGCCCGCACTACGGTTTCGCGATCGTGGATCAGGCCGAACTTGGGTTCCACCTGGGTCATCTCACCGAAGACGGGCTGGCCCGCGTTGTCTTCGAAACGGACGGGCACTCTGCCTGCGTTCAGTTCGAGGGCCACTTCGCCGGCGCCAGTCGAACCCCGTAAGGCAAACGCGGTGCCCAGCGTGGGATGCCCGGCGAAAGGCAACTCTTCCTGGACAGTGAAGATGCGGACTCTTACGCCGCGTTCCCACTCGGTGGCTGGATCACGAGGCAGGACGAAAGTAGTCTCGGAAAGATTCATCTCCCGCGCCACTGCCTGCATGTGCTGGTCGCTGAGCCCGCGCCCGTCGGGGAACACCGCCAGCGAATTGCCTTCGAAGGGGCGCGAAGAAAAGACATCGAGTTGCACGAAAGGAAAACGGCGGAGGTCCGAACTCATGGCAATTTTATTGTAGCGCCTGTTGTGTGGAGCGGACACTCCTGTCCGCCACCGTTGACTTTGATCTTGTGTGGTCACCGGTCACAAAGCTCGAAAATCAAGATCAAAGGCGGCGGACAGGAGTGTCCGCCCCACACCTGCGCGGTTTGACTGAATTTCCAGGGCCGCGTATTCTATGCATTGATGCGACAGCGCTTCACACTCGTCGTCCTGTGTTGTTGTAGACCGACGCCGGGGTGTGGGTAGCGCCGCAGGATTTTCGACGCCCACCCGGCCCCAATCGGGTGGGTTTCTTTTTTGATTCTTGCCCGTTTGTGAGAGCCTCGGCGGGAGCAGATCAGAATCCCGGCCTTCCGGGATTGTCAAATTAACGACTGAGGAGAACAACCATGAGTGCGTTGCCCATTACTCCACCTGCAACTCAAACTACCTCCAGTGTTCCACGCATTAACGACACCGCGCCCGATTTTACCGCCGAAACCACGCAAGGTACCATCCACTTTCATGAATGGATCGGTGACGGCTGGGCCATCCTGTTTTCGCATCCGAAAGATTTTACCCCGGTGTGCACCACTGAGCTTGGTTACATGGCCGGACTGCAGCCGGAATTCGCCAAACGCAACACGAAAATTATCGGACTCAGCGTCGATCCGGTAAGCAGTCACGGCAAATGGGCAGCGGACATCGAGGAGACCCAGGGCCATAAAGTAAATTACCCGATGATCGGCGACCCCGAACTCAAGATCGCCAAGCTCTATGGCATGCTGCCCGCCGAGAGCGGGCACACGTCCGAAGGGCGCACCCCCGCGGACAACGCCACCGTGCGCACCGTCTTTGTGGTGGGTCCGGACAAGAAGATCAAGCTGCAGCTCAGCTATCCCATGAGCACGGGACGGAACTTCGACGAAGTGTTGCGGGTCCTCGATTCGATGCAGCTTACGGCCAAGCACAAAGTGGCGACGCCGGTGAACTGGAAGCAGGGCGATGAAGTCATCATCCTGCCATCGGTTTCAAACGAAGAAGCGCAACAGAAATATCCTGGAGGCTGGAAGTCGCCCAAGCCGTACCTGCGCATCGTCCCTCAGCCGAAGTAGGTGGCAAGATAGACCGGCCACGGATCTTTGCGGCTTAACACGGATCTGCTTTTTGCTTTTTCGAAGTTCTGATCCGTGAAAGTCCGCGAGCATCCGTGGCTTTTTGCGGGATCATGCCGACCTTACCGTCGTGTGTTTCCTCTCCCAGCTGTCAGGCTAATCTGTTGAATTGAAGGCGAGAGGCAGGCGCCCTTTTTCCATTAGAAGCCGGGTGCCTGCCTTGGGGGGGATTTCAAGCGGGAAACTAGAAGCATGCGCAGAGAATAGCCAGCGGGTGGCGGCGCCACCATCCTGTCTAGTGGGTAATTTCATCGCGGAAAAACCCGTAGGCACAGCGCGAAGTGTAGGCGGAAAGGGATTCGTATGCCCCATGCTTTGCTGGTACAGCAAGGCATAGGAGAGAGTACAGATATGACCCGATAGACCCCCCGGCGCAACATACCTAAGCTGTGAAAGCCCGGAAATTGGGCGGGGCGATCTGGAGGGAACGAACTTGGCTACCACACTCTGTGGACGCGCGAAGGAAGGCGAACGGCAGACGTTTTTTGCTCTCTTCCAGGCGCACGCGAGACGAGTTTACTCCCTGAGCCTGAGGGCTACGGGAGATGTAACAGCCGCGGAGAACCTTACTCGGGATATTTTTATGGAAGCCTTCACCTGCCTGGATACTATCGGAGACGACAGCGCTTTTGCCGCCTCACTCTACTGTCGCGCCGCAAAAAAGGTGCTTGCGAATCGGGCCAAACGCCGCTACCCTCAAGGCTTCGGGCATCAACCCGAACCGCATCAGCATCTCAGTCTCGTCGGGCGGGCAGAACTGGCTATACATCCTGAATAGGTCGATGAAACTATGACACCTCGGAGACGCGTGGCGGTTAAACAATTGCCTTTGCAACTGAAGTCATTACAGGTCCGTGACTTTCTCCGCGACGTTACCCCGATCATCACCGGGGACCGGCCCTGCATCGTGTTTGATTTTTCCCAGGTTACCGAGATCGACAGCGCTGGCGTGGACATGTTGCTGCATTGCATGGAACAAGCCATGAAGCAGAATGGCGACTTGAAACTCGCCGCTATCCCGCCCGCTTCAGCTGTCATTCTGGAACTGACGCGTGTCGATCGCCTGTTTGAGATCTTTGCCACTGTTTCCGAGGCAGTGGACAGTTTTTATGGGTTTTCCGTACCCGATGCAGCGGCCGGCGTAGCCGCCGCCAGGGTTTCGGCGAACGGGCCACTGTAAGTACCTGAAATCACTTAAGAGGCCGGCGGCCCCGACCGGCCGCCCAAGGCCGATTTTGGCCCGCAGACTGGAAGGCGGGCTTTCACCCCTACAACCTATCCCCATGATTTCTCATCCAAAGTGCAATTCTGGAGGGGAAAGTCCATGGCGGCTTCGCGTAGGCTGCTCCCAGTAGCAGGGCTTGTGCTGGGCTTGGTTTTTTTGGCAGGTTGCCGCGGGTTGGTGAGCGGGGGCAGTCCCGGTCCCGGTCCAGGCTCCGGGATCCAATTGACGGTAACCTCTGCCGGCTCGGGGACGGGAACTGTAACCAGCACTCCCTCCGGCATTAACTGCCCCACCACCTGCAGCGCGAACTTCGCCTCGGGGACCCAAGTCACACTTACGGCCACACCCGGCACCAGCTATACGTTCAACGGCTGGAGCGGCGCGTGCAGCGGCACTGCTGGATGCACGGTCACGCTAACCTCGGCGGAGACCGCCACGGCAACTTTCGTTGCCACCATGCAGTCGATCAATCACATTATTTTTATGATGCAGGAGAACCGCAGTCTCGACCACTACTTCGGCGCGATGCGCGAGTACTGGGCAGCCAACGGTATTCCCGACCAGCCCTTTGACGGCCTGCCTCAGTTCAACAACCCGTCACAACCGGCTGCCACCAGCCCGGGCTGCGATCCCAACTTTTCTGAACCTTTTCCTCCCAACGATTGCCAGACCAGCGTGAACAGTCCAGCGGTCGCTTCGTTTCACATGCTTTCCCAGTGCGTTGAGAACCCCAGTCCTTCCTGGAACGAGTCGCACGTGGACTGGAACATGAACAGCCCGCTCTCCGGAACGGCGACCATGGATGGATGGGTCCGCACCGCAGGGCATGATGCCCGAACGGGAAATCCGATATTCAACGACATCAATGGGATCCGGGCGATGGGCTATTACGATGCGACCGACCTTCCCTACTACTACTTCATGGCGTCGAAGTTTGGCACCTCGGACCGCTGGTTTTCGCCGGCCATGACCCGCACCCAGCCCAACCGTATGTATCTGATGGCGGCAACCTCGGCCGGCCGGGCCTATCCCCTGCCCCCCATTCACCTTCCCAACAAAACCATTTTCGAAGCCTTGAATGACAAACCAGTGTCCTGGCGGGTTTATGTGACCGATGACCAGAACGTGCCCCTGGGAAATGGGACGGAGTTGGGCATGTACACCTTTGCCAGTAGCCATCTCGATCACTTCGCACCCGCGTCGCAGTTCCTGACTGACTTGACCACCGGAAACCTGCCGTCTGTGGTGGAAATTGATCCGGGGTTTGCCGCCGGCCTGGACGAGCACGCCGGCGTGGATCCGGCGGCACCGTCGGGCAGGATCCAGACGGGATCGGCTTATGTGGCAACCCTCATTAATGCTTTGATGAAGAGTCCCTACTGGAAAGACTCGGTGTTCGTTCTTACCTGGGACGAAGGTGGTGGATTCTATGACCACGTGCCTCCAACTCCCATGCCCAGTCCAGATGGAATAAAGCCCAGCACCAGCATTGACCTGCTGCCCGGCGACATCTGCACTACAACGACCGGCCCCACCTGTGATTTCGTATACACGGGGTATCGCGTGCCACTGATCGTTATTTCGCCGTTTTCAAAGAAGAACTACGTTTCCCACACGCCCGCTGATTACACCGCGATCCTCAAGTTGATCGAAACCCGCTTCGGCCTTGCTCCGCTCACCCAGCGCGACGCCGCCCAGTTCGATATGAGCGAGTTCTTCGATTTTGCCAATGCTCCCTGGATGACGCCGCCCACTCCACCGGCGCAGCCCGATACGATGCCCTGCTACATGGACCATGTGCCTTGAGTCCACCGCCGCCGCGAGCGGCAATTCAGGGATAATGGAGTCATGAGGACTGTGCCCTGGTGGTCGCTCGCAATTTTGCTTCTCTTCCTGGCGTCCCCTGCTCTTGCCGTCACCCGTCATTACTACATCGCGGCGGAAGACGTCACCTGGGACTACGCGCCCAGCGGGTTGAACCTGGTGGAGGGCCGTCCCATTCCGCAGCCCTGGGCGAAGCAGACCAAGTGGCAGAAGGTCCGCTACATCGAATACACCGACGCCACTTTTAGAGTTCGCAAGCCCCAGCCCGAATGGTTGGGAATTCTGGGGCCCATCATTCGCGGCGAAGTAGGCGATGAGATCGTCGTGGACTTCCTCAACCGCAGCCGCAGCTCTCACGGTATTCATCCTCACGGTTTGCGCTATGACAAGGACAACGAAGGCGCTTACTATGTGCCCGCAGGACGCGGTTCGCTGGTTTCTCCCAACGCGCGCTTCACCTACCACTGGTTCGCCGACGCCGGCAGCGGGCCGGGACCGGGCCAGCTCAGCTCCGTAGTCTGGTGGTACCACCCGCATTCGGCGGGACTCACGGAAATAAACGCCGGCCTCATGGGGCCCATCATCATCACCGCCAAGGGCAAGGCCAGAGCCGACGGCAGCCCGAAAGACGTAGACCGGGAATTCGTCACTTCATTCATGATCTTCGATGAACTGCGTGGACAGGACGCCGGGCTCTTCCATGCCATCAATGGGTACATCTTCGGGAATCTGCCCGGCCTGGTGATGAAAAAAGGGGAGAAAGTCCGCTGGCATTTGATGGGCATGGGCAACGAGAAGGACCTGCACACCCCGCACTGGCACGGCATGACGGTGAGCGACCCGCTCCGCCACATGGACGTCGTGGAGCTGCTTCCTGCCAGCACGCTCTCGGTAGATATGGTGGCCGACAACCCCGGAGTATGGATGTTCCATTGTCATGTGGCCGACCACATGGAAGCAGGCATGATGAGCACATTCACCATCTACGAACCACCGGCCCGTTCGTGTCCGCTCCAATTCATCTCGGCAAATTTCTGGAACACGCCGGGCAAATACTCAGTCCGGGTGAAAAACACCAGTGGAAAGCCGATCAAGCAGTGGATCCTGACCTCGGAGCATTTCCTGGCGCCGCAATACCTCCACCGTCCCTTCGACGCCAATTGGCCCGGGTCAGGCCCCATCGCAGCCGGAGGCGAGCAGACGGTAGAAAAAGATTCGTACCTGCAAGGCGGCGATTCAATCCTGGGCTGGGCGTTGTTCCCGCGAAAGATTTTCTACGAGGACGGCACGACGTGGGTGCCACAGCAACACGGAGAATGCTTTCAAGTTTATTGGCGCGACCAGGAGCACCCGGACCTAATGGTGCTACCGCCGTCGCTGGGTGAGACCGCGCAACCAGACTAGTTTGTGTGGGTCGGACACTCCTGTCCGACGCCTTTGACCTTGATTTTCTGGGCTGAGAGTTTCACTTTTTCATCAGCCACGTCGGTACCTGCAAAAACTCAAGACCGCACTTCAAAGCAAGTCAAAAGCGGCGGACAAGAGTGTCCGACCCATGCGGTCATCAGGGCCTGATGTACTTCCGGTGTGCCAATCTGGCTTTTATTCTTGTGCCCGAACTCCGCGGTTTATAAAATTCGCATTAATTAGCCGGTTTTGTGGCGCCCACTTCGCGAGAGTCAAACAGATAAATTCTGGAGATGCAACCTGGCATGAGAAGTCTCTGCGTGTACGTCTGCCTGATTGCGGGCGTGGCCACAACCGCCCGGGCAGGAGTCACGGTAAGCAGCCCTGTAAGTGGCGCCACGGTTGGCTCGCCGGTGAGTTTCGTCGCCAGCGCCAGTTCGAGCTGTGCCAAAGGTGTGGCATCCATGGGCGTTTACATCAACAACAAGTTGACTTACGTAGCCAACGGAACCAGTCTGAACACGACATTGACTCTGGCTCCCGGAGCCTACAAGACCGTGGTACAAGAGTGGGACTACTGTGGTGGCTCGAGTTTCACCACCGTCCCGATTACCGTAGGCACACAAACCGGAGTGTGGGTGAGTTCGCCCGCCAACAACAGCACGGTTGGCTCTCCCGTGCGTTTCACTGCGACGGCAACGACTTCGACATGCGCCAAGGGCGTGGCCTCGATGGGAATCTACACCGCGCCCTTAGCCGACAAGCTGGTGTACACGGTACAGGGAGCCAGCCTCAACACCACTTTGTCCCTGAGTCCCGGCACTTACAACACCGTGGTGCAAGAGTGGGACTACTGCGGAGGCGCCTCGTTTACTCCCGTCAGGATCCAGGTGGGTGGAACCACGCTGTACAACATTCAAGCCAGCGGCGGCTGGAAGGGATGGGGAGAACTGGCGCCAGACTATGCCATTTGTTCGTCGTGCAGTCCGCAGGTGACCTGGAGGATGACTCAGACCGGCGGCGCGACCCAGTTTGACATCGGCGGCACCGTGCCTTATTCCGACGTTCTTTGGAGCAACCCTGTCATTGGCCAGGGCTCTACCCAGGGGCTTCCCGATAACAATCACACCCTGGTTCCGAATCTCAGGAACTTTATTTATGATGCCTGGTTTTTTTCCGACAACCTGCCAGCCTCCCAAGTCCTGGAGTTTGACGTCAGCCAATATTTCAGCGGGATGGCCTTCATATTTGGGAACCAGTGCCGCATCGCCGGCGGCCATGAATGGGACATCTGGGACAACGTGAACAACAAGTGGGTGGCCACCGGGATTGCCTGCAATCCGGTAAACAACGCATGGAACCACGTGGTCATTCAAGTACAACGCACCTCGGACAACCAACTTTTCTACCAGTCGATTACGCTTAATGGCGTCGCTAAGGCGGTCAACCGCTACTACGGACAACATTCGGCTCCGGCCGGATGGCACGGCATTACGCTCAACATCCAGATGGACGGGAACTACAAGCAAACGCCTTACACCGTTTACGTAGACAAGCTGCACTTCACTTATTGGTAAGAAGAAACGGTGTCTGAGTTTTTGGAGTAACCCTCCACGCCCCGAAGTTATCCAGTTCAATCCGACATCTTCCACCCCTGTCTCTCCAAGAAACGGAGAGACGAGGGTGGGGCACCCACGAGCCAACGGTAACCTGCAGTTGCAATCCGCGTCATCTCGAAGGCCAACGCCGTCCGTAACATGCCTAACCTGCGAGTGCTGGATAAGATTCCTTCAAGCCGACCTAAGGTCGAGCAGTAATTCGATCGCGTTAAGGGTTATCTTTGAAGGTAACGCGCCGCATCCGCTTGTCCGTCATTGCAGCGGTCCTGATTTTTCCGCTTGCCGGCCGTGCTGGCAACTTGGTGATCACGCCGACCACTACACTTGCCGCCGAGACCAGCAACAACACCAGTGCAGCCGGCGGTTTTGTCACGCAAGCGAACGGAAACCTGGGCGCAACCACGGTAAGCAAGCTGGACATTCATTCCCTGCTCTACCCCGCGGCCCAGACCAAGGTCTTCGCTCATCTGGTGCTATGGTTCGGCCAATCCAGCCATATGAATGTCGGTTACAGCTCGACTGACCCGGCCCAGGTCAAGCGCCAAATCTCAGATATGATCAGCCGCGGCATCGACGGAGTTGTCATGGTCTGGTACGGACCGAACAACGCGATCGACCGGGCAGCCAAACTGGTGATGCAGGAAGCTGAGACCCATCCCGGCTTCACCTTCGCCATCATGGTGGACAACGGCGCCATTCGTTGGAACTCCTGCTCAGGCTGCGATCCTCAGCACGCCCTGGTGCATGATTTGCAGTATGTCGAGCAGACCTATTTCCCTTCACCCGCATACTTAAGAGTGGATGGCCGCCCCGTCGTAACCAACTTCGATATCGACCTCTACTACACAGTTGATTGGAGTGCGGCCAAAGCGGCAATGGCCAGCAATCCTTTGTTCCTCTTTCAGCATAGCCGGGGCTTCAGCCATGGTGAGAGCGATGGCGCTTATTCCTGGGACATCGGTAACAGCACCGACTACGGAATGAGCTACCTGACGAGTTTTTACAGGACCGGAATGGCCGCCCTGGGCAAGGAAACCTGGGGCGCGTCTTATAAAGGATTCAACGACAAACTGGCTTCCTGGGGACTGAACCGCATCATGGACCAGAGATGCGGACAGACCTGGCTGCAGACGTTTTCAAAGATCAACAGCTTTTACAACTCGACCAATCAACTCGCGGCCATGCAGCTGGTCACGTGGAATGACTACGAAGAAGGAACGGAGATCGAATCCGGGATTGACAACTGCGTGGGCGTCTCGGCGACCCTCACCGGCAACTCGCTGCAGTGGAAGATCACGGGGAGTGAAGACACCATCGATCACTACACGGTCTATGTCAGTTCCGATGGCCAGAGTCTCATGCCGCTCGCAGACCAGGCCACCGGCACCTATGCCCTCGATATGTGCGGCTACTCCCTCGCCGCCGGGAACTACAAATTGTTTGTGCAGGCCATCGGAAAGCCGAACCTGAAAAACCAGATTTCCGCACCCGTACCCTATGCACCACAATGCGACGCAACTCCGGCGCCGCCTCCAACGCCTACGGAGACCGTTCCAACGACTCCTCCAACGACTTCGACGGCGCCGCCGGTGACTGCCCGGGCCATTGCGCTTAGCGCCTCCCCATCGTCAGTCACTATCGTGGACGGGCAGTCGGGAAGTCCGCGGATCACGGTAACGGCACGATCAGGATCCACGGACCCCATCTCACTCTCATGCTCCGATCTCCCAGCTGCGATGTCGTGTACCTTCTCACCGGCCGTGATTACACCGGGCTCAAAAGCCTCGACTTCCGTTCTTAGAGTCTCCGTTGTCCGTCCTGCACACCACCCCGAGCGTTCGCCCAGGCCGCCACACCGGGGCTCCCTGTTCGGTTACAGCATGGGGATTGTTGGGGTGCTGGTGCTTGGTCAAATCGACAGGAAGCGTATTCTGCGAGGCCTGGTTCTCGCCGGCTTGATCGCGTGCGCAATGCTCGTCAGCTCCTGCGGCGGTATCCCGGGCGCGGCTGAGGGTTCGGCTGAAATCGTTCCCGGCTCCTACAGCATAAGAGTCATTGCAACTTCTGCATCGACCCAGGCTTCAACCGTAGCGAAGATAACCATCCGCTAGTTAAGTTCAAAATCAAGGCCCACCGCGCGGACACCCGGTCACAATCTATTTCAAAGACTTAGACACCAGGTCAAAATCAAAATCAAGATCAAGATCAAAGGCGTCGGACAAGAGTGTCCGACCCACACAGTTTCTTCTCTATCGGTTGGATCACGTTGCCTGCAACCTCGTCCGGCGTGCCCGGAGCGATCACCGTTATGCTGCCGGAGAGTTCGCTCAGAGCCAGGTACGCTGTCCGGTTGCTTTGGACAAACTCCAGCGGATACTCCGGCTTTCGTTGGCGCGCCTGGACTGGGTCCGCATCGAGCAGGTACGCAACATCCGGCTGAGGAACGAACTTCAGCATCAGGCGAACATAGGAGCGGGTGAGGCGAGAGCGCAACGGCAGGTTCGCAAGTTCATCGTAAAGATATCGGTCAAAGATAACCACATCAGCATGGGACAGAATGGCTTTTCTCACTACGACGCTGAGCCACGCAGCATCGAGTGAATACAGGAAGAAACGGAAAGCGTTCATGTACCAGGTCTGGACATTTTTATCGCGGCGGTTTACCGGCTTAGCGGGGGCGCCAATGCCGGCGTCTCCCTTGAGCAGCGCGCTTCGCGAAAATTCGCGAAAGCGCCTCAGCACTGCGACGTCGTCCCAGAAGGCAAGCCGTTGGACTTGAAGGCCGGCAGCACTCAAGCGGCTGTGAAGGGTTTCGATCTGCGTACTCTTGCCGGCACCATCGATTCCAGAGAAACTCACCAGCACGGGCCGCCGGTTTCCTGATGGGTCAGTCATGGAACGGGTCAATGATGGACGGTCGGCCCGATTGTAGAGCTCTTCTCGATCTGCTGCTACTGGCTGCCAGGCGGCTTGCTGGGAGTTCCTTTTGACAGTGCCATGACCAGTCCCAGGGCGACGGCTGCTCCTGCGATTGCGCCCACGCTGATCAAGATGGTCCGTGCGCGCTTCTGTTTCGCGGGTGCCAGTGCCGCACCCGCCGGCTTCGATGCTGCGAAGCCGGTGGTGGTCGCGGTCTCTGCGGCAGCGGTGCCTACCGGCTTCTGGTTTCCGTCTTTCTGCGATTGCGGAAGCGACTGGGCCGCACCGGTTTGGCCTGCGGCGTTTTGAGCGTCTTGCGGTCTTCCGGCGCCGGGACTGTCTGGCAATGGCTCCACGCCAGACTGGGCAGCAGCCGGCGCTTGCGTCGAGCCGTTTGCAGCTCCTTCGGGGCGCGACTGATCGGGGCTTGTCTCTTGCGGCCCGGGAAGCGCCAACGCGCTACTGGAAGCCAGGACCGCCAGCACCAGCGAGCCGGCCACCAGGCGAGCGGCCATACTGCGGATGCCGTCGCGCCGGTGAGTCGCCCGCGACCACACAAGCCCGTCAAAGATTCTCATAGTTTCTCCAAGCCCGACCGATGCACGACCGGCAGAGTTCTCGCGCTGGCCAAAGCCGCATTTTTCATACTTCACCTTTGGACAGTATTCGGAGAGCCGCGCGCGGCCGCAGGGCCACGTGAGGAACAGGCTCGATCTCAAACGTCTCGGTGATGGGAGCAGCAACTCCAGCCTTCTTGCCGCCGTATCCAAACCAATGTCGGCGGGAGACGGTGGGGCCAATGAGGTTCGCGTCCCTGATGGTGAGCGCCACGTTGCGCGACAGATTCACCAGCCGGCTTCCTTCAACTACGGCGTGGGCCACGTCCAGTCCCCTGCCCACGTGGGTATAGGGCAGAACCGAAGAGTCTTCAATGGCAGTGCCGTAATCCACCAGGCAACGGCGTTCCAGATTGCTGAAGCGGGTAATCAGCGCGGCCGCCCGCACCCTGGTGCCACGTCCAATATAGGCGGGAGCAACAACGCGCGCCGAGTGATGAACGCGGGCGCCATCATCGATCCAGACTCCCGGCTTTACTTCTCGTCCGCGTGGCTTGACGGCACAGCGTCCCTGGAAGGCGTCCACCACCAGGCGCCGGAGATCGTGGGCATCCGCCAGGCGATTCACATAGCCCCGGGTGAGATAGTCCGACGGTGGGTTGAAGTCCGAGGGCGAGTCGAGATTCAGCCTGCTGCGCCTTCCGGGAGTGGAGTCCAGGACCCAAAAATCCAGGGGCCCGGAGGCATCGCACACCCGAGTCACAGCAGCGTCCGCGTCGCCATGAAACCGGAGCAGGTCCGCGATATCAACTTCCGCGTAGGCGCCCAGCCTGATCAGCAGAACCCTTTCGAAGCCCTTTCGGGCCTGCTTCATCAGAACGTCAGGAACGAAACGACGGCCAGCCGTAAGGGAAAAACCGCCTTCGCGGACTATCGACACCGCACTTATGCCAGCACTATGCAGGCGGGTGATGGTGTGTTCGACAATGGATTGTCCAAGTATTTCCAGCCCTGCAATGGGGCTTGCGGGCGGCTCCGCGCCGTCTCCAGAGAAGGATTCGTCGCCCGCTGGGCTCAATAGTGACCGGGTGCCGACTACCAGAATCGCGCTTGCAACCACAGTTCCCCCTCGTATCGCTCTTGGATGACGAGCGAGGCGAATATGTTGGCTGCCGATTCGCCTGATTAGGAGCGGCGTCCGGGCTGGTAACCAACCCCAGACGGTACTCGCTACATCAAAGACTGACGATTTTCCAACACATCCATGCCCTCTGACAA
Organism: Terriglobia bacterium; assembly: GCA_020073395.1. Taxonomy (GTDB): domain Bacteria; phylum Acidobacteriota; class Terriglobia; order Terriglobales; family Acidobacteriaceae; genus JAIQFF01. The sequence continues at coordinate 16,880 of JAIQFF010000097.1, forward strand.
CTCTCGAACAGCCCAAAACGTGGATATCCTCTCACGTCTGGTCTTCCCCGGGCAGCAGGATGACCACGGGCCGTACCCTGAGAATCCGGCCAACCTCTATCCCCTGTTGCAACGGGTCTCCGACCTGAGTGCGGTGGAACTCGCTGACTTTCTCTGCCTTGCCGATGCTCATCACGTGACGGTGCGCGCTTTGGAAGCACTGCAGCGGTCTGCATCCGCGCTTCCGGGCCATGACCGGATTCGGTCCTGGTGTGAAAGTACCCTGGCGCACGAAGGTGCCCGCATCGCCCATGCGGTGAAGAACCTTGTCCCCATCTGCGCCGCCCTGGAGGCGGCGGGGGCGCAAGTGGCAGTGATAAAGTCCCTCGATCACTGGCCAGACCTCGGGTCCGATCTTGATCTTTATACTGACGGCGACGAGAGCACGGTCCTGCGGGTCATGGCTCAGCAGTTTGATGCGGTACAGGAGACCCGGAGTTGGGGAGATCGCCTGGCCAACAAGTGGAATTTCAAGCTGCCCGATTTGCCGGAGCTGGTTGAAATCCACGTACGCTATCTGGGGCAGACCGGGGAGCAAAAGGCGTTGGCTCGTCGCGTGCTCGAGCGCAGCGTAACCCGGACCGTCGGCGGCCACAGCTTCCGCGTGCCCGCGCCCGAAGAGCGCGTTCTCATTTCCACCTTGCAGCGGATGTATCGCCATCTCTATTTCAGGCTGTGCGATATGACGGATTTTGCGGCTCTGCTCAATGACCGCGCTATCGACTTCTCGGAGCTTCGCCGGGCGGCCGACTTGGGCGGCATCTGGCCGGGCGTGGCCACTTTCCTGCTGCTGATTGTGGAATATGTGAATTCCTACGGTGGCCAGCTTGAAATACCGCGCGAGGTGCTCGCGGCGGTGCCTTCTCCCCGTCTGCGGGTGCATCTGGGCGGCAAGTTCTTGCGCGTTTCCAAGGGACCGGCGGCGGGCCTCTTTGGCTCCCAATTGCTGAACGCTGGCCGGCACGCCGATTTCCGGGCCCTGTACCGGTTACCTCTGTTGCCGCCGCTGGCTATTTCTGCGTTCCTCGCGTATCGCTTTACGGGAAATGACAAAGGGGTGTGGTAAGACGCTGTCATCTTATTTCAGTCAAAACCTTGCAACAGCCGCTCCAGCTCTTCCTTAGGATCGTGGACCAGATACCTGACCATGTTGGTCCCATAGCGCGCCAGAGTTGTAACGTTAGTCTCGTACCAACAGCACTCGCTCATGCGAGGAGACAGGGCGCAGAAGAAACGAAACCTGGTCAGGGCCTCCGGTGACGCCAGCAGCGCCGCCACCATCCGGTGGTTGCCATCCAGAAGAGTGAAGGACCCGCGCTGGTCCAGCCCGATCAGAAGTATGGCGCCGGCCTGCCAGCCCTGCTCCAATCGAGTGCGCAGCTGCTGAATTTTCAAGAGGAAGGCTTCGTCGGCAAAGCCAGTGCACTCGCCCGAAGCAATCCGCTGTGCCACTTCGGTAAGACCAAAATTACCCCGCGCCAGCCTGCGCCATTGTGCCCGCGGAAATACGCGAATCCGCTCCAGATCCGCCCTTTCAATCTCCACCTCGAACCACTGCGTCCCCGATGGAAGCTCTCTCCACAAGGCGCCATGTCGCACGAACAGCAGGGCCCGTCGCACCGCATTCTCCACCACATCGCCGAGATTTGGCGTGGTCACGATTCCGCCCAGACTCTGCTGGTACTTGCTGAATTCAGGCTTGTGAAAGTCAGTCTTCAGAAACTCCGCCATCACCTCGTGCTCTGAAACCCGCCGAATCGTCTTCAATTCGCCGGAGCCGAGGGTGCCTGGCATAGCTTCTGAACCGGCAAGCAGGTTGAACACGAAGGGAACCGCCACCACCACCAGCAGCACCATCATCATCGCCAGTTGCACCCGGATCACCTGTTCGAGCGATGAATGATACCTGTAAATGCTGCCGATGAGGACGCCGCTGAAAGCCAACTGCACCCACGCCGTGTTGGCGATCTTATGGGACATCTCGTACGCAATGAACACAATACTGAGGGAGTAAACGCTGGTCGTGGCGGCGTAAAGCGTCAGCAAATAGGGAAGATCGCCGGCCATTCCGAAACGCACGCCGAACAGGGTCGTCCAGATCCACGCCGGAGCGAGCCAGAGCCCCATCGTGATCGCAGATCCAATGCCAAGAACCAGCAACAGAGACGTCGCGAGCACGCCATGGTCCCGCTTCTGGCTGCGGGTTCCCGCGGCAATCGGAAACATGCCACTCACCACCGACCAGGACAAGACGTAGATCACACGTCCAACCAGGGCCACCGCGGCGTACAGACCGGCCTCTGCCGGCGCAAAGAAATGTTTCACCAGCACGATGTCGAAATTGTTGATG
>JAIQFF010000282.1 GCA_020073395.1 Terriglobia bacterium
TATGAAGGCGATGAAGTAGAGTTCGAGGTGTCCGATGGTCCGAAAGGCCCACAGGCAACCAACGTTGTCGTAGTGACCTAAGAAGAATTTTGTTAAACTGAAAGAAAAAGAAGACCCCAGGTTTTTCCAACTGGGGTCTTCTTTTTATCCCGCTTTCCATCGTCCGGCGCAACGTTGGGAGCCCGGTTGAACGACCGAACAGGAATTTTCAATAAGTTTTGAGCACTCCTTGAGCAACGAGGTTATTGAGGTTTAAGGGTTTTAAAGTATTCAGGGCTAACGAATGTGCTGCTCTTAAAGTGAAGCCGTGCGGAAGAGACATTGCCGACGAAAATGAAACGGATTCCGGTGTCACTAAACGAAGGGGTGTTGTGATCGCCATCGGTTATGGACATGCATGCATCTGCAATTCGGCAAATTCCGAATCTATTGCCAAGCTGTTTGTAGATTATTTGTGTCCTTCCGGCAAGCGTGCGTGACTCGCGTTGAGGCGATTTGATATCGTCTGGCTGTGGGCGCAAATAGCGCCAGGAGGACAGCCGATGGAATCAAAGAAGTCACTCTCACCTATATCCGACATTCCCTCTGATGTTGCGGATCTTTGCCGCCAGATCGAGCGGTGGCGTCAAACTCGAAGGCATCGCGAACCCATGCCGGCACGGCTCTGGGCGATGGCAGCGAGCTTGGCCCGGGAGCATACTGTGGCCCGGATCGCACGGCTTGCGCGGGTGAACTATTACGCGCTCAGAGACCGTCTCGACTCTGTGGCAGTTGAACCCACAGTGAAACGGGAGAAACGACCGTCATTCGTTGAACTGCCGGCGCCGTTATGCGCCCCGAGCCCAGAGTGCACCATTGAACTCGAGCATCCACGGGGCGGGCGCATGCGCATCCATGTCATAGGAGTTCCGGCTCCGGATCTCGCCGCACTCAGCCGCAGCTTTTGGAGCCTGGAGTCATGATTCAGGTTTCGGCTCAAATGCGCATTCTGGTGGCGGTCGAGCCGGTCGATTTCCGATGTGGCATCGATGGTCTGGCACGGATCTGCAAAGATCACCTGAAAGAAGATCCCTTTTCGGGTGCGCTGTACGTGTTCCGAAACCGACGCGCGACTTCCATAAAGGTGGTCACGTACGATGCGCAGGGATTCTGGCTTTGCCAAAAGCGCTTGTCATCGGGGCATTTTCGCTTTTGGCCGGCGAGTGCAAGCGGGACGTCGCGTCGGCTGGAGGCGCATGAACTGCAGGTGCTCATTGCGGCCGGCAATCCTGACGGTGTCCAGGCAGCTCCAGCATGGCGGCGGGTGAGCCCGGCCGCGTGAAAAAACTGCAGATAGGACTTGCGTTCCACATTCGTATTTGTTATCGTGTCGGGCATGGAAGAACCGCTCAGGCACCGGGGGCGCATCGTCACTGCATCGGATATCGGATTCATCCGTGAGTTGATCGCCGCGCATCCGGGAGCAAGCCGTAGGGCCTTGTCGAAGATCCTGTGCGAGGCCTGGGATTGGCGCCAGTCCAACGGCGCGCTGCGCGACATGGTGTGCCGGGGACTCATGCTGCAACTTCATCGATCAGGTCATATCCAACTGCCCGAGGTGCGCTACGCCACCCACAATCCGCTGGGCGAGCGCGGCTCGCAGCGCGGCAAGCCTGCCCCGGCGCTGGTGGATACGACACCGCTCGATGCCGGTCTTTCCTCGATCCGGCCGCTCGAGTTCCGCCAGGTCCGGCGCACAGCAGAGGAGCGGGTCTTCAACAGCCTGCTCGACCGCTACCATTACCTCGGGTATACACGGCCGGTCGGGGAACAGCTGAAGTATCTGGTCTATGCCCAGGGGCGCCCAATTGCCTGCCTGGCATGGTCTTCCGCTCCCCGCCATCTCGGCCCCAGGGACCGTTTCATCAGCTGGTCGGCCGAGGCCCGACGCAAGAACATCCGCTTTCTTGCCTACAATACGAGATTCCTGCTGCTGCCTTTCATCCGCGTTGAACATGCCGCCTCTCACATTCTGGGTTGCATGTCCCGGCTGCTGTCGGAGGACTGGGAGCGTGTGTACGGCCATCCGGTCTATTATCTCGAAACGTTCGTCGACCCGGAGCGTTTTCGCGGCACCTGCTATCGAGCCGCCAACTGGATTTGCCTCGGCCTCACGACGGGCCGGGGCAAGGACGACCACACCAACAGGCCCAACCGTCCGGTCAAGGAAGTGCTTGCGTATCCGCTTCGCAAGGACTTCCGTCGGCTCCTGGGAGAGCTGTTATGATGAGACCGATCGAGCGGGTGAATATGAATCAAGAGGAACTTGACGCGCTTCTGGAACGTGCCCGGACAGGGCCCCTGAGCGAAGAGGACTGCGCGAAGCTCAAGGAGGTCATAGAAACGCTCTCGTACGTGACCGATCTGCTCGAGGACCGCAAGACCACGATCCAAAAGCTGCGGCAGATTCTGTTTGGTGTCACTACGGAAAAGACAAGCAACCTGGTCAAGGCGGGCACAGGGCAATCCGCAGCCAAGACGGGGCCGGCAGAAAGCGGCCCCAATGCGGGTCCGGCAGGCGGGCAGCCTCCGGCATCCGGCGACAAACCCAAAGGGCATGGCCGCAACGGCGCCTTGTCCTACGTTGGTGCCACGAAGGTCAAAATCAGTCACGAGTCGCTCAAGCCAGGAGACGGCTGTCCGAAGTGTCAAAAGGGCAAGGTGTATGCGTCCGTTGCACCTCGACGGTTGGTGCGGATCGTTGGCCAGGCGCCGCTGGGTGCGAAGGTCTACGAGATGGAGAGCCTGCGGTGCAATCTGTGCCTGGAAGTATTCACCGCGCAGACGCCCGAAGGGGTGGGTGAGAAAAAGTACGACGAAACGTCGGGGAGCATGATTGCGCTTCTGAAGTACGGGACCGGTTTCCCCTTCTACCGCCTCGAGCATCTTCAGGGAAGTGTCGGCATCCCTCTGCCCGCCTCGACGCAGTGGGAGATCGTCCATGAAGTGGCCGGCATCGTCGAACCGGCACACGGAGAGTTGGTACGGCAGGCGGCTCAGGGGGAAGTGTTGCACAATGACGACACGACCATGAAGATTCTCGCCCTGATGAAAGAAGCAAACGAAAAGCGCGCAGGGGCGGATCCGGAGGAGGCACCGGAACGAACTGGGATCTTTACCTCCGGGATTGTTTCGATCGGCGGTGGTCGGAAGATCGCACTCTTCTTCACCGGCCACAAGCACGCCGGCGAAAATTTGTCGGATGTCCTCGCACAACGGGCATCCGGGCTCGGTCCGCCGATTCAGATGTGCGATGCGCTGTCGCGCAATGTGCCGGAAGAGTTCGAGGTGCTGCTGGGAAATTGCACGGCGCATGGCAGGCGGAAATTTGTGGACGTGTTCGCCAACTTCGCCGAGGAATGCCGCTACGTGCTCGAAACCCTCGCGGAGGTCTATAAGAATGATGCCCTTGCCAAAAAACAAGGGATGTCGGCCCAGGAGCGGCTCGCCTTCCATCAGACCCATAGCGGCCCGCTGATGGAGGAGTTGGAGAAATGGCTCAAGGATCAGATCGCGGAGCGCAAGACCGAGCCCAACTCGGGTCTCGGGAAAGCAATCTCCTACTGGAAGAATCACTGGAAGGCACTCACATTGTTCCTCCGCGTTGCCGGAGCGCCATTAGACAATAACATTTGCGAAAGGGGGCTGAAGAAAGCCATCCTGCACAGAAAGAACGCCATGTTCTTCAAGACG
>JAIQFF010000098.1 GCA_020073395.1 Terriglobia bacterium
CAGTACGGAAACTCAGCCATTCGATTCTGTCCCTAGCTGAATCCAATCTCATCAGGCGGATTCGCATCGCCCACCAGAAGGCGATGTTGACGAGAGCCATTATCACAAGTGCCAAGAACGCTACCCCGACCATTCAACCGCTCCTAAGGCTTACGAACGTCGACATCATATGCGAATCGAGGATAACTGTTGCAAACAGGCGTTAGCGCTCATTGAGGGGTTTTGAGTGTAACCGCGATTTTTCGCCAACAGTCAGCATAGTTCCGGGTGGCCGACCACTCGGGAGTTGGCACTATCCTTCTGCTGCCGTCCCGAGGGCGGTCGCGATGGCTTGATTGTTCAGGACAGAGAGGCGTTCCACCTCACGGCGGCCCCTTCTGGTAAAGAGCCGATCAGAACACACTGCGTGATCTTCAAAACCGGGCGAGTAAAAACGGTACAACAACTTCCAACGCTCCCGGTTTCTCGTGCCGTGACCTAATTCCAAGGGCCCCGAGGCACTCTCTGGCAAGCTGCGTAGATGTTGCTCAGAAAGAAGCCGGATCAGAGCGCTGCCATCTTTGTTTTTTAGCTCGGCTTGAATTCTAATGATCGTGCTGTGAGCGCGGCGCGGACACTCTCGGCAAGCTTCCCAACTCTAAAGCTTCGGGCCATTCTTGTTCTCATCGGTTTCACGGCGACAGTCGCCCAGATTGTTCTGCTGCGAGAGCTGATGATTGTCTTTTATGGCAACGAGATCTCGCTGGGGTTGATGCTCGCCTGTTGGCTTCTATGGACTGCATTGGGCAGCAGCTTGCTCGGCCGGGTCGCGACTTGGGCATCGAATCCGGCGAAGCTGATGGCGACCTTGCAAATGCTGCTCGCCCTCCTCTTCCCGGCGACAATCCTGGCGGTGCGTGCTAGCCGCAGCTTGTTTCATGCGCTTCCGGGAGAACTCCTCGGGCCCACGCCGATCTTTCTGACCTGCCTGGTCACGTTGATTTGCTTCTGTGCCGTCTCAGGCTGGGCTTTTGTCGCTGGAAGCCGGTTCCATGCGCACGAGTCCGGCTCCTCGGCCCAGGTCGCGGTCAATTCGGTGTATCTACTCGAGGCGGCTGGATCGGCATTGGGGGGCATTCTAGCCAGCCTGATCTTTCTCCGTTCCCTAAACTCCCTTCAGATTGCATTCCTGGTGAGCGCGCTGAACTTCATGGCCGCCGCGACTCTCAGTCTGCGAAGACGAATGCATCGGCTCGTCGCGGTCTCAGCCTTGCTGGTCGGGTGGGTATTTGTCGGTCTGCCGGAAGGCGGCCGCATGGAAACCGCCTCTCTGGCTCGCTTGTGGCCGGGCTTTCGCCTTCTGGACACGCGGAACTCCGTGTACGGCAATTTGATGGTCCTAGAAGCAGGCGGAATCCGTAGTCTCTCTGAGAACGGGCTGCTGATGTTCAATGCGCCGGATCCCGCCACCGCAGAAGAGAGCGTGCACTATGCCCTGCTTGAGCACCCCGCTCCCCGGAGCCTTCTTCTCATCGGAGGCGGCGCTGGCGGAAGCCTGCAGCAGGCTCTGCAGCATCCCAGTCTTGAGCGGGTGGATTACGTTGAGCTCGATCCCACCGTGCTCGAGCTTGCACAGCAATATTTCCCGCAACAGTGGGTAGCCGCACGCGCCGACCCGCGCGTACATGTTCACCAAGCGGATGGACGGTTATTCCTGAAGACCAACGACCAGTTGTTTGATGTAATCATCGTCAATCTACCCGCTCCACAGACCGCGCAGCTGAACCGTTTCTATACCTCGGATTTCTTTCGCGAGGCGGCGGAGAAGCTTGCGGACCGGGGAGTCTTCTCGTTTCAGTTGCATGCTGCAGAGGAGTACCTCAGTCCCGACCTGAGCGCCTTCCTGCGCTGCGTGGTCAAATCACTGCAGGAAGCATTTCCCGTAGTGCGAACGATCCCCGGCGACACCGTACATTTCTTTGCAGCAAAGCGGGAGGGCGTCCTGGCGGCCGATTACCTCGAATTGCTGTCTCGCTTGGGATCCCGGCATCTGCAAACGAGCTACGTCCGCGAATACTACATCCCGTTTCGCATGATGCCCGACCGCGTCGCCGATCTCGAGCAGAAAATCCAGCCTCGGCCCGACACACCCGTCAACCGCGACTTGACTCCGATTGCCTACTACTTCGACGTTGCGCTATGGAGCACGCAGTTCAATCGCGAGTATCAATACATCTTCGACTCCATAGCCGAAGTGCGATTTGGGCGGCTGGTGGCACTGGCGGGTGCTCTGCTCTTCGGTCTGGCCGCGATCATTCGCTGCTTGCCGCGGCCTGCGGCCCGCGTGCACGCGAGCGCGGGGTTCTGCATCGCTCTTGCAGGCCTGACCACAATCAGCCTGGAGGTACTGCTCTTGTTGGGCTTTCAAGCCATCTACGGATATGTTTACCATGAACTCGCAATCCTGATTGCACTGTTCATGACGGGCATGGCCTTCGGCAGTTGGTGGCGTTTGCGGGTCGCCCGATCTGCACGCTCGCTGACTCCTCGTGCGGGTCTGATGCGGTTGGCGGGCCTCCAGATTCTGGCTGCGATATCTCCAGTTCTGCTCTATCTGTTCTTCAGTTCCCTCGCGGGAGTCAGAAGCTCCGGCCTTCTGGTCTTCGTGAGTCAGATTGTCTTTCCCGCAATGGCATTGCTGGCGGGCGTGCTCGGTGGATATGAGTTCGCGCTTGCCACAGAAGTCTTCTTTGAGGGCTCACCAGTGCCGCAGGCGAGTATGGGAATGTTGTACGGTGACGATCTGCTGGGAGCGTGCCTGGGCGCCCTGGTGTTGAGCGCGTTCCTGCTTCCGCTCTTTGGTTTTCTCAAGGCAGCTATGTTTATTGCGGCGGTGAACCTGGTACCCGCTCTCCTGGCCATTTGGGTGGGGCGGTCCAAACTGGAACCTCAGGGGTGAAAACGCGCGCGGTTTCGGATTCCCCGAACACCACAGCCGTAAACACGAAAAGGTCCGCGTCTTTGTCGCGCCAGGCTTTGGCAGGCAGCCCTGCCTTCATTGCGGTCTCGTCCAGAAACGTCTTTCGATCCCAGTGTTGCTCGGGCGCGACCTGAGGAAGCAACAGCCCGCGGTAGCGGCCCTCCTTGATCATGAGACCGTGCTCTCCGACCTTGATCTGATTCAGGTCCGAGACTCGCCGCATCGGCGACAGGACGGAAATCTCGTACTTCAGCTGTGGTAGTTCGCCGGCCGTCACAGGCCGGAAGCGCGTGTCCCGCAACGCGGCAAACCCGGCCACATCGCGGACCGCCAGCGCCAGGGGTTGAATGGCTGCTGTGTACCCGATACAACCACGAAGATCTCCATTTTCTTTAATCGTGACGAAAGCTCCGCGATCTTGCAGCAAGCTCGGAGGCAGGTTCGCGGGAAGCTCATAGAGCTTACTGCCCTTCACCGCAGACTCGACGGATTTCCTGGCGATCTCCAGCAGTTGCCGCTTCTCGGCCGAGGTCAAAGAGAACTTGGGCGTCTCTGCATCCCGACCCTCGTCCTGAAACAGCGCCACCGCACTGTAACCAACGACGCGGCTACGGTCGCCCGTGACGTCGCCCGAGTTCGCATACTTGATCACCTTGGCGCGTGTAGCCCCCAGCCGCTCAGCGGCAATCATCGCGGCAACGATGGGGCCTCCCCCGCAGGCTTCCCACGTCCGGCTCTGGAAGTTGTCAGAGAGCGTGAGGTAATCCCACTCCCCAATCGCGTTCAGGGTTTTTCCATCCAGAGTGACCGCCTGCTCGTAGGGGTGGTAATGCGAAAGATCGGAACTGGCCACAATCAGCGCATCCGTCCCTCGAACCAATTCTGCGAGTGCGACCCCCAGGGCACGGCTCGCTTCATAGCTCTGGTCGCCCATGATGATGGGCACAAGTTGGAAATCCGAGAGCGTCCGCTGCAGGAACGGCAGTTGTACTTCGAGAGAATGTTCCGCCCCACCTTGAGAAGGAATATGGCCGCGGCTGGAGAGTTTGATCTCGGAGCTCGAGCGTGCCAGCTTCCGGGCGAACTCCCTGTCCACGGCGATCGTACCGAGAGGAGTGGCATAGGCGTCACCCTCGTAAACCGAGGCAAACGAAAACGCGTCATAGTGGGAGGGCGCGATCACGACGACTCGATGCGTCGGCCGCCCTTTCAATAAAGCATAGCTATGCGCCGCCACCGCGCCCGAAAACGGGTAGCCTGCGTGAGGCGCGACCAACGCAATGATTTTCCCTGTTTGCGCGGGCACGCTGGCATGGGCCAGGAACCCGTCCACGGTCGCTGCCAGTTCCTTGGGGTCGGCAGGATAGAAACTTCCCGCCACAGCCGCTTGCCGGATCTGCTCCCCCGATCCCGCGGGCGGGCTCTTCGCAATCACTGACCATGCCACCAACAAGGTAAACGCGATCAGCAGCGTGACTCGGATTCTGGCACGCATATGAACTCCGATCCTCCCGCCGCCTCAGCTACTCCAAACGCCCGGAATCACATGTTGGCAATACTCGCACTTTCCTTTGCGAATATGGTTCTGCGTGATCGTGAACCCGGCACGCTCGATGAGCAGACGGTGGCACTTCGGGCAGCAAGTGTTTTCGGCGGGATGCCCGGGCACATTTCCGATATACGCGTACTGCAACCCTTCGGTGTCAGCGATCGCCTTGGCTCGTTCCAGGGTTTCGACCGGCGTGGGAGGCAGGTTTTTCAGCAAGTACAGCGGTTGAAAGCGCGTGAAGTGGATCGGAACGTCACTTCCCAGATTAGCTTTGATCCACCGCGCGAGATCGCGAAATTCGGTGTCGCTGTCATTCAGCGTCGGAACGACCAAGTGCACGATCTCCATCCACTTGGCTTCCTTCCGGGTCGTGACTAGCGTATCCAGCACGGGCTGAAGCTCGGCGTTCACCACCTCGCGGTAGTACTTCGCGGAGAACGCCTTCAGATCGATCTTGATGGCATCGACGTGCTTGCACAGTCGTTTCAGTGGCTCTTGCTGAATAAAGCCGTTTGACACCACGACGGCTTTCGTCCCTTGCTCCCGTGCCGCATCCGCGGCGTCGGTAACGAACTCGTTGAACACGGTCGGTTCGCTGTAGGTGAAAGCTACCGCCGGACACTGGTTCTGTTTGGCCAGCACCGCCACGTCTGCGGGCGGCATATACCGGGCCGGCAGATCTTCGGGCTTGGCCTGTGAGATTTCCCAGTTCTGACAGAACTTGCAGTTCACGTTGCATCCCGCCGTGGCCAGCGAGAACGCCAGAATGCCTGGATGGAAATGGAAAAAGGGCTTCTTTTCGATCGGGTCGATATGAGCCGCGCACACCCGCGAGTGGACTAGCGAATAGTACGTCCCTCCCCGGTTTTCGCGGACACGACAGTGCCCGCGCTGTCGGTCTCCAACCACACAGCCGCGCGGGCACAGCTTACACCGGACGTTCTTGCCCGGCAGCTTTTCGTAGAATCTGGCCTCCACGCGAAAACGTGCATCATCTTCTGCCAAGGAGGGCGTTCCGAAAGCAACCGCCGGGCTGCTGTGCAGGCAGGCTGCGGCGCAAGCCGCCAGGCAGGGAAGAGTCGTTACTTTCAAGAACGTTCTGCGATCCGTGGGCGCCCTGGCGATCGCCAATAGTGGGATGGAGAATCCCAACTCGGAAACCTGATCCATCGCCTCATGCTCTTGGTGAAAACCCTGCAGCACGGAGTGGCACAGGCTGTGGGTGGAGCTCGGGGTATTCGGCATAAGCCCACCTCCGCGCTTCCAACTTCATACAAATATTCTATGCCTTTTCCTAGAATGGCTGCAGTGACGGCGGACATGTCGCGCGGGACTACAAATTCACGCTCGCTCTCCGTTCCATAACTTGGGACCCTCAAACTTGGGATTTCTGAACAACGGACAACGCATCATTGGCGAGCTCCGGGATGCCAGCCCGAAGGGGGTGATGTCTTGCCCTCCCGGTTTCTTGGAGAACGTCGGCACCGGTTCGGGTCGGATGACGAGCTAACAGAAGTAATGCGCCCGGAACGAAAGCTGGTTTTACAACGGCTGGATGGGATAATTGGCGAAATCAGGAGTTGCGTCGCCTGAGAATCTGCTGGTGAAGTCTCCTTCTGCACCCTTCGACTTCACCTCTCTTCGAACGGGTATATTGGTCGAACGCTTACCATTGACCGGGAGTCTGTCGCCAACGTTTAGTCAAAACGCTCTAGGAAGTGGAGGCCGCAACCCTGTTTGCCGCGTTGGCATCGGCGGGGATTTCGAGACGAATATCACAGAGATCCCCGATCAGGTTTGCTGCCCAGCGATAAATGTCTTGCTCCTTTGACCAGCTTGCGCATCTGGCAGAAGAGGAGCTGCTATGCGCAACGCCTCTGCTTCTATTTCCAGCGTCGATATCTCCAGCTCTTTCAGTCTCAGAACTTCGTAAATCTCTTCATGCGCAACCCTAAAGAAAAATCAACAATCCAACAGCGAACAATCCACGCCTGGTGCCGAGGGGAAGTGCAGAGAAGCGTTGTGAATAATGCATGCTAGGAACTCTGCTCCTTGACTTCTGGACGAACGAGTAAGGGATGAGGTTCCTTTTTTTCGGCAGCGAAGTGGAAACCGCAGACCGTGTGTCGCAGTTCTAGGTCCCGATCGCGCAGGTCGGCGGGGGTGATGGGAAACATGCGGCAGACGCGTGGCCGGGATTCATAGACAGTGCACAGGCGTGAGTCCGCATCCCAGTGTGGGCAACGAAACAGTAGGTTGCAGCTTGCGCCGCAGCTGTTACATCCGCCTTGTAGCCCATAGTGGGCGCGCAAGTGCCGGGCCAGCGGGAGCACCGAGCAAATCAACAAGCGCCGGAACTTGCCGCGGATCAAGATCCGCCCTTCTTGCGTAAGCATGCCTTCCCGGGAAAAAACAGCTGTAACAAACGGCGGCGCTACGCGCCACAGTTGGCGGATGGCCTCGCTGCCGGGAAACGTTGAACGCGACAGGAGCCTGAAAGGGAATGGGGAGGAACCATGTGCCATGCAGGTGCTGCTCTTTCTCGCCGGAGTGGCGAATCAGCGGGAATTCCCTTCTTGACTTCGAACTCGCACTGTACCCATCTCCGCTCCCCCCAAATTATCAGGGAGCTAGTGGAGAATGTTTAACTTTATCCCTACTCATTTTCACTTACCAACGATCCTATATTACTCCCCGCAGCGGCGGCGAATCCGCACTCCGGAGGATGAAACTCAGCGGGGTGTTTGTTGGTGAAGAGCTTATTGTGACCGCGATTGCTACGTTCCAGAGCCTCGATATCGTCCGTTTGCACGGTGCTCCGAAGCTGCTCGACCAGGACATGGCTCCGGTGCCCCAGTTCGCTCGAATTCGCTTCAGCCATCCGGCCAGTAAGATGCAGGCGACTTTTCGTCCATTTCAATTCTTCTTGCATTCCGGCGTCGGCCATACAATTACACTTACGACCGGATGCTTGGCACACCTGTGGCATGGAATCGGTTGCGATGAGGAGGCTGCGCTGAACCTTTCTTGCGAGTACGTCGATTGATGAACATGCCACCGAGGCTAAATCCGAGCATCGCACCGAACAGCGCCGCGGTGATCATGGTGCTGGGGGAAGGCCCGCTTGTGCCACGGGACAAGACAAGAGGACGGAAGTGTATGCCATGGCCAGAGCCCAGAAGGCGAGCCGCACGTACACCAACAATCCTCTTAAGATACCACCAACTCCTCGGCTTTCATTGACTTGTCCCTGCATCCCGCCTACCATACCTCGACTCCATGATCGGCCAAACCGTCTCGCACTATCGCATCATTGAGAAACTCGGCGGGGGCGGCATGGGTGTCGTGTACAAGGCCGAGGACACCCGCCTGCACCGATTTGTTGCCCTGAAATTCCTACCCGATGAAGTAGCTAAAGACACCCAAGCTCTCTCGCGATTTCAACGTGAAGCACAGGCCGCATCGGCTCTCAACCACTCCAACATCTGCACGATTTACGACATCGGCGAGGAGAACGGCCAGGCGTTCATCGCCATGGAGTTCCTGGATGGCCAGACTCTGAAGCACCTGATCGGCAACCGCCCGCTTGAACTTGAGACGCTGCTGTCGCTGGCCATCGAGATTGCGGATGCGCTGGACGCGGCGCACGCCGAAGGCATCGTCCATCGAGACATCAAGCCCGCCAACATTTTCGTGACCAGGCGCGGCGGGCACGCGAAGATTCTGGACTTCGGACTGGCGAAAATACGCTCCACGATAGCAAGACCCACCGAGGCGACGGAAACCGGAGCCGGAGACCCCCACCTGACTACTCCAGGCTCGGCGGTCGGCACAGTCTCCTACATGTCTCCGGAGCAGGCCCGGGCCAGGGAGCTGGACGCACGGACGGACTTGTTCTCCTTCGGCGCAGTGCTCTATGAAATGGCCACCGGCCAACTGCCCTTTCGTGGAGATAGTACGGCGACGATCTTCGAGGCCATTCTCAACCGCGCTCCACTGTCTCCTCTGCGGCTGAATCCAGATGTTCCCGCCGAGTTGGAACGGATCATCCATAAGGCGTTGGAGAAAGACAGGGAGTTGCGATACCAGGGCGCGGCGGAAATGCGGGCCGACCTGAAGCGGCTGAAGCGAGAGACGGACACGGGGCGCTCCCCGGTAGGCAGCTCGGGCAGCGTCGCCGTGGCGGCAGAAACGACCCAGCAATCGGCAGGTCAGTCGCGGCCCTCGCAAGGTTCCGGTTCAGCGGCCGTCCCTTTATCCCAGTCCGCAGCGAAAGCGGGCCTAGCAACATCCGCCGGGGGCGGCAGAATGTGGAAGGTTCTGGTTCCTGCCGCCATGTTCCTTGTCGCCGTCCTGGTTGGCGGGGGCTTGTATCTACGCTCGCACTCCACAAGCGCACTGACCGAGAAGGACACGATTGTCCTGACTGATTTTGCTAATACCACCGGAGATGCCGTTTTCGATGACGCCCTGAAGCAGGCTCTTTCGGTCGAACTGGGACAGTCCCCATTTCTGAACGTGCTCTCGGACCGCAAGGTGGGCGAAACGTTGAAGTTGATGGGCCGCCCGGTCACGGATCGCGTGACGCTGGATGTGGCGCGCGAACTATGCCTGCGCACAGGAAGCAAAGCCATCATTGCGGGCTCCGTTTCCAACTTAGGCAATCAATACGTGATCGGCCTCAACGCCTCCAGTTGCCATGCGGGCGATCCCCTTGCCGAAGAGCAGGTGCAGGCGGCGGGCAAGGAAGACGTGCTCAAGGCGTTGAGCAAGGCCGCCTCAGCGCTGCGCAACAAGTTGGGGGAATCGCTGGCATCGATCCAAAAGTTCGATGTTCCCATCGAGGCGACCACCCCGTCTTTGGAAGCGCTCAAAGCCTTCAGCTTGGGCACCACGACTGCGCGTGCCAAAGGCGACGCAGAAGCGATCCCTTTTTACCGGCGAGCTATTGAGCTCGATCCGAACTTCGCAGTCGCTTATGCTGGTCTGGGCGTTTCGTACGCCAATCTGGCACAACCTAGCCTGGCGAGCGAGAACATTAAGAAGGCATATGGGCTGCGGGATCGGGTTAGCGAGCGAGAGAAGATGCGCATCACCGCCGACTACTACGCTTTCGCCACGGGAGAACTGGAGAAAGAAGCTCAGACGTATGAGCTTTGGATACAAAGTTATCCGCGGGATATGGTGCCTCACGGCAACCTGGGAGCAAATTACGCCGCTTTAGGACAATGGGACAAATCGATTCTGGCAACCCAGGAGGCGATGCGCTTGGAACCCAACGCGATCACCGCTTATCCAAATCTCGCCGGAGCCTACGTGGCCCTAGGCCGGTTGGATGATGCGAGGGCTGTCCTCGAGCAGGCAAAGGCACGAAACCTGGAGAGCGTTTTGCTCCATTTGATGCAATATGACCTTGCATTCCTGAAAGGCGACACGCCGGCTATGTCGCGGGAGGTCGCCTGGGGTTCAGGCAAGCCGGGTGACGAAGATCCGCTGCTTTCGGCACAGTCCGATACCGAGGCCTACTACGGGCGACTGGGCGACGCTCGTGATTTTTCCCGACGAGCGGTAGATTCAGCCAAACGTGCCGATTCCAAGGAGACGGCAGCCCTGTGGCAGGTCAATGGTGCACTTCGCGAGGCTGAGTTCGAGAATAGTGCGATTGCACAGCACGAAGCGGAAGCTGCCCTGACCCTGGCGCCAGGCCGGGACGTGCAACTGCTGGCCGCCTTGACCGAGGCCAGGGCCGGTAACATCAAGACCGCGGAGAAATTCGTCCAGGAATTAGAAAAAAACGATCCCTCTAATACCGTACTCAAGGTGTATTGGTTACCGGCCGTCAAGGCTGCCATCGAAATCGCCCGGGGCAATTCGGGCCAAGCCCTGAATCTTCTCCAGGCGTCCGCCCCTTATGAAATGGGCAGCCCGCCGCCCTTTCAGACTGAATCTCTCTATCCTGCTTACCTGCGGGGCGAAGCCTACCTGGTTGCGCGTCAAGGCTCCGCCGCTGCATTTGAGTTTCAGAAACTGATCGACCACCCGGGAATGGTTCTGAATTTCCCGCTCGGCGCGCTGGCGCGTGTCGGGGTAGCGCGGGCGCGGGTGCTCGCCGGCGACAGCGCCGGCGCAAAGAAGGCGTATCAGGACTTCTTCGCCCTCTGGAAAGACGCCGACCTCGACATCCCCGTCCTGAAACAAGCCAAAGCCGAGTACGCGAAGCTGCAATAGCAGTCGGCTATACCCCCGTCTGGTTGCGTGCACATTAAAAATTCTCAACTGTTATAACCAGATGGGATGAGAAGGCCGGTCTCCGGACGGGATGCTGTACGCTCCCAAGTTATCGACGTGCTCGAAGCACAGACGGCCCCGATGGACCCATTACCCAAGCAACTTCCGGATCAGGTTACGGTACTTTCGAGTTTTACTATGCGACCTTCGCGTACAGGCTTTCGAATCGTCCAAATGTCCCGGAAGACTGGTGAAATGGCGGCGTTTCGCCAATAATCGTGATGGGGTTGCCCGCTAAGCGCTTCCGCCGTCTTGACTAATCCGCCGAAGTACGAGACGCTTGCGCGCATTGGCGTAAAAGCGTGAGGGTGCTACGTGGAACCCACAATCTCGTGGCTCATTGGCGCGGCGGAGCGTGGTGACGGTGTTGCCGCCGACACGCTTTTCAGTGCGCTCTATGCGGAACTGCACCGGCTCGCCAAGCGCGAACTCGCGCGACACGGAACGCCCCCTAGCCTCAGTGCCACCACCCTTCTCCACGAGGCGTATTTGGACATGGCCGCGCGCGACGGTCCATCGTTTCCCGACCGGGCGCGCTTCATGGGGTATACGGCGCGGGTGATGCGGGGGCTGATCATTGACCATGCTCGGGAACGGCACGCCCACAAACGCGGTGGCCTATTCGAGATTACTTCGCTCGACACCGAAGCCGAGGAAAACGCTGTGGACCACCGAGAACTCGCGCAAATCAGCGAGGCGTTGGACGAACTTGGCAGAGTGGAGCCCGCTCTCGCCGAAGTCGTCGACTTGAAGTTCTTCTGCGGCTTCTCGTTTGCCGAAATCGCCGCCATGCGGGACGTATCGGAACGAACAGTCCAGAGGAACTGGGAGAAGGCGCGCATTTACCTCCATCGGAAGATTCGCGCCGATTTGGCCCTGTGAGGAATCTATGTCCACACTCAGCCCCGATCAATGGCAGACCCTAAGTCCATATCTGGACCAGGCGCTCGCCTTGACCGACGATGAGCGCGCCGCGTGGCTGGCCTCGCTCGGCGAGCAGAATTCCGCACTGGCTGCACAGTTGCGAGCGCTCCTCGACGAACACCGCGTGCTGGCGCAAGAAGGTTTTCTGGAGGAGGGTCCCACCGCGCTGCCGAGCACGCCGGGACTGGCTGGCCAGACGATCGGCCCATATACGCTGATTTCGCAGATCGGCCAGGGCGGCATGGGAACGGTATGGCTGGTGCAACGCAGCGATGGCCGTTTCCAGCGCAAGGCGGCGGTCAAGCTTCTCTCCGTAGGGCTGGCTAGAGGAGTTGCAGAACGCTTTCGCCGCGAAGGCGCAATTCTTGGCCGGTTGTCTCATCCTCACATTGCCGAACTGCTCGACGCTGGGGTGACGACGGCCGGACAGCCGTACCTGATCCTGGAATACGTGGACGGGCTTCCCATCCACAGTTATTGCGATCAGCACAACCTGGATGTCAACGCGCGCTGCCGTCTGTTCTTGGATGTCCTGTCAGCAGTGGCGCACGCCCACGCCAATCTGATCGTGCATCGCGACATCAAACCCTCCAACGTGTTTGTCAACCGCGGCGGCCAGGTGAAACTGCTCGACTTCGGCATTGCCAAACTACTGGAAGGCGCTGGCAGCGACGGCTCGGCTACGCTCCTGACACACGAAGCGGGGTCGGCCCTCACACCCGAGTTCGCCGCTCCGGAACAGATCAGGGGCGGGCTGGTGACTACGGCAACCGACGTCTATGCCCTCGGAGTTTTGCTGTACTTGCTGCTGGCGGGGCAGCACCCGGCGGGACCGGGACCGCACTCGGCAGCGGGACTTGTCAAAGCCATTATGGAGACAGAACCTCCCCGCGTCTCGGAGGTTGCCGGCCGTACTGGAGCGAAAGCCTCACCGACACCGGATCGCGGAGCCACACGAGAAAGGCTTCGGCGGCAATTGCGGGGGGATCTCGACACTATCGTTGCCAAAGCGATCAAGAAGGAACCGCAAGAGCGCTACGCCTCGGTCACGGCACTGGCGGACGACCTTCGACGCTATCTGAGGCATGAACCCATTAGCGCGCGGCCGGACACTATTTCTTACCGAGTCGGTAAATTTGCACGTCGCAATCGTTTAGCAGTTGTGCTCACCGCCTTTGCCCTAATGGCAATTGTTGCAGGAACAGCGGGGACTTTGATCCAGGCGCGCACGGCACGGGAGCAGCGCGATTTCGCGTTTCGGCAGCTCACCCGGGCTGAGGCCATCAATGATCTCGACAACTTCATATTGACCGACGCAGCTCCTTCAGGAAAGCCTTTGCGCCTGAATGAGTTGTTGGAGCGCGCCGAGCGCCTCGTGCGGCGTGAGCACGATCTCACCGATGTCAATCACATTCAGCTGTTGGTCTCGATCGGAAGAAAATACCAGTCGCAGGATCAGGATGCTAGCGCCCTGCGGGTTCTCGAGGAGGCATACAAGCTTTCACGGAACGTGACTGACCGATCTACCCGTGCTCTAGCTGCATGCGCCCTGGGGAACGCTGCCTCCGGCTCAGGTGATCCCAAGCGAGCGCAGGCGCTTATCCGAGAAGGATTTCAGGAGCTTCCGAACGAGTCTCAGTTTGTGCTCGACCGAATCTTTTGCCTTGAGTGCGGTAGCCGGGTCTCCGACGATGCAGGCGAACCCTCGGACGCCGTGGCGCGGGCGCTGACCGCAGAACAACTGGTAGAAGGATCGCCAGTTCGGTCAGACGTGTTGCAGGCCGACACTCTGATGGGACTGGCCCAGGCGTACCGCTCGGCAGGACAGTTTGGCCAAGCCGACGGCACTTTTGAACGGGCGTCGGAAACACTTGCCAGACTCGGCCGCGACGATACTCAACAAGCCGGCACCCTTTTCAACAATTGGGGTCTGATGCGGTACCACTCTGGACGAATACTGGAAGCGGAAAGAGCGCTTCGCCGTGCTATCGAGATCAGCCAGGAGAACCCGGCTGAGGGAGGTGTTTCTCCACAGCTTCTCAACAACTATGCCGCGACGCTGATCGATCTCGATCGTTTTGATGAAGCCGGCAATTATGCCAACCGTGCCTTCGCTGAAGCTCAGAAGGCAGGGGATGAAATATTGATCGTGCAAACCCTTCTAATGCGGGCAAGAGTTTACCGTGGCCAGCACGATCTTGCACATTCCGACGCGATGTTGGCGCTGGCGGAACCTCGAATGCGGAAAAGTCTTCCCGCCGGACATTACGCATTCGCGTCGCTCGTCTCTGAGCGATCTCTGAACGCGGTAGCGGAGGGAGATATTCCCGAAGGAATGCGACTCGCGGGTGAGGCGGTAGCTATCGCAGAAACCTCTATCAAGAACGGACATGCGGGCGCGATTTTGATGCCAACGTTGCTGGTCCGGCGATCCAACGTCGAGCTTGCCGCCCATCGTACCCAAGATGCAGTATCTGACGCGGAGCGGGCAGTGAGTCTCCTGCAAGCCTCGGCGGTGCCCGGAACTTTCTCAAGCGCGACCGGACACGCCTATCTGGCGCTTGCGAAGGCTCTCGCGGCTGAGAGCAAGACGGACGAAGCTCGTGCTGCCGCCCGATCGGCTGCAGAACAGCTTCAAAACGCCATCGGTCCTGATCACACGGATACCCAGAGGGCCCGCCAGCTTGCCGGCTAGACACTTCGAGTTATTGGGGCTTGCAGATCTGCATTCTTGCCGATCTGCATTCTGGTAACCCATCCTGTGCGCCAATTCCGCTTTTCCGTTGTGCCTTTTTTCTGAGCTTAACTTACATCTTTTCACTCCCTTGCCGATTACTCGTCTGCGAGGCCATGAAGCATCTCCGGGGCACTTCTCGCGGTCCCTATTGTCAGTTCACAAATAGCTGAATTCGCTTTCTCCAGCACCGCAAGACCACGCTCACAGGATATCTCCAACTCACGCCCAAGGTCCGCAGGATTCGGCCCTGCAACCACACATGCGGATACTCAGTCAGGGGGTGCTATCAAGATCAACGTGTTGCCGCCCTTGTCGTCTTTTACCCGCCGTTTTCGATATACAAGTAGGGGCCAACGAGTAGGCCCGCCGGGGCTCAGAGATTGGCGTTGACTCAGGAGTGAATATGCGTCCTTCCCAGCTAACTAGTTTTGTTGTTGCAATGGTCCTGCTCGGCTCGATGACGGAGTCAGCAAACGGCCAATCGCTGCCGAACCTGTTCCCGCTCCCAAACCGCAGCGGATTGCTGGAAACATACAATGTCAACCATGCTCCAATTAGCCTGACCGGGGCCTTCTTCCAGTCCCTCGGGACCAACGGGCGCTCCTGTGCCTCCTGCCACCGGCCTGCGGAGGGCTGGAGCGTTTCGGCCGCCGGGGTGCAATTACGTTTTCTTCTGACCCAGGGCTTGGACCCGATCTTCCGCACCAACGATGGTTCCGACTGTGACCAAAACATCGATACCTCATCCGTACAAGGGCGGCGCCAAGCTTATAGCCTTTTGCTCAACAGGGGCTTGATCCGGATTGCGTTGTCCGTACCTGCGGACGCTGAATTCACAGTGCAAGGCGTTAGCAACCCTTACGGCTGCGGTGATACGTCGACGCTTTCGATGTACCGCCGTCCTCTTCCGGCGACCAACCTGGAGTTTCTCAGTACCCTGATGTGGGATGGGCGTGAATCCACGCCACCGAGCACAGTGAAGATCACCTATCCCGATACCGGTCAATTGCTGGCCGACTTGGCCCACCAGGCGATGGATGCCACCACCGGCCATGCCCAAGGTGCGGCTCCCACACCCGCGCAAATACACGACATCGTGAGCTTCGAGACGGCCCTGCGGACCGCCCAGGCGTTCGATTATCAGGCAGGCCTTCTGAGCGATGCCCGGGCAACCGGTGGCCCGGTCGCGCTGGCTTCGCAGCAGTTCTTTATTGGCATCAACGATTCCTTCCCTGCGAGCTTTGCGTTCAATCCCACTGGAGCGCCTTTCAATCCCAATATCTTCAACTTGTTCAATGCTTGGACGAACTCGCGATCTAGCTCTCGAGCCAGCATTGCCCGCGGCCAGGCCATATTCAATTCGAAACCAATTACGATTTCCAGCGTTGCCGGAATAAATGATGTGGACGGACTCCCGGCATCCTTTTCCGGCACATGTGGAACCTGCCACGATTCTCCCAACGTGGGTGATCATTCCGTCTCTGCGGCGCTGAACATCGGGGTGGCAGACGTGACGAGTCCTCTGGATGTCAGCTATCTCCCGGTGTTCACCTTGGCGAACAAGGTTACGAACAAGGTCGTCCAGACGACCGATCCCGGTCGCGCCCTTATTACAGGAAAGTGGGCGGACATCGGAAAAGTAAAAGGTCCCATTCTTCGCGGACTTGCCAGCCGCGCGCCTTACTTCCACAACGGTTCGGCCGCGACTCTGGCGGATGTAATCGTCTTTTATGAGATGCGCTTCAATATTGGTTTTACGCCCCAAGAAAAGGCCGATCTGATTGCGTTTTTGAACTCGCTCTGAGCGCGAGACATAAGGTGGCGGGTGTAAGCTTGCCACCCGTCCCTTTGATTCTGAATATATGGTCGGCAATCCGGAAGTAATTTGCCACCAAACCCTGGGACCAGAAAAGTATGGCTGTTCTGTTGCGACGAGAAGACTGTGCTCAGCCTTGCTTGCGAGTACGTCGATTGACGAACATGCCACCGAGGCTAAATCCCAGGATCGCACCGAGCAGTGCCGCGGTGATCATGGTGCTGGGCGAAGACCCGCTCGTGCCCTGGGACAAGAGGACAGAAGTGTATGCCATGGCCAGAGTCCAGAAGCCGAGCCGCAGGTACATAACACTTACCTCTCAGGCTAAATAACGCCTGAAAAAGCGCCCACAAAGTACCTCCCCAGGGGAGGGATTGCAAGGGATAAAGAGGCCAGTTCGGCCTCAACCGTCTTTAGAAAATGGAGTCTTTCGTCCGCGCGACCAGTTGCTTTCCCTTAGCTGGCCGGCTCACACTGCCGCTCGTAAGGCTGGCAACTCCTCATGCGGTTTGGCGGGCCCGGTGGACCTCTGGCTTTCGGACGAGCCTAGCCTGCGCAGAGATGTTTCCATTTCGCGGTCGAGGGCCGCAAGTTCTTCTGGTCGGAGGACAGCCGTTAGCTGCCGAATGGCGACACTACTTCGGTGCTGCAAAAGCTGACTGCCCATCCGGCTTCGATCGGCCACAAGGATTCGTAGCGGCCCCGATGGCTTTGTACTCGCCGAGGAATCCAGGGACGGCGTGGTCACTTTCCGGACAACCAAAGTTTGATTGTGGAAGAGCCGATTGTTGATGTTGGTCCCGCGCTCGGCCAACCGCTACTATCGGCCCTGGGCTTTGTCTACCCAATCTGCGGAGCGGGCTGGCTGTGGATTGGCGTTTAATGCCTGTGGAACCTCGAGGACCGACGGCGCAGTCGAACGGATCGACGTCGGCTGCCTGCTATTGCCGGATTCTCCGTCATCCGCCAGGAGGGGAGCTACTATGCGCAACGCCTCCACTTCTATTTCCAGCGTCGATATCTCAAGCTCTTTCTGTCTCAGAAGTTCGTAAACGCGATTCGGCAGGGTTTGCGAATGCGTGGGATTCGGCCCCGCCTCGCGTAGCGAAACAATCCAGAACCTATCTCGCCGCCCGGAGGGTTGCCCCTACATAAAAACGAGCGTTCTGGGCCCGACATGCTCCTGCCAGAACCGTCATTCGTTGACTCGCCGATGGCGCGTGCCGTGATATTAAACTCTCGCGTTCGCCGTGTTAACAAAAACTCGGTCCAGTCAAGCCATAATGAAGGTCAACATCCATGCCGATCCTCGTACCACCGCGATTGTCCGTCGGAATGTCGGCGAAGTTCTGCATATCGAGGTATGGACCGATGAAAACATCTTTAAAAATAGCGGGGCTGTTGTGCGCTTCCGTCCTCCTATTTCTCGCGGGCTGCAACCGCATCGCCCGGTCTTGGTATCTGAGCAGCTATGATGGCGACATCAGCAGTTCCACAAAGGCTATCGAGACCGCTCGCGATAACGCCCACCGCGCAGAGGCATATGCAAAGCGAGGCAGCGCCTATTCGGAAAAAGCCCGCTATAGCCGGGCTTTCAAGCTGATCTCCGCTGATGAATACGACCGCTTGTTCGGCCTTGCCCTCAAAGATCATGACCAGGCCGTGGCGCTCGATCCCAGCGCCGAGGCTTATTACACCCGCGGGGTAACCTATTACGACCGGGCCGCCCTGGAGGCCGTGGTGGACGGCGTGTTGGTGGGCAGTGATGCCGACCGGAAAGCTTGGTTCGACCCGGCAGCCGCCGATTTCAAGAAGGCCATCGAGAGGGACGGCCGGCTCTATCTGGCGTGGGACAGACTCGGCTTGATCCATGAGACGACCGGCGAACTCGACCAGGCTATCAGCGACTACTCGCAAGAGATGGCGCTGAATCCGCTGGGCAGGACGCGCTTGGCCGACGCCTACTGTACACGCGGGTCCTTTGGCCAAAAAGAGAAGAAGGATGATGCCGCCATCGCGGATTACGAGAAATCAATCGATACCGGCGCCACCGCCGACGGTTGCTCGTGCGATCCCTACAATCCGCTGGTCGGACTCTACGCGGAGGGCCGGCGATACGACCAAGGCTGGGGAGTCGTCCACAAGGCACAGAAGTCTGGGAAATGGATCGCGCCCGAATTGCTGGATAGACTGAAAAAGGAATCCGGACGCAGCAAGTAGCCTCGTGCCGGTGTACCCGAGCGCATCGTGTATATGTTTCAATTCGTTTGGGCTTGAAGTTGGGGCCAAACCAAAGATTCTGCTGGCGCAGTCTGTTGGCTATCCGAAGAAGTAGCGCACTCCCCACGCGGAAGAGCTTTTGTCGGATGTGAAGGGGCAAATCGGAGGTGAGCGCCATTCCTGACAGCTTGGCGATTGTGGGATTTCTTTTTTCGACCATCTACTCCTGGAGTATAGACCTGAATGGCGCTAAGCTCGAAGACGGCCGGGGTTGTGCTTCTCTCCGGGATGCTCGTTTGCCTCGTGGCGCAGCCATTGGAGGCGGCGGAGCTAAAAAAGGAAACCGCTGCGGCGTTTGACCGTTATATCGGCGCGTCCGAAGGACGGATCAAGTCAGAGCTCCACAACGGGCTTTTCCTCTTTATTGACGAGTTGCCAGAGACGCGTCGGGTGAAAGCCTACGCGCAACTTCACCTGGGACAAGTGCTGGTGAAGCAGGTGAGCACGAAGGAAGTGGGGCATTCCATCGAAGTCCCACATGGACTGATTCACGACTGGGTCGGCCTGCTGTTCATCCCTAACTCGTCTCTGGCGCAAACCCTTGCCGTCGTCCAAGACTACGACAATCACCAGAACATCTACAAACCCGAAATACGCCATTCCAAGCTGCTCAACCGCAACGGCGACAA
>JAIQFF010000099.1 GCA_020073395.1 Terriglobia bacterium
GAGCGCCAGGTGCGTAATGTGGAAGCACAAATGGAAGATGCCATGGCCCGCGGGCAACGTAGGCCACGCCGTGGTGGAGCTGGCCGGAGTATCGCAGGCTTTCGCCGATCTGGTGTGGAAACAGGTGCAGAACAAGGCCCGGGGCGAGACTTCGCTCGACGCCTGGGAATCACGCAAGCTGGCCACCGAGCCCGGTCCGGATGCGGAAAAGTACAAGAACGAATATCTCGCCGCCAGCTTCTCCGACGCCATCTCCATTTTTCTGCTGTCGTTATTTATCGACGTGGATTACCACGACCTGCGCGAACGCGATTATCCTCTGCTGGCTCCGGCACAAATGGCGGAGCGGTTGAAGAAAGTCGCGGAGTTGTTTCCGGCGAATCCGGGGTTTGAGTTCATGATCTACCACAAGAGAAGGACATAGCCACGGATTTGCACGGATCGTACGGATAAGGCTCCCCGGGACGCCAACCCTCTGTGTTCTTCGTGTCCTCTGTGGTTACAATCATCACTCCATGACCGTCACGGTCCGCTCCTTCGCCAAGATCAACCTCGGCCTGTGCGTCGGCGCTCTTCGAGCTGACGGCTTTCACGATCTGCGCACCGTCTATCAAACCATCGCTTTGCACGACCTCCTACAGGTGGAGGTAGGGCGCGGAACCGGAATTGAGATTCGTTGTGACGATCCGCGTGTTCCCAAGGACCACACGAACACTTGCTACCGTATTGTGGAGCTCGCCATGGCCGCGCTTCGGGCCCGCGGCCGAGTGACCATCACGATTGACAAGCAATTGCCGGTGCAGGGCGGCTTGGGCGCAGGTTCCGGAAATGCTGTGGCTACCCTCTTGGCTCTCGAACGGGCGCTGAAGAAGAAGCTGCCGGGTGCGGAGAGGCTGCGCCTTGCGGCGGAGGTTGGCTCGGATTCGCCTCTGTTCCTGGTGGGCGGGACGGTGTTGGGGGTGGGACACGGGGAAGAGGTTTATCCGCTGCCGGAGTCGCCGCCTGTCTGCTGTGTGGTGGCAACGCCGGAGATTGGGGTATCGACTCCGAAGGCGTTTGCCGATTGGGATGCGATCGTGTCGGCCCCGCCTGGCAGGGCAAACAACCGGGAAGGAGGCGAGCGGAAGGGGGACGATCGGGGGCGAGACGACGGGCAGAGGCACGACCGGGAAGGGCACGACTTCAGTCGTGCCAGCAATGCCTCGCAAGATGTGGCGGCTTTAGCCGCTGAGGGAACAGCCGAGGGCGGCCGTCCCCACGTGGATCTTGCTAAATTGACGGCCCACTCACCCTCCGATAGAATGAACGGGTTCGGTTGCGCGGTTTCTGCGTGGCTGAGTGGTCAACCTTTATCCGGTGTCCCTGTGAGTAAAGGCAGGGGCCGGGCCGAGACCTCGCTTCTCGACCTTGTCCGTACCGGGATCGAAAACGACTTCGAACAGGTCGTCTTTCCTAAGTATCCCGAATTGCGCGAGGTCAAGGGTGTGCTCGAACGTGCCGGGGCGGTTTATGCCTCGCTTTCAGGCTCCGGATCCGCGATTTATGGGCTGTTTGCGTCGCGGACGGCAGGTCAGAAGGCCGCGGCCAGGTTGCAGCGTCAAGGCGTACCGGCAGTGGCTACCACGACGATGACCCGGGAGCAGTACTGGCAAAAGTTTCTGGTTTCCGGTTTCTAGTTTCAAGTGGATAATGCGGGCACACAGTTTTACTTGAAACCTGAAACTAGAAACTTGACACTGATTTTACTGGGCCGTCGACTAATGGTAGGTCAAGTGCCTTTGGAGCACTTTGTCTAGGTTCGAATCCTAGCGGCCCAGCCAGAAAACCTGCTTCTAGCTCCTGGCTTCTAGCCAGGAGATGTTGCGGCGGTTGACGGCTAGAAGCTAGTAGCTAGGAGCCAGAAGCCCCTATGGCAACTCTTGCGACAGCGACCGAAAAGAAGGCCCAGATGAACGCCGACGAGAAACCTGAGCGCAAGCCCCAGCGCGGCCGGGTGGACGACAAGTTCAAGATCTTCTGCGGTACGGCCAATGAAGCGCTGTGCGACGAAGTCTGCGCTTTTCTCGGACTTACTCGTGGCCAGGCGCAAGTCACGCGCTTCAGCGACGGCGAGGCTTATGTCCAGATTCAGGAGAATGTTCGGGGCGCGGATGTGTTCGTGCTTCAGCCGACTTGCCATCCGGTGGACGAGCACCTGATGGAGTTGCTGCTGATGATCGATGCCCTCAAGCGGGCGTCGGCGCGGCGCATCACCTCGGTGATTCCGTACTTTGGTTATGCCCGGCAGGACCGCAAGGACAAGCCGCGGGTGCCGATTTCGTCCAAGCTGGTGGCCGATTTGCTCACCACTGCGGGCGCCGATCGGGCCCTGATTGTGGATTTGCACGCGCCGCAGTTGCAGGGATTTTTCAACATTCCGGTGGACCATCTGTTTGCGTCGCCGGTATTGGTGGACTACTTCAAACGGCTGAATCTGCCCAATTTGACGGTGGTTTCTCCGGATGCGGGCGGTGTGGAACGCGCCCGGTTTTTTGCCAAGAAAATGGACTCTGCCCTGGCTATCGTCGATAAACGCCGCTCGGAGATGAACGTGGCCGAAGTCATGCACGTGATCGGCGATGTCAAAGGCCGAACTTGTTTGATCATTGACGACTTGATTGACACGGCGGGAACCCTGGTAAAGACCGCTGCCGCGCTCATGGAAAACGGGGCCAGTCAGGTTTACGCCTGCGCCTCGCATCCGGTTCTATCGGGTCCAGCGGCCCAGAATATTTCGCAGTCCTGCATTTCCGAAGTGGTTGTAACCAACACCATCCCGTTGAGCGAAGCCGCCAGGCGAGAGCCGAAAATCAAGGTGCTTACCATCGCTGGTTTGATCGGACGCGCGATCCAGTCGATTCACGAAGAGACGTCCGTCAGCAGATTGTTCTTATAGGAACCAAAATTTATGGCAACCGCAACCGAAAGCAACGTTTTAGAAGCGCAACCACGGACCCCGGGCAACAAGAATGTCGCCCGCCGGGTGCGTATGGGCGGCAAGATACCCGGCGTGCTCTATGGCGCCGGCAAAGACTCCATGACAGTGACCCTCGATCCCCGCCAGGTTACGCGCATTCTCAATTCCGCCACAGGCCACAACACTATTTTCGACCTTGCGGTCGAAGGCGGCGAACGCACCAAGGCCATGATCGTGGACTGGCAGTACGAGCCCATCAAGAGTTCGCTGCTGCACATCGACCTGAAGCGCATCGCCATGGACCAGAAGCTTACGGTCAGCGTGCCCATCGTGCTCAAGGGAGAAGCCGCGGGAGTGAAGCAGCAGGGCGGCATCCTGGAGCAGATCATGCGCGAAGTAGAAGTCGAGTGCTTGCCCGGCGACATTCCCAGCGCCATCGAAGCCGATGTCAGCGAATTGGTGTTCGGCAGAGTTCTGCGCGTCTCCGACCTGACCTACGACGCGAAGAAGATCCATTTGATCACCGACGCCAACCAGCCCGTGGCCCACATCACCACGGTCAAGGAAGAAGTGGTGGTTACACCGGAAGCGGTTGCGGCAGAAGCTGGGGCGGTCCCGGCCGAACCCGAGGTCATCAAGAAGGGCAAACAGGAAGTCGAGGGCGAAGAGGGTGCAGAAGCCGCTCCCGAGAAGCCGGAGAAGCCCGAAAAGAAAGAGAAGAAGTAGCTGGCAAGGTCCGCGCAGGGACGAGCGCCCTCGCCCGTCCAGTCGAGCGAAGCTCGACAGTTTTGTTCGAGGCAAATTGATCAGGCGTGAAACTGATTGTCGGGTTGGGCAATCCGGGCATTGCATACCAGTTCACGCCGCACAATCTGGGCTTCCTCGCCATTGATCGCATGGCAAATGATTGCGGCGTGGAAGTGAGAAATCGCCAGTGTCATGCGCTGACCGCGAGGACAGAAATAAGCGGGCAGCAGGTTCTGCTGGCGAAACCAGAGACCTTCATGAACCTGAGCGGTATGGCGGTTCGTGAACTGGTGGCCAAGCATGAAATCAGCCCTGAGGCCGAGCTGATCGTAATTTACGACGAGCTGGATTTGCCGCTGGGCACGATTCGTATCCGCCAGCGGGGCAGTTCGGCGGGCCACAATGGCATGAAGTCGATCATTGCGGCGCTGGGCACGCAGAAGTTTCTGCGCATCCGGCTGGGAATTTCACCGGAGCGGAAGATTGCGGATGGCGTCAAGTTCGTGCTGACTCCCTTTCGTAAGTCGCAGCTCAGGAAAGTGGATGAAGTCCTCGACAACGCCGCCGAAGCGGTAAACGTAATTTTGAAGGAAGGTCCGGCTGCAGCCATGAACCGCTTCAACCGGAAGGCCGAGCCCGAAGCAGATTAGCCACGGATTTACACGGATGAACGCGGATTCGAAGTGTGAAACGAGAACAACGAACGCGCTGATCCGTGAGAATCCGTGGCGGATGGAGAGAAAATGAATCGCACTTATGAGTTGATGTTTATCGTCCGCCCCGACATGGTGGAAGAAGAACAGGACAAACTGATTTCCACGCTCGAGACCGCGGTGACTTCGTCAGGCGGAAACGTAAAAAGCGTGGAGAAGATGGGCAAGCGCCGCCTGGCTTACATGGTCCGCAGATTTCACGACGGCATCTATGTGCTGCTCACGGTGGAAGGCGGGGGCGGACTGATTCATGAGCTCGAGCGCCGCCTGCGCGTCACCGAACCGGTGATCAAGTTCATCACCGTGCGCATCGACGAAGAGCAAAAGCGCCTGGACAAGATCAAGGCGATTCGCGACGCCAAGCGTAAGACCCCGCCCCCCGCCCCGGTTGCAGAAGCCGGCGGAGAAACGGCAGCGGTCACGGCGTAAAACCAGTCGTCGGTCGCCAAGTCTTCAGCGAGATGATGGAGAGCTGGCTTCCTGACGACTGACGACTGAAGACTGATTTTAAGGAGCATTATGGCTGAGGAAAGTGGAGCAACTACAACGGCAAGTTCTGGCGGGGAGCGTCCGGCGGGCGGTGATCGGCCCTCATTCGGCGATCGTCCCGATCGGGGAGAACGCCGTCCCCCGCGTCCCGGCGGGCCGGGTGGTGGCCGGGAAGGTGGGCGCAAATATTTTCGCCGCAAGAAAGTTTGCAAGTTCTGTGTGGAGAAAATTGAGGCCATCAACTACAAAGACGTTCGGCTGCTCGCCCAATTTGTGGCGGAGAGCGGCAAGATCGTCCCACGGCGCCTGACCGGGGTGTGCACCCCGCACCAGCGGCGTCTGTCTCTGGCCATCAAGCAGGCGCGGAATATCGCCCTGCTTCCGTTTGCCGGACGCGCCTCGTAATAGAACCTGGCCACGGATTTGCACGGATCTTCACGGATTTGTTTCTTCCTGAATCTGATCCGTGAAAATCCGCGTGGATCCGTGGCGAAAGAATTTCGATAGGGAGTCATCATGGAAGTCATCCTGAAGGAAGATGTGCCCAAGCTGGGCTCGCGCGGCGACGTGGTAAAGGTCGCTGAGGGTTTTGGACGCAACTATCTGCTGCCGCACAAGCTCGCCATCGAGGCCTCGAAGGGCAACAAAGCGGTCATCGAGCAGATGAAGGCGGCAGCCGTGCGCCGTTCCGCCAAGGAAAAGACCAGCGCGGAAGCCCTGGCCACGCAGTTCGAAGGCGTGTCGGTTTCATTCACCCGGCGCTCCGGCGAACACGACCAGCTCTTTGGTTCAGTGACGTCCGGCGATATCGCGGATGCGCTGGCCAAGAAGGGCTTCGACGTGGACCGCTGGAAGATTCAGATCCACGAACCACTCAAGACCGTGGGCGAGTTTACCGTCCCCATCAAACTGCACAAGGACGTGACCACGCACCTGAAAGTAGTCATCGAGAAAGAAGCCACGGAGTAGGTACGACCCACGTAGGGGCGGGTGCCCTCACCCGCCCAGCGGAGCGCAGCTCCGCTAAAGACTAGTAGAGTCCGCAAGAACCCCAGGCGAGCGTTGCTCGCCCGCCCGGACGAGGGCGTCCGGGCCTACGTGGTTTGTCTCGAAAAGCAGTCCCCACCTGGACTAAACCCATGCACGGACAGGGCCAAACTCCTATAATTCGTGCTCACGGTTCTTTTGCTGCCACGTCCATAGCTATGCAACCGGGAGGAACGGCAGGGCACCCGGCTTAGTCGAGGACAACGAGAGATGCCGGCCGATGCATGGGCAGTACAACTAGCGGTTCGCGGAAGTTCGCATCCGGACGCGAGTCGCGGGGCGGAACAAGGCAACGATTCCCAGGACCCCCTTCTTCGGGGCCAAATGGCTGGGCACAGTTTAGGCCGTATTGACGACACGCTGCTGGTCCGCGAGGCGCAGCGCGGCAATCGCGCCGCCTTCGAGGAGCTGGTGCGGCACTACGACCAAGCGGTCCTCCGGCTGGCCATGCACCTGACCGGCTCGGAGCACGAAGCCCAGGACATTTATCAGGACGCCTTTTTGAAGGCGTACAAAAGCGTGGGCAATTTCCGCTTTGAGTGCTCGTTCTACACCTGGATCTACCGCATCGTGACCAATCTTTGCCTGGACCACCTGCGGAAGAAGCAGGTGCGGAAGGAAGACGCGCCGGTCGCTGTTGACGCGCAGGGCGAGGCTTATGACGTCCTGGCGCAGGTCCCCGACGGACGGGCTGGCGCCAACCCCGAACGCGACCTGATGCGTCGCGAACTGGGAACGCGCATCAACCACGCTCTCGACAAGCTAACGCCCCGCGAGCGCATGGTTTTCGAACTGAAGCACTATCAGGGACTGAAATTGCGGACGGTAGGCGAGATTTTGAATACCACCGAAGAAACGGCGAAGAACACTTTATTCCGGGCCACGCAGAAGTTGCGTGGCTCTCTGGCGGACATGCGATGAAGAAAGATGGAGGGACGGGCGTCTCGCCCGTCCGGGCCGCCCGCGGGGCGGCAGACAGAGCGAGTCAAAGGCAAAATCAAGGGCGACGGACAAGAGTATCCGTCCCACACTCCCCCGGCGAAGGGGCGAAACTATGAAATGCGAATGGGTCCGGGAAAATATTCTGCTGCATATCTACAACGAGCTGCCTGATGACGCTCGTTACGAACTGGAGCAGCACGTGGCGCGCTGTACGGATTGCGCGGCTGAACTGAAATCAGCCCGCCAGCTTCATGCCACGCTCTCCCAGTTCCCGGTAGAGGAGCCCTCTCCTAATCTGGTTACGGCTTCGCGTATGCGGTTGCAGGAAGAGCTCGAGACCACAGAACAGGGCGGCTTCTGGCAGCGCCTGGTGTTCGACCCGGGCGCCTGGCTTCGCCCCATCAAACTGGCTCCGGCGCTGGCCGCGGCCATCTTCATCGTAGGCTTCGCGGGCGGAATCGGGGCCACCTATCAAGTGATGAATGGCCGCAACCCAGTCGATCTTACTAGCGCTACTCCCACAGAATCTTCCATCACCGGCATTCAATCCATCTCGCAGCAGCCTGGTTCCTCTCAGATCAGCATCCGCTACAACACAGTTTCCACCCAGGAGGCGCAGGGCTCGCTCAACGATCAGCGTATCCAGCAGTTGCTGCTGTTCGCTACCCGGAACAACTACAACTCGGGCGTGCGTATGGATTCTGTGGACCTGCTGACCCAGACGCCCAACGATATTCGGGTGCGCGAGGCGCTTCTTTATGCTTTGCGATATGACTCGAATCCCGGAGTACGGCTCAAGGCGATCGAGGGGTTGGGCTCCTATGTTAAGAATGATGTCCGCGTGCGCAATGCGGTGCTGGAGGCCCTGGTGAACGATTCCAATCCCGGTTTGCGGACCGAAGCATTGCATCTGCTTGAGCCGGTGCGCGCCGACAGCAGCGTGCGGGTGGTGCTGCAGAAGCTGGCGGAGAGCGATCAGAACCTCTACATCCGCTCCCAGGCCCGCAATGTGCTGTCGCAGATGTCAGAGATCGATTGAGTAGGGATTGGTTGCGAGAGATTTGCTTGTGGAACATAAGAACGGAAGGTGACAGTTGAAAACGTTTCCCAAAATCGTTGCGCTCATGCTGCTGCTATCGTCGTTGGCAGTAGCGCAGGAAGCGCGTCCTGACGAGCAGACCAAGGTCTATCAGGAAAACGGCAGATGGTCGCGCCAGATCACCGGCTCCATGGCGGCGAAAAATCTGCGCGTGAAGGTGGATTCAGGCGTGGTGAAGGTTGTGGGCGGCCCCCAGCAGACGATCAACTATGTCATCAATAATCGTTCCTACGCTTCGTCGGAAGAGAAAGCCCGCCGAGAATTCGAATCCTATAAGATCAGCGCTTACGTCCGGGGAGACACCGCCTGGGTGGTGGCCGAATGGGAAGGCAGCAGGCCTCGCCGGTCTTCCAGCGAATTCGTGATCAATGTCCCGCGCAACACCGATCTGGTAAAAGTCGAAACTGACGGCGGCGATCTCACCGCCACTGGCGTGGGCGGAAGGGTGGAGGGTGAAACCGGGGGCGGCAGCATTCATCTCGATGACATCGGCGGCGCAATCAGCGTAGAAACCGGAGGCGGCAACATCGACGTAGGCACGGTCGGCGGAGAACTTACACTACGCACCGGCGGCGGCAGCATCAAGGTGGATTCCGCCAAGGGCAAGATCAACGCCGAGACCGGCGGCGGCAGCGTGGTGGTGGTCTCTGGTATGCAGGGCGCCGTGCTTGAAACCGGGGGCGGAAGGATTGAGGTGCACCGTTGCTCCGGATCCCTGAAAGTCACGACCGGAGGCGGCAGCATCGAATTGGGTGAGATCGCGGGCCCGGCGGAGATTGAAACCGGGGGCGGAAGCATCCGCCTGAACTCGGCCACCGGGGCGGTGCGCGCTGAAACCGGAGGCGGCAGCATTACCCTCAACGGCGTACCCGCGGCCCGGGCCGAAACCGGGGCCGGCGGTATCGTGGCCAAGTTCATCTCCGGAACTGACCGCACGGATTCGGTACTGGAAACTTCCGCCGGAGACATTACGGTTTACCTGGCACCCAACCTGGGTATCAGTATTCGGGCGTCCATCGAACTGGCGAACGGCCATCGCATCCGCTCTGATTTTTCCGAGATTCGAGTAACCACTGAAGGAGGCGAGTGGGGTCCGGGCACCGCCACCGCCGAAGGTAGCTTGAACGGAGGTGGCCCGACGCTGAAAGTGCGGACTACCACCGGAGACATCACCTTTCTCGCCAGTCGCTGAGTCTGGAAAAGGGGACGAACATGCGTAGATCGATCCTTGCACTGATGATTTTGCCGATGTTCGCGGCCGTCGCGAATGGCGGGCAGCTGTGTTCGCAGGAACCCTTCAGCGAGGCCTTCGGATACTCCAGCGAAGACTTCGGCGGCGGATCATATCTGGGGGTTGACACTCGCGACGTCACGGCGGACCGTCTGGCCGATCTGAAACTGAAGGAAGAACACGGCGTCGAAGTCACCCTCGTCGATCAGGATGCTCCTGCCGGCAAGGCTGGAATCAAAGAGCACGACGTGATCCTCAGCCTCAACGGCAACCAGGTGGAAAGCGTGGAGCAGTTGCGTCGCATGATCCGCGAGATTCCTCCGGGACGCACGGTGAACCTCGGAATCAGCCGCGATGGCCAGCCCCTGACTCTCAAGACGCAACTGGCGGACCGAAAAAAGACCTTCGCCATGGCGGGGCCGGGCAAGGCGTTCAGCTTCACCATGCCGGCAATTCCTCCGATACCTGCCATGCCTGCGATACCCGCGACTCCGTTTGTCCCTGAGATGGATATGCCGGTCTCCATCGTAGTCGTGCACTCTTCGGCGCGCAGCGGGCTGATGGTGGAAAACCTCACTCCCCAGCTGGGAGACTTCTTCGGCACGAAGGATGGGAAGGGAGTGCTGGTGCGCTCTGTCGAAAAAGGCAGCCGCGCCGAGCAAGCCGGGTTCCGGGCCGGCGATGTGATTGTGAAAGTCAACGGAGAATCCATCAGCGACAGCGGTGATTTTACTCATGCCATCCGCGGGCGCAAGGGCAACGCCGTCACCGTCAGCATCATTCGCGAACGGAAGGAACAGAACCTCACCCTGACCGTGCCTGACCGCAACCAGTCGGAACTTCTCGACATGGACGAGAGCCTTGAAGCCCCTGAACCCGACGCTGAAGCCGTGATTGATCTGAGCGAGGTCCAATCCGAAATCGCTCATCTGAAGCCCGAAATCGAGCGCGCCGTCCGTGTCATAAGACCCAGTGTGGAAGAAGCCACCCAAGAATTGCGCAACCACCAGGAAGAGCTGAAACAGGAAATGCGCGAACTGGAACGCGAACTCAAGGACCAGGAACTGGAACTCCAGCAGAACCAGAAGCTCTGGCAACCCGAGGCCGATATCTAGCGCCACGGAGTGTGGGTCGGACACTCTTGTCCAACGCCGTTGAAGTTGTCTTTGTTTGTGAATTTTTCTTGCTGTGATTTTTCTTGCCGCGATTTTCTTGCTGTGATTTCTTGTGTTTTCCGGCTTGCTTCCACTGCCTAACAGCAAGATCAAGTGCCTAAAAGCAAAGTCAAGAGCGTCGGACAGGAGTGTCCGACCCACACATAACGGGTGACGCTTCCCGCACGCAGTTTCTTCCCGCTTGTTTCGCGGCATACAGTCCGGCATCAGCCGCTCTTACCAGGTCTTCGCGAGTGTTGCCATGATCGGGGCAGGTGGCCACTCCGGCGCTGATGGTGACCGAGCGCGACACTCCGGGAAATTGCCAGCTATCTACCATTCGCCGGAGCTTCTCGGCCACGCCCAGGGCGTGCTGCTGGCTGGTTTGTGAGAGCAGGATGGCGAACTCCTCTCCTCCGTAGCGGCAGACGACATCGATTTTCCTGAGCTGCTGGGAAAAGATCGAGGAAACCTGGCGCAGCACTTCATCGCCCAGCAAATGCCCAAATTCATCGTTCAGTCTCTTGAACTGGTCGATATCGACCATGATGACTGCCATGCCGGAATTGAACCGGCGGGACCTTTCCAGTTCCTCCTGGATCCGCAGTTCGAAGTAACGGCGGTTGAAGATTCCCGTGAGACCGTCCAAATAGGCCAGATGCTTGACCCGCTCCACGTAGTGAGCATTCTGGATCGCCGTGGCGCAGATGTCGGCT
Source organism: Terriglobia bacterium (assembly GCA_020073395.1). Classification (GTDB taxonomy): domain Bacteria; phylum Acidobacteriota; class Terriglobia; order Terriglobales; family Acidobacteriaceae; genus JAIQFF01. Next base: position 11,095 of record JAIQFF010000099.1, read on the forward strand.
ACGGATTCGAGCGACTGAATATCGCTGACCAGGAAGGAGCCCGGCCGGGAGCTGTCCAGGACCAGGACGCCCAGCGTCTGGCCGAAGGAAACCAGAGGAATGCACATCCGGGAAGCCGATTCGAGATAAATGCCGACGCAATCCGGGTCCGCCTTCGCTTCGTTCTCGATCACGGTCTTGCTCTCGCGCAGCGCCCGCCCCCACAAACCCGCTCCCGCCGGCACCTTTCCGCCTTCCGGGATACGCAACGTCAGGTTGCCGTAGTGCGCCTGCAACGTCAGGTCCTCGTCTTCCTTGACTAGCATCGAGACGTGAGAAACGTCGAATGCTTGCCGAATCTTCCGGCAGGCTTTTGCCAGCAGTTCCTTCACGTCCAGCACGACCGTGGTTTCCCGGGCGACCGCATTGATAGCTTCCAATTGAGAGGCCCGCCGGCGTTCCAGCGAATACAGGCGGGCATTTTGCAAGGCCATCGAGGCCTGGGTGGAGAACAAGGTCAGCAAGTCCACGGTTTCGGAATCAAAGTGGTCCGGGTTTTCGCTCTGGCAGTCCAGTACGCCCACCATTTCGTCCCGTACCATGAGCGGTATGGCCAGTTCCGAACGAGTCTTCTTTCCCCACGGCTGGTAGTGCGTTTCTTTGCTGAAATCGGGCACGTACAGGGGACGCTTCTTTTGCGCGGCGGTGCCGATCAACCCCGTCCCGATACTCACCCGGACATTGTCAAATCCCGGCTCGCCGCCAATCTGGGACCTTGTACAAAGCTGGTTTGTTTCCTTATCCAGCAGCAAGATAGCGACGTTCTGCAGGTGGAAATAGTCGCGCGCAATAACCAGGATGCGCTGCAGCACTTCATCCAGATCAAAGGTGGAGAGCACCGCATGGCTGGCGTCGTAAAGGATGGCGATTTTCTGCATGGGACCAGCCGGATTGTAACCCGCGCCGGGGCCGGATTGAGGTTCCGAAAGTAACGTGGGGAATAGCTGGAAACTTCACTGCTTGTTCGGCCTAGACTGGTGCCTTCGCCTACTGAAAAACTTGACGACGCCAAGAGCGGCCAGGCAGAACCAGGCATCCACTGCCAACCCCAGGTCAGTCCGGAAAGGTACATGCCGGGCTGGTGGCGGCAGGAAGGGCATCAGCAGAAAATAAGCCGCATTTCCGGCCAGCACGGCGATCAGGGAGTGGACGAAGGTTCTCAACAATGTTTAGACACCGGTGACTGAGGTATTGGGCGATTCTCTCTTAACACTGCGCCTCTGAAGGCACGACCTTCCAGAGCCTGTGCCAACAAGTATTAGCTCGCGACGAAGCGGGAAGGGCTCGAGTTTAGTCGTGCCGCCGAGTCTCGGCAGAGTCTGTCCCGCTTGAAGCGCCTGAGGTAGCTCTCAGTCGCCTCGGTGTGCAGCGACGGCCCGCTGGCTAATTGCCAGGTGCCAAATGCTAAATGCTGCCGCCCTGCTAACATCGCTAAGATGCTGGAGCTTTCCACCTCGGTCCAATACGTAAAGGGCATCGGCCCTCGCCTGGCCGAGGTGCTGGGCGCCAAGGGCATCCATACGGTCGACGATTTGCTTCATTACTTGCCCTTTCGCTACGAAGATCGCCTGAACCCGCGCGGAATTTCTGAATTGCGCGTGGGAGAGATGGCTACGGTCATCGCGGAAGTCCGCACCTCGGGCCTGTTCCGCACCCGCCGCATGCCCATTTTTCAGATGACGGCTGGGCAAGGCAGGAACCGTCTGAAATGCATCTGGTTCAATGCTACTTATCTGCGCGACCGTTTCAAGCCCGGACAACTGGTGGCTCTCTACGGCAAGGTGGAGGAAGAGCGTGGCGGCGGGGAATTGCAACTGGTGCAGCCGCAGTTTGAAATTCTCGGCGACTCCTCCGACGAAGCCGAAGCGGGAGAACAGAAGGCTGCCTCCTCGCTCGAGGTCGGCCGCATCGTCCCCATATACGAGTCCACCGGTCAGGGCCGCCTGACGCCGCGCTGGTTTCGCCGCGTGATCCACGGCCTTCTGGAGAATCTCTCCCCTCAGCTTTCGGACCCGGTTCCGGCCGCCGTACGCCGCCACCTGAGCCTGATCTCGCCGCAGGATGCGCTGCGGCAGGTCCACTGGCCGGATCCGGGCGAGAGTTTTAAGGACCTGCAAGCCTCGCGTACTCCAGCCCACATCCGGCTGATCTTTGAGGAACTTTTTTTCCTGGAGTTGGGACTCGAGCTCAAACGCCGCCAGCAGAAGGCACAAACCGGAATCGCCTTCAGCCTGGACAACCGGGCGCGGGAAGCAATCAAAAAGATTCTGCCCTTCCATCCCACAGCCGCGCAGAAGCGGGTGCTCAAGGAGATCGCCTCCGACATGGGGAAACCTGTCCCCATGCGACGCCTGCTGCAGGGCGATGTCGGATCGGGCAAGACCATCGTGGCCTTCGAGGCTGCCATCATCGCGATGGAAAGCGGACACCAAGTCGCGCTCATGGCGCCCACGGAAATCCTGGCCCAGCAGCATTATTTTTCTGCCCGGCGAATCCTGGAGAATGCTGGGTACCGGATCGTGCTTCTGACCGGCTCAGTGGAAGAAGACCGCAAGCGCGAAATCCGCCGCCACATCGCCCAGGGTAACGCGCAGCTGGTCATCGGAACCCACGCACTGATCGAACAAAAAGTCGAGTTCGCTAAACTCGGGCTGGTGATCGTTGACGAACAACACCGCTTCGGAGTGATGCAACGCTTTAAGCTGATGAAGAAATCCGGAGACGAAGGATCCGGCAACGGCCACGTAGGGCCGGCTGTCCCTAGCCGTTCAGCCGAGGGAAGCTCGGCAGCTCTTGGCGAGCCCGACGTCCTGGTCATGACCGCCACTCCCATCCCGCGCACCCTCGCCCTGACTCTCTACGGCGATCTCGACATCAGCATTCTCGATGAAATGCCGCCCGGCCGCACGCCCATCGTCACCCGCCGCGTCTCCGATGACCGGGCCGATGAAGTCTGGCAATTCGTGGGCAAACAGGTCGCCGCCGGTCATCAGGCCTATGTCGTCTATCCGGTGATCGAGGAGAACGAAGAGAACGAACTTAAGGCCGCCCTCAAAATGCACAAAGAGCTCAGCAAAAAGATTTTTCCCGGATTGCGGGTCGATCTTCTGCATGGGCGCATGGGCGCCGACCAGAAGGAAGACGTCATGCGGCGGTTCCAAAAGGGCGAGGTGGATATTTTGGTTTCGACTACGGTGATTGAGGTTGGAGTCGACGTCGCCAACGCCACGGTGATGGTGATCGAGCATGCCGAGCGCTTTGGGCTCGCCCAGCTACACCAGTTGCGCGGACGCATCGGCCGCGGCGCTGCAAAATCCTTCTGTATTCTCATGACCGGGGGAAAGATTTCAGAGGACGGCGAACGCCGCCTCGACGCCATGGTCCGCACCACCGACGGTTTCCAGATTGCCGAACTCGATCTCGAACTGCGCGGCCCAGGCGAGTTCTTCGGCACCCGGCAGGCCGGCATGCCCAGCTTCCAGGTAGCCAATCTGATCCGCGACCGCCAGCTGTTGGAAGCGGCCAAGCGCGAAGCAGCAGCCGTACTGGCCGGCCCCAACCAGGAAGTATCGAAAGAAGAAATCGATCGCGCCCTGCGCCACATGCGCACCCACTGGCAGAAGACTTATGGTTTAGTCGAGGTCGGGTAGCATTGCCTGTGTGGGGCGGGCACTCCTGCCCGCCGCCTTTGACTTTGACTCTGATTTTGACTTTGATTTTGACTTCTGACCTTGCTTTGGGCTTCCAGATTCGCGGGCGAGGGCGCCCGCACCACACGCCCCGGCTGACAACAATCCTCTAAATCCGGAATCTGTTTCCACTCGTATTTGATGTGGGACCCAAGAAATCACATTTCTGAAGGAGACTATCCGCCATGCCAAGAACATTCCGGCATTCCCTGTTGGTGGTGCTGATGCTGGCCTTCATCCCGGCCAGCGTATTGAACAATTTCGCAACTCCTCTGCCTCCAGCCGCGCCTCAAGCCGCTGCCCAGGACTCGCTCTACAAGCGCCTGGGAGGCTACGATGCCCTGGCCGCGGTCACCGACGACTTTCTCGGCCGCCTGGCCACGGACCCCAAAGAGGGCCGCTTCTTCGTCGGCCTGAGCACCGATTCCAAGACCCGTGTTCGCCAGCATGTAGTGGACTTCCTGTGCGTAGCCACGGGCGGCCCCTGCAAATACACCGGACGCGATATGGAAACAGCACACACCGGCCTGAACATTACCGAAGACGACTGGACCATTGCCGTCAAGGCCCTGGGCGACACGCTGAACAAGTTCAAAGTACCGGCCCGGGAACAGGGGGAGGTAGTGGGTGCCATCGCTCCGTTGAAAAGCAAGATTGTGGGCCGTTAGGAGGACGTAGGGGAACGCGCTTCTGTGGGGAGCGGGCGCCCTCACCCGTTGCTTTTGACTTTGCGGTTCGGTCGGCGCGGGCGGGGGTGCCCGCGTCACACTTGCCCAGTTATCTACAGCCGCCAAACCAGCAAGGCGATCGTAGCCACGGCGATCAGCGCGGTCGCGATCAGATACACGTGTGAGCGTACCCAGCTGGGGTTGGAATCGGACAGTTCAGCAAACATGTCTTGAGTAGGATCGGCAGTCGCGACCGCGCCCGGGGTTGCGGCTTCGCAATCCAGGCATAGCCTCCGGCCCTCGGATACGGGAAAGCCGCAAGCTTCACATCGCCGGAGATTGCCGAACGCGATGGTGGTAATCGGGCTGGATAGATCTGCCTCTGCCTGATGTTCCTGAGCGTTCGTGACCCGCACAGGCATCTCGACCACCGCCGAACTCACCGCGAACACCGGGGCTGCATCGTGCTCCCCTGCCACCATCGCGGGCCTGGCCTTGATCTCTGTCTCTGACGCCAACGCTTCAGAACTTGTTTTGACAACATGGCTAGGCGCGTCGGCCAAAAACTCTGCCGTTCCAGTCTCGGCCGTCAACGCGCTCACAATCACCGGTTGTGCATTCCCCGCTTGTCCCAGTTCCTTCTCAGCGCGCCTTGCCGCCTCGGCATGCTCCACTGCGGTTTGGATCATCTCAGCCAGGCGGTTTAGAGCTACATAGTCCCGGTCTTCAAAAGCGTGCGGCCGTCCGGAGAGCAACTCGAAGACGCCATAGACTTCCTCTCCGCGTACCAGGGGCATCACCACGACTGATGCGATGCCGAAAGTCCGGCAACTCTCGCGGTTCACCCGCGGATCATTTGCTGCGTCTTCGCAGATCAGGATCTTCCGGGTCCGCACACTCTCTGCCGACAGCCCGGAATCGATCTGCAGGTGCGCTCCCAGTTCCGGTGCCGAAGGCCCGGCGCTGGCACAGCACACCATGCTTTCACCCTCGCGCAGGGCGATCGCCGCTCCAGACGCCCCGGTAATATATTGTGCCCGCTCCGCCAGCAACTGCAGCGTGGCATCCAGGTCCCGCTGGGCCATCTCGCTCAGTGACTTGCCGCCGTCCTCACCGGGAAAGCGCAAAGCCTCGCGCACGGCCGGTCCGAGCGGCGCCGTCTGTACTCTTGGCGGCGTGCTTGAACGATCAGGATTTGAGGGGACGAGATTCGGCGGGGCAGGTTCCAACCCTGCCTGGTTGTTGTCCAGGATGGAGTAGTGATCCATTCAAAAATTTAGAGAGAGATCTCTAACTCGGAGTTTCGCTCCACCAAGTTGTGGTGTCAAGGACAAACCCACAAGTGCTAGTCCTTATGAGCGCTGACCAAATCGCCGACCCGGATCGCGCCGCGCGTCAGAATTTGCGCCCGCAGTCCGCCGCGATGCCGAAGCCCCTTGATTAACTCGCGTCCCGCCAGCCGTTGCAGGTGATCACAAGGCTCGCACAGACGAATGCCGCGGACCCTTACTTCACCAATCTGGAAATCCCGTCCCGCCAGATGATTGAGTGCGATGCCACGTGTAACCAGGTTGCGCCGGGCCTCACCGGGCGCGAGTTCCACTTTATAGTCGCGCTTGAGGGCTTCGATCGCTTCGGCTTCGATGAGCGTCAGTTCGAAATCCGGTTCAGGCTTGGAAAATGTCCCCTGGCCCAGAGCGTAGCGGTCTCCTTCCAGCCCGGAACCCGGAATGGCAATGGCCTCCTTCACCGCAAGCGTGGGCGCAGTGGCGGCGGGAGCGATGTAGATGAATTCGATGGTTCCAGTGTTCATAAACAAGTCCTCAAATACGAAAAGTGTGGTGCGGGCGCCCTCGCCCGCGAGACGGTGTCCAGCGGCAATGCGCTCGCTTTTTTTCCGAAAACGCTTCCCGCAAGATGTTTGGCTCTGGTCAGTGGTGTGCGCCGATTGGCGAGAGCTGCCAAAACCAACGTCAAAGGCCGCGGGCGGGGACGCCCGCGCCACACAAACTCACCTACCGGTCAGCGCGATGCATTCGTCGAGCACATCGATTGCGACGTCGGCTTCGTCTTGGCTGACCACCAGGGGCGGCGCGATGCGGATGGTGCTCGGACCGCAGCCCAGGAACAGCAGCCCGCGCTCGAAAGCCAGCTCGATGATGCGGTCCCGTTCGGCGACGCCATACTCCTTCGTCTTTTTGTCCTTGACGATTTCAACGCCGACCATCAAGCCGCGGCCCCGCACATCGCCCACCAGTTTGTGTTTGCGCGGCCAATCCGCCATGCGCTTCAGCATGTGGTTGCCCACTTCGGTGGAGTTCGCCAGCAAACCTTCCTTCTCGATGACGTCCAGCGTGGCCAATGCGGCCGCGATGCAGACGGGATTGCCGCCGAAAGTCGAAGCGTGCGAGCCCGGGACCCAGTCCATGACGTCAGCCCGGCTCATCATTACGCCCAGCGGCATGCCGGAAGCGATGCCCTTGGCCATGCAGACGATGTCGGGCTGCACTCCGGTGTGCTCGATGGCCCACCACTTGCCGGTGCGTCCGGCCCCGCTCTGGACTTCATCCGCCACCAGCAGAATTCCGTACTTGTCGCAAATGCGGCGCAATTCTTTCATGAATACGGTGGGCGCGATTACGTATCCGCCCTCGCCCTGTACCGGTTCGACGAAAATGGCTGCCACTTCTTCGGGGGCCAGAGTCGTCTTGAACAGCTTGTCTTCAATGAAGCGCGCACAGCCGAGCGCGAAGGCCTCGGCATCTTGCGCGCCGCCTTCGCAGCCGCGGTAAACGTCGGGATAGCGCACGTGAGTTACGCCCGGAACCCCCGGACCGAAACGGCGCTTCTGCTGCGGCTTCGACGCGGTCAGCGAGAGTGCGCCCATGGTGCGGCCATGAAACGCGCCGAAGAAGGCAATCACATTCTGCCGCTTGGTGTGGTAGCGGGCCAGTTTGAGCGCGGCTTCAACCGCTTCCGCGCCGGAGTTGCCGTAGTAAACCCGGTGCGGTCCCGGCATGGGCGCGATTTTCGACAGTCGCTCCGCCAGCGTGATCATGCTCTCGTAGTAGAAATCCGTGCCCGACATGTGGATCAACTCGCCCGCCTGTTTCTGGATGGCGGCGACGACATCGGGATGGCAGTGTCCGGTCGAGGTCACGGCGATGCCGGCGGAGAAATCGAAAAACTCGTTGCCATCCACGTCCGTTACCACGATGCCCCGGCCCTGCTTGGCCACCAGCGGGTAGGAGCGGGTGTAAGACGGAGAAAGGTACTTCTCGTCGCCCGCGAGAATGCGCTTGGCATTGGGGCCGGGCAGAGCGGTCTTGATTTTGGGTCCTGCAAGAGTCTTGGTGGTCATTGGATCCTCCGAAAGCAGTCGTCAGTCGTCGGTCTTCGGTCGTCAGCCAGCGGGCGGTCGCACCGAAAAAGGCGGATTCAGCCCTTAAGCCACATTATTTGGGAGGATGGGAGAACTAGTCGCTACCGAACAAGCTGGGACGCGCCTGCGAGGGCAACACTGCCAGATATCGCCGCGGGCACACCAGAAAGTGCAGCCAGCACGCGGGCAAGTGCGAATTGG
>JAIQFF010000100.1 GCA_020073395.1 Terriglobia bacterium
TGCTCGCCACCCAACGCCGTTTCCACACGAAAGTAGAACTCATCGGTTGCCATGGCCAGACTCTCTATCACCAGGGCGAGTCTGCGCTTTTTCTAGGCCGAAAATTAGCCGTCACATGGCAGACTGGAGAAGGCGCGGTGCTCGCCGCCCGCGTCGGCGTCCCAGTCGTCTCTGATTTCCGCCCCGCCGACATGGCCGCGGGAGGCAAAGGTGCCCCGCTCGTTCCCTTCCTCGACTATCTGCTCTATCGCGACCAGAAAATCGGCCGCATCGTGCAAAACATAGGCGGCATTGCAAATCTCACCGCGATTCCGGCGGGTGCGTCCGCCAAACAGGTTACGGCGTTCGACACGGGCCCGGGCAACATGGTGATCGACGCCGTGACCGATCGACTCTATGGTCGCCCCTATGATCGCGATGGCCGAATCGCAGCCTCGGGCGCCGTTCTCGATCCCGTGGTCGCAGAAGTGCTAGGCCTGCGATTTTTCCACCGCAAGCCACCCAAAACCGCAGGCCGCGAAGAGTTTGGACGCGAATTCGCACAGTATTTCATCAAGCGTTGCGGACGCGCCAGCAAGCCAGATGTAATCGCCACGGCCACCGCCCTGACCGCGCGTTCGATCGCCCATGCCATACGCCGCTTCGTGCTGCCACGTCGCGGAAGGTTTCGAGAGTTCGTCGTTTCCGGCGGTGGCGCCAACAATCCCACCTTGCTAGCCATGCTCGCCAACGAACTTCGGCCACTGCATCTCACCGTTCGCGCCTCCGACGAATTCGGACTGCCATCCGCAGCCAAGGAAGCCGCCGCCTTCGCCCTCATGGCCTACGAAACCTGGAACCGGCGCCCGTCGAATATTCCATCGGCCACCGGAGCCAGGCGGTCGGCGATCCTGGGAAAAATCTCGTATGCATAAGGGAAAGCAAGAAGAATTGTCATCCCGAGCGAAGATGGAGGCGCGCTCGCGCGCCAAAACAAGTCGAGGGACCTTGTGCTTGCCTTCGACTTCGCTGAAAATCTTCCGAGTCCTAGTCTGCGTCGCCTGCCTCACCCTCACCCTCTCCTGCGCCGGCAAGCCCGACCCCAACACCCTGGTGATGATCATCGAAAGCAGTCCCACCAACCTCGACCCCCGTGTCGGCCTGGAAGCGCAATCCGAGCGCATTGACGATCTCATTTTCGACGACCTGCTCACCCGTGACACCCACTTCAACGTCGCGCCCGGCTTGGCAGAACGATGGGAAATTCCCGATCCCCTGACCTATACCTTTCACCTGCATCACGGCGTAAAGTTTCACGATGGCCGCCCCCTGACCGCGCGCGACGTGAAATGGACTTTCGATTCCTTACTGCAAGGCAAAGTCCGCAGTACCAAGGCCGCCACCTACCACCTCGTCGACCACATCGATGCGACTGATGACTACACCGTAACCTTCCACCTCAAAGAGCCTTTTGCCTCTCTGCTATGGAATCTTTCCGACGGCGCCATCGGCATTGTGCCCTACGGCAGCGGCGACGAAGTCAGCCGCCATCCCATTGGATCGGGACCATTCCGCTTCATCCGGGCGGAGCCGGACAAGGAAGTCGTGCTGGCTCGCAACGACGAATACTGGGGAGATAAAGCGCATCTCGCAAATGTTCGGTTTATGGTCGTGCCCGACACCACCACGCGCGCGCTGGAACTGCGCAAGGGTAGCGCCGACATCGCCATTAACGCGCTACCCGCAGACACGGTCTTGAGCCTTGAAGGCGAGCCCAATCTCTCCGTTCTCCGCGCCCCCGGCACCATACTGGGCTACCTGGCTTTTAATCTGCGTGATCCCATTCTCAGGGATTAACGTGTGCGGCAGGCCCTGGCTTACGCCATCGACCGCCGCATGTTCATCGAATATCTGATGCGCGGTTTTGCCCGGCCCGCCAACAGCGTTCTGCCGCCGGAGAGCTGGGCCTACAACGGCGACGTGCCGGCCTATGATTATGATCCCGCTCGCGCCCGCCAGTTGCTCGAGCAGGCGGGATATCCCGAAGTAAACGGCGTCCGCTTCCACCTGACCATGAAGTCTTCCACCGAAGAGAGCACGCGCCTGATGGCGGCTGTGCTGCAACAGCAACTGCGCCAGGTGGGAATCGCGCTCGATATTCGCACTTTCGAATTTGCGACTTTCTTTTCCGACGTGACCCACGGCCTTTTCCAGGTCTATTCCCTGCGCTGGATCGGCGGAAACGAAGACCCGGACATCTTCGAGTATGTCTTTCACTCCTCCAAGTTCCCGCCCAACGGCGCCAACCGCGGATACTTCGCCGATCCACGGGTTGATGCGCTGATCGATCAGGCCCGTCACGAACTCGACCAGAACACTCGCAAACAGGTGTACGCAGAAATCCAACGCACCCTGGCCGACGAACTGCCTTACATCAATCTCTGGTATTTCGATAATGTGCTGGTGCACTCCCGGCGAGTACGCAACCTGACGCTGAACCCCTCCGGCAATTACGATTTTCTGAAAACGGCGGAACTGGAGAGTCGGTAGTCGTCGGCAATAGCCAACGACCAACGGCCAACAACCAACGACGGTTTTTCGCGTGTTACCATCGAAACATAATCTTCCAGCATGAACATTCTCTTCATAGGCGACATTTTTGGCCGGCCCGGGCGCAACATCGTCAAGGACCGTCTGCCCGGACTGGTGAAGGAGCACGCCGTTGATCTCGTCATCGCCAATGGAGAAAACGCCGCCGGCGGTTTCGGTATCACGGGAGCGCTGGCGGAAGACCTGTTCGACCTGGGCATCGATGTCATCACCACCGGCAACCACATCTGGGACAAGCGGGAAATCATTGACTACTTTCAAAGCGCCGACGGCAACCAACACAGCCCCGCCCGGCGCCTGCTGCGTCCGGCAAATTATGCGCCCGGCATGCCCGGCTGGGGCGTGTACGAGGGCCGCAGGAACGATGTCCCCTATGCCGTGATCAATCTGCAGGGACGCGTTTTCATGGCCGCCAACGATGACCCATTCCGCGTCGCCGACCAACTATTGAAGGAGATCAGGGCCAAAGTGATTTTCGTCGATGTGCACGCCGAGGCTACGTCAGAAAAACTTGCCCTGGGATGGTATCTGGATGGCCGGGTCACAGCCGTCGTCGGCACCCACACTCACATTCCGACCGCAGACCAACGAGTCATGCCGGGCGGCACGGCCTACATCACCGATGTGGGTATGACTGGACCGTATGACAGCGTCATCGGAGTGCAGAAGGAAATGATCATCGCCCGCTTCCTCAACAACATGCCCGCACGCTTCGAGGCCGCCACCGGCGACGTACGCCTCTGCGCCGTAGTGGTCGATTGCGATGAGCAAACCGGCCGCGCCAGAAAAATCGATAGACTCATGCTGACCTGAAACAATCCCGTGTCATCCTGAGCGTAGCAACTTCTTCGCTTCGCGAAGAAGTTGCGAAGTCGAAGAGCCTGCCCCGAGCGAAGTCGAAGGACCCCTATAATCTGCACAAAGGTGTCGTCATTTCCTCAACAGCCTTTCCAGTTCTTTCCGATTCCCCGCCGGCAGATGCCGCAACGCCGCTCGCGCCAGCGCGGCGTAAACTTCTCCCGCCCCTGGGATCTTCTTCAACTCCGTCACATGCTTTCGCACGACCTGCGCATCCCCGCGCACAATCGGCCCGCTGAACGCTCCTGCCGGACCAAGCTTCGCGTAGTTGGCCAGGGTCTGGCGCAGAATTGGCACCATCTTCCTGCGGGCCTCAGCGCTCGAAACCCCGGCAGCGCGCGCTACTTTTTCTCCCGTCACCAGCAAGGCAATCAGCAGAGGCGAGGTGAACGCTCCCCACGCGTGGTAGGCCAGCTTCTTGCGCTTGGAAACAGAGAATGCTTCCGCGCCCAGATCGCGTACAATCCTGTGCGCGACCCGCAAGGCTGCCGGGTCGCCCTCCAGCCCGAAAGGCACGCCTTTAAGCGAAGGAACCGCCCCTCGCACAAAGGTCATCAGCGGATGTACCGAAGCCACGGCCGCGCCGCGACGCCGCAGCAACCGCAGTTCATCACTCGCGAGGGCTCCGCTCGAATGCAGCGCGATTCTGCCCTTCCACTCGACCACGTCTGCAAGCTGCCGCGCCGCCCGCGCAATCTCGCGGTCAGGGACACAGAACCAGACCAGATCGGCATCAAAAGGCGCACCCTCCGCCGTCCACCGGGCGTGCACCTGCCGGGCGAGCACCTGGCCTTGCCGGCGAGATGCAACGCTTCTTCCGGAGATAATTGCGCTGACGCGATATTCCGCCCGCCGGAGTTCCAGCGCCAGCGCGCTCCCCAGCCGTCCCGGCCCGATGATCGCAATGCGCGGTTTGACTGCCATCGCCGCAGCATAGCACTTCGCCTCGCGGCACAAGGGCTTGTAGCGCCGGACAGCCGCCCGGGACGGCGGCATTACGAAACCCACGATTCATCTGCATTCTGGTGCTACGCCCCCCTGCTTTATAGTATTTCCCATGCCTAAAGACCGTAAGAAAACCACCAAGGCCCGCGTGCTCTCCTCGCGCGAGGTCTATCACGGACCCGCCTTTCGAGTCACCGAGGACCACGTTCTCGAGCCCAGCGGAGTGCGCACTCGCCGCGACATTGTGCGTCACTCCGGATCGGTAGTGATCCTCGCGGTTGAAGACAGCCGCTCCGAGCCTCGCATCCTGCTCGAGCGCCAGTACCGGCACGCGGCCCGCCAACTCTTGTGGGAGCTGCCCGCTGGACGCATTGATAAAGGCGAAAATGATTTAACCGCCGCCAAACGTGAACTGCTGGAGGAGACCGGCTACACCGCGTCGCGCTGGCGACGCATTCTGTGCTTCTACGCCAGCCCGGGCTTTTTGGCCGAGACCATGAATCTGTTTCTCGCCCGTGGCCTGCGTCCCGGTCCGGCCCAGCCGGAAGCGGATGAGGTCATCCACATTAGAATGGTGCCCCTCTCAGCCGCCGTCCGCATGGTCATGCGGGGCACGATCAAGGATGCCAAAACCATTGCCGGCCTGCTCTGGCTGAACCAGTCGCAGGCGGGTTCAAAGCCGCACCGATAGCGCCTTGTCTTTGCCGCAATCTCTTGACAGCACTCCCCGCTAGCAGCACAATTGCCTCAATTGCTGGGGGTACGGCCTCGCATTGCAAGAGTACGTGCCCGAGGGGGCGTACGTGGAACGTTTGAAAGGTACGGTTAAGTGGTTTAACAACGCCAAGGGCTACGGTTTTATCGGACGCGACGATGGCAGCCCCGACGTGTTTGTGCACTACAGCGCGATCACCTCGGAGGGCTACAAGAGTCTTCAAGAAGGCGACCAAGTCGAGTTTGAGGTTACCCAGGGACAGAAAGGCCCGCAAGCCGCCAACGTCACAAAAGCATCGTAAGCTTTCTCATAATCAGCCAGGCACTCTCCGGATTCCTACCGTTGTCCGAGAGCGCTTTGGGTAGCGCCGACGTTCCGTCGGCCGTCGCGAGGGCATCTGGCTCTCGTCAGCCCCAATAGGCAACCCGTCTCAATCGCCCTCGACCTTCCCCTCCAGCCCCAACTTGTTTAATCTTTATCACAATGGACAACAAAGCCATCGCCGGCATTCTGTACGAAACCGCCGACCTGCTGGAAATCGACGGCCAGGATTCCTTCCGCATCCGTTCTTACCGTAACGCCGCCGAAGCCATCGAGGCTCAAACGCAACAGATCGCCGACCTGATCAACGAACCCAAGAGAGTGCTCGCCATCCCCGGCATCGGCAAAGGCATGCTGGTGAACATGCAGGAAATGTTCAAGGAGGGCAAACTTTCGCTGCACGCTGAATTGCTGAAGAAGTATCACCCGTCGATGCTGGACCTGCTCAAGATCCAGGGCCTGGGCCCGAAGACTATCGCTCTGATCTGGAGTGCCTATCAGGTAAGCGATGTCGAGGGCGTGGCCAAGCTGGCTAGAGAGGGAAAGATTCGCGAGCTTCCACGCATGGGTGAAAAGCAGGAACAGAAACTGCTCAAGGCCATCGAGGACTATCGCCGCATCGCCGGCCGTTTCCTACTTGACGCCGCCGAACGCGAGGCGCAGAAAATCATCGACCATCTGCACGCATATCCCGGTGTAGAGAAAGTAACGCCCGCCGGTTCACTGCGTCGCGGACGCGAAACCGTGGGCGACCTGGACATTCTGGTCACGGGCAAGGCCTGTTGCGAAGGCGCTGCCCTGGAAAAGCTCATCGAGCACGTCATCAAACTGCCGGGCCTGGTGGAAATCATCGCCCGCGGCGAAAACAAAGTCAGCTTTCGGCTGCGCGGGGGCATGCAGGTGGATGTACGCCTTCTTCCCCCCGGATCATTCGGCGCTGCCATGCAGTATTTCACCGGCTCCAAGGCCCACAATGTGGCCTTGCGCCAACGCGCGCTGAAAATGGGCTACACCCTCAGCGAGTACAGCCTGGCCAAGCTCGACACCGAAAAGCCAGTCGCGGGGAAGACCGAAGAAGAAATTTACGCCAAGCTCAAGCTCGACTACATTCCTCCCGAACTGCGCGAAAACCTGGGTGAAATCGATGCTGCCGAGGCCCACACTTTGCCCGTTCTTCTCACCCAGGCCGATCTGCAGGGCGACGTTCACATGCACACCGTCGAAACCGACGGCCGCAACACCATCGAAGAAATGGCCGCTGCTGCCAAAGAGCAGGGCTACAAGTACATGGCCATCACCGACCACTCCAAGAACCTGGCTTTCGCCAATGGCCTCGACGATAAACGCGCGCTCGAACACATCAAGCGCATTCGTGCCGTCAGCGATGCGCTCGACGGCATCAGAATCTTCGCCGGCATCGAAGTGGACATCCTGGCCGACGGGACCCTCGATCTTTCCGACTCCGTCCTCGAACAAATGGATATCGTGATCGCCAGCGTGCACTCCCACTTCAACCAGAGCGCGTCCGAGATGACCGACCGTTTGCTCAAAGCAGTCGAGAATCCGAACACTTCACTGATCGGCCATCCCACCGGCCGCTTGTTGCTCCGCCGCGATGCCTACGCCTTCGACATCGACGCCGTCCTGAAGGCAGCCGCCCGGAAAAAGGTGGCCATGGAACTGAATGCCTATCCTGATCGCCTCGACCTCAACGATCGTCATCTCAGGTTGGCGAAAGAGCACGGCGTCAAGATCGTGATCAATACCGATTCCCACCACACCTCTCACCTGGACAAGATTCGCTTTGGCGTGTTGCAGGCCCGCCGCGCCTGGCTCACGAAAGAAGACGTATTGAACACCCTGCCGCTGCAGAAATTTGTCAAGGCCATCAAGCATGCATGGTAAGAGTGTGGCCGGGATTTCGTTTCCCCAATGCAGCAATAACCGTTGCTTTTTTTCGGAACAAAATGCGAATCGCGCCGAACTGCGTCGCATCTATTGCATATGGAATTCCGACAGCTTGGCCGTTCCGGCCTGAAAGTACCCGCACTTAGTTTTGGTACCGGCACATTCGGTGGAGGGACCGAATTCTTTCGCGCCTGGGGCTCAAGCGATGTAGCCGAAGCCACTCGCCTCGTCTCCATCTGCCTGGAAGCTGGCGTCAATCTCTTCGACACTGCCGATGTCTATTCGAACGGCCTCTCTGAGGAGATTCTCGGCAAAGCGGTCGAGGGACGGCGTCAAGACGTCCTGCTCTCGACCAAGACCACCTTCCGCCTGGGTAAAGCGCCGAACGACGTGGGATCATCCCGCCATCATTTGATTCAGGCATGTGAGGCCAGCCTGCGCCGCCTGGGCACCGACTACATCGACATCTACCACCTGCACGGATTCGATGCGCTCACTCCCGTGGAAGAAGTTCTGAGCACACTCAACCACCTGGTCGAGAACGGGAAAGTGCGCTACATCGCCTGCTCAAATTTTTCCGGCTGGCACTTGATGAAGTCTCTTGCCGTTTCTGACCGCTATGGCTGGCCGCGCTACGTCGGACACCAGGTCTACTATTCGCTGGTGGGAAGAGAGTACGAATGGGAACTCATGCCGCTGGCGCTTGATCAGGGCGTTGGGGCGCTCATCTGGAGTCCGCTGGGATGGGGTCGTTTGACGGGAAAGATCCGACGCGGCCAACCCTTGCCCGCCAGCAGTCGCCTGCACCAGACCAGCGACCAGGGACCGCAGGTCGGAGACGAGCATTTGTATGAGGTAGTCGATGCCCTGGAGCAGGTAGCCAAAGAAACAGAAAAAAGCGTGCCGCAGGTTGCGCTGAACTGGCTCCTGCAGCGGCCAACGATCTCCAGCATCATCATCGGCGCGCGCAATGAAGAGCAGTTGCGACAAAACCTGGCCGCGGAGGGATGGACGCTCTCGCCGGCGCAGATCGCGGCGCTCGATCTCGCCAGTCAACAGGAGCCGATCTATCCTTACTGGCACCAGTGGCAGTTCGCCGAGCGCAACCCGCCGCCGGTCCCCCACTGAGACCACGCGGTTCTCAGGTTCCTCCCGCACGAGCGGGACGCTCGCGCCTACATTCTGATTTGAAGAGATTTCGATCGGTAGCTTCAGAAGCGTATAGAATTGTCGCTGCCGAGGCTTGCCATGCCTGAAGACATCTCTTCTAAAGTATCGCCCGCTCCTACCCCGGAGCCAAACCGGGAATCGCAGTCGGCTCCGTCCATGGACCTCGGCCCCGGTCCAGGAATCAATATCGCTGAGGAATTCGGCACCGCGCAACGTAATCTTCCGCCAGCCAAGATCGTTGCTATCGTCCTGGGCGTTGCCGCCGTCCTGCTCGGCATCTACGCTTTCCTCGCACGCGCCAAGCCCCAGGGCGGAGGCTCGGTGGACAATATCACCGCGGTCGAAGTTCCAGATCAGAATATGGTCATGGTGGCGATCAATGTTACCGTCCACAATTCAGGCGAGAAGTCGCTGTGGATCCACGACATCAAGGGCAAGATCGCGACCGATAGCGGCGAACTCAGCGACGAAGCTGCCTCCGCCATGGACTTCGACCGTTACTTTCAAGCTTTTCCCGCGCTGAAGGAGCACGCCCTGGCAGCCTTACCGCCGGAGACGAAAATCCCTCCCGGTGGTCAGGCTCAAGGCACTATCGTGGTGACCTTTCCCGTCACCCAGGATGGCTTCGACAAGCGCAAATCCCTCAGCGTAGTCATCCAACCCTACGATCAGCCGCTGCCCCTGGTGCTAACCAAGTAAATGACTGGAAAATACGCCGCGGATTCAAACGGATCCTAACGGATTTAAGCTTTTTCAGGGTTCTGATCCGCGAAGATCCGCGAAAATCCGTGGCCGTTTTTTCTCTACTCGTGCTTCTTCATGAACTTTCGATGCGCCAGGTGAGTCGAGGCGGTGGGTTTGATCTCGTCGTACTTCAGGCAACTGATGGAACCATCTACTTCGAGCACCGCGAGCGCGACCTCGGGCAAGCCCGCAATGCCATGTTCCCGCAAGGACTGGTGCAATTCATCCAGGCTGACGTGCTCCCGGGCCATGTGGGCGGCGATGATCTTGCCGTCGTGGACGAGTAAACTGGGCTGACCTTGCACCAATTTACGGAAGCGCCGGTTCCCGCCGGAGAGTTCTGCAATCAGGTAATTGAGCAACAGCAGGGTTGCGGCGGCGACTACTCCGCCCAGAACTGACGTATCCGGACCGGTCATTGCGTTCTGCACGGCGTTGCTCAGTAGCAGGAGCAGGGCAAGGTCGAAGGGCGTCATCTGTCCGACTTCGCGCTTGCCGCTCAGCCGCATACCCAGCAGTACGACCGCATAAATCAGCGTCGTCCGCAGCGCGATGCCGATCAGAACATGCCCACCCGGATACATGCTCTTTACTGCGTCGCCGTGACCGGCGTCGGCGCACCTTTCGGCGTGCTCAGGTATCCGGTCGCTTTGTTCTTGTCCACGGTCCAGACCACGAGTTCATAGAGCATGCGATCGCGTCCACTGTAGAACTGAATCGGCTCGCTGACGTTGCGATCTTTCTTCTCGATGGTCTTGTCGTCCGAGGTCACGTTGAGAGTGAACTTTCCCTTCTTCATGTCCGTCTTTTTCAATTGCAGCGCAACCGTGGAAACAGGCTGGGGTTTGGCCCCCTTGATTAGGGTGAATTCATAGTAGTTGCGGTCGCCCTTGTGCTTGAGGACTTCCAAGTCTCCCCGGGTATTGGCAATCAGGCCGCTCTGCACTCCCAAGTCGCCAATCGTGCTCTGCAGCTTGGCCTTGGTAGCTTCGAGGTCGGCCTTGGTAGAAGCCACGTCGGTCTTGACTCCGCCCACGTCGCTCTTTACGCCCGCCACTTCCCCGCTGACCGCGCTGATCTGCTGCTTCTGCTGCTCCGCCAGTCGGGCTTCCGCCGCACGCTGTTCGCGGAGCAGGCCCGCCGAGCGGGTGGCCATTTCTTTCTTGGTCATGCCCACTTGCTGGGCCAGAGTCTCGTCATCGGCTTCGGCGGACTGCATGCGCTTGCTCAGGTCGGCAATCTGCATGCTGCTGGCCGCCTGGTCCTTGCTCATCTTGTCGATACGCCCGCGCAAATCAAAGATGAAATATAGCGACCCCGCGACATATAGCACCGCGAGCGCCAACAGGATCCACTTTCCCGCACTACTGTCCGACGCGACGTGAACGTCACTCTCGTCCGCCATAAACGCCCCTCCGCTGGTTGGAATGAATTGTTGAAGCAATTGTTGAATACGGGGCGCACACTGTCAATTGCCAGAATGGTGCGAGCCGGGCGGCTTTAGCCACCTACGCTGTCCTGAATCACCGCGTTTACCCCAGGTAGGATGCCTAAATCGACGTAGATGGGTCGAATCAATTTTCGGATCGTCGGCAATTGCATGGCGAACCAGGCCGCGCCCGCGATACAACACGCTCCGCTCAACATCACAGTTCGAGGCGCGCCGATGGCATGAGCCAGCACGCCCGCCAGCAGGCTTCCGAAAGGCGCCATGCCCACAAAGGCCATGGCATAGAAGCTCATCACCCGCCCGCGTTTATTGTCTTCCACGATAGTTTGGATGATGGTGTTGCTGGCCGCCATCTGCTGCATCATGCCGAAACCGCAGACCAGCATAAGCATTAGTGACACCCATAAAATTCGCGACATGCCGAACAAGATCAGGCCCGCGCCCAGGGCCGCAGTCGAGAGCGGAATCATTCTGCCTAGTCCCAACACCGTCTTTCGCAGTGCAAGCGACATCGCCGAAATCAATGCGCCTATGCCCACTGCACCCATCAGAAAACCCAACGTGTGGGGACCGCCGTGCAAAATCTTTCCCGCAAAAATCGGCATCAGCACAGTGAAAGGCCAGCCCATCAGGCTGACCATGGCGAATAGCAACAGAATGGTGCGGACCGGCGCGAAGCCGGAGACGTAGGCCCAACCTTCTTTCAGCTGACCGAGCATGGAGTCAACCGTGGGCTTCACGGCTACCGAAGGCAGCCGCATGGCCAACAACGATGCAATCACCGCGATGTAGCTGATACCGTCGATCAGGAAGCAAGCGCCTTCTCCCGCCAGCGCAATGACCGCTCCCGCCAGCGAAGGACCAACCAGCCGGGCCAGATTTACCATCGACGAATTCAGTGCGATCGCGTTTCCCAGGTCTTGTCTATCTTCCACCATCTGCACCAGAAAAGCCTGCCGTGCAGGCATATCAAATGCGTTGATCAGACCCTGAAAGGCGCTGAGCCAGATGATCTCCTGAATATTGATCTGCCGGGTCAACGTAAGCGCGGCCAGCGCCAGCGACTGCAGCATAGCCAGAATCTGGGTCACTACCAGGACTCGGCGTCGATCCAACCGGTCCACCCATACTCCGGCGAATGGAGCAAACAGAAACGTGGGGATTTGTCCCGAGAATCCCACGATTCCGAGCAGGAGCGCCGAACCCGTCAGCCGATAGACAAGCCAACTGGTCGCCAGGCGCGTCATCCAGGTGCCGATCAGGGAGATCGTCTGGCCGCTGAAATACAGGCGAAAATTGCGCCACCGCAGAGCCCGCCAGGCATGCGAGATGCCGGGCTTGCGGACCGAGGCGGGTGTGGAAGAACTCTCAGCGCTCACAGCATTCTATTGTGCCACCTGCGCTCAGGTGGCGAACGCCCAATTGCGATCTGGAATTGACGCTCGATGGATTCTGGAATCGTTAGGGGTTTTCTGCGTCTGTGTCTATTTTTGATTCTGGTTGCATGCGTGAAGAGTGTCTGAAGAATTGCTTCAATACGTTATGCCTCGCTGCAAGCGCCCCGATGCTGTATGCCAGACCAGAGTAAAAAGGCGCGATCACGAACATCTGCTCTGCAACACGGACAGGAACAACACCACCGAAGCCAGGGGCAAAAGTGGGCCCGATTCGTTGGATGACAAAGAAGTATGAAAATCTGGTCGAAACGTGGGGAACGAGAACGGATGCGTACGGATCCTCAAATGTGAGTAGCTTGTACACCAGTACGACCGCGGGCACAATCCAGGCCCATGTTGCCTGTCTTCGAAGGTAAAGGGATAGGACGTAACCAACAACGAAAGCAGGAATGACACTCGCCGCCTCGAAATATTGAAGGTAGTCGTCACCGGTGGGAGGGCGGGTCGATCCGGCTAAGGGGAGTATCCAAATGAAGCAGCGGCTAATCAGCCAAGGGCCCAAATGAATGCCGCACACCGCAGCAGCGGTGGTATGGAGCGCAAACCGGCCGATGTTAGTCTCTCCTAACCAGGCGAAACCAGCGCGATGCGCAAGCTGCTGCGCTTCCTCATCCTGAACGCCGTTCCGAGCTAGCCATCTTTTCCAGCCAGGGAGCGCGACCGCGTACCACTGCCATCCAAAAGTCACCCCGGCCAGAATGTAGTACACAAACAAGAAGGGGCCAAGCATGCGTAGGCCAAGGAACGGCACCAGCAGGAGCGCTCCTATCGCGGGAACGGTAAAAGCCAGATGCCCAATGACAACCGCTCGGCATGCCAACGCCCTATCCATGGTGCGGCGCAGTATAGCACCGCGTATGAAACGTTCCGCGAGGGCCCTTCTTTCAAACCGCTCCGCACAAGAATGGCATTATTAATGGCATAAGAAATGGCATTTCATATGGTAAAATCGCAGTTATGAATACCACCCTGACCATCGACAAGGCGGGCCGCGTAGTCCTGCCCAAGCCGGTGCGAGACGCCCTGCAGATCAGCCCCGGCGATGCCCTCGAACTGGAAAGCTCCGAAGATCACATCGTGCTGCGCCCCGCGCCCGGTAAGGGTCGGGTGTACAAGAAACAGGGAATGTGGGTCTTCAACTCTGGTTCCAGCGTGCCTCTCTCGGCGGAAGTAGTAAATAAGACCATTCGCCGGGTCCGTGCCGAGCGCGACCGCCACGTCTTGGGGAAGTTCAAGAAGTGAAGGTCTTCTTTGATACCTCCGTCCTGATCGCTGCCATTCTGGTCCAACATGAGCACCACCGACCCAGCGCAGCCGCCTACTTGAAGGCCGACAAAAAGAACGCCTGCTGTGCCGCCCATTCCCTCGCAGAGATCTACGCCAGCCTTACCCGCATGCCCGGAGGACAGCGAATGCGAGGCGACCAGGCACTGTTCTTCCTCGACCAAATCCGGGAGCGCCTAGCAATCATTACTCTCGACGAAGAGGATTACTACTCCGCCATTGCCTCCGCTGTGGCGCAGCGAGTGGTGGGAGGAACCATCTATGACGCGCTGCTGGCCAAGTGCGCACTCAAAGCCAACGCGCCCACTATCTACACATGGGACCTGGATCACTTTCGGCTTCTCGGGCCGGAAGTTGCTCGGAGAGTTCGAACCCCATAGGCTGTTCCTACAGCTTCGCCTTCCGCAAGCGCAGCGAATTCGTAATCACAGAAACCGAACTCAGGCTCATCGCGGCCGCCGCCAGAATCGGGCTCAGCAACAGGCCAAAAAAGGGATAGAGCACACCCGCCGCAATCGGCACACCCAGCGAGTTATAGACAAACGCGAAGAACAGATTTTGCCGGATATTGCGCATGGTCGCCTGACTGAGCTTGCGCGCCCGCACGATGCCTGCGAGGTCCCCCTTCACCAGGGTGATGCCGCCACTTTCCATCGCGATGTCGGTACCGGTGCCCATGGCGATACCGACATCAGCCTGCGCCAGCGCGGGCGCATCGTTGATCCCGTCGCCGGCCATGGCGACGATCCGCCCTTCTTTTTGTAGCCGCTGCACTACCTCGGATTTTTTGTCGGGCAACACCTCCGCCTCGAATTCCTCGATGCCCAGATTCTTGGCCACTGCTTCCGCCGTAGCACGGCTGTCGCCGGTCAGCATTACCAGCCGCAAGCCCTCCCGCCTGAGATCACGCAGAGCCTCGGCCGCTGAAGCCTTGATCGAATCCGCAATGCCGATCAGCCCCGCTGCCTGTCCGTCCACACCAATCAGGATCACGGTTTGCCCCTCGCGCCGCAGCTCTTTCGCTTTCTGCGCGAGGGCGGCCGCGGAAATTCCGTTCTCTTCGAGCAATCGTTCGTTGCCAATTAGAACTTTCCGGCCCTCCACCCGGGCGCTCACTCCCCGCCCGGTGTGAGATTGAAACTCATCCCCAGTCGCCAAAACCAGCCCTCGGCTGTAGGCGGCCTCGATCACTGCCGCTCCAAGCGGATGCTCGCTTCCCTGCTCCACGCTGGCCACCAGGCGCAACAGTTCATTTTCATTTCGACCAAGTTCATTCCCTCCGGGCACAGCGATAACGGACACCACGCGTGGCTTGCCGTCGGTCAGTGTGCCAGTCTTGTCGATTACCAGGGTGTCAACTTTTTCCATGATCTCGAGCGCTTCCGCATTCTTGATCAGCACGCCGGCGTGCGCGCCGCGCCCCGTCCCCACCATGATCGCGATCGGAGTCGCCAGGCCCAGTGCGCAAGGACAAGCAATGATCAGCACTGCCACGGCGTTGATCAAAGCATGTGCCAGGCGCGGCTCAGGACCGAACAGACTCCACGCCGCGAACGTCAGGATCGCAATCGCAATCACCGTGGGAACGAACCAGCCGGCCACGCGGTCCGCCAGGCGCTGAATGGGAGCGCGGCTGCGCTGCGCCTGGCTGACCATGCGCACAATCTGCGCCAGCAGGGTCTCGCCTCCCACCCGCTCGGCGCGCATCACCAGCGACCCGGTCCCGTTCACCGTCGCCCCGATCACCCGGCTGCCCGGTCCCTTGCTTACCGGGATGGACTCGCCGGTAATCATTGATTCATCCACGCCGCTGCTGCCTTCGAGCACTGTGCCATCCACGGGAACTTTCTCTCCCGGACGCACACGCAGCCGGTCACCCGGCACAACCTGCTCGAGCGGGACATCTTCCTCCCGGCCATCGCGCAGCACTCGCGCCATCTTCGGCGACAAATCCAGCAAAGCGCGAATGGCCGCGCCGGTGCGGCTGCGGGCGCGCAATTCGAGCACCTGCCCCAGCAACACCAGGGTCGTGATCGCAGCTGCCGCTTCGAAATACACCGGAGGCCTTCCCCCCATCTCGCGGAACGAAGCTGGAAATATTTGTGGAAAGACAGTGGCCATCAGGCTGTAAAAATACGCCACGCCCGTCCCCATCGCGATCAGCGTGAACATGTTGGTGGCGCGATTGACGATGGACGTCCAACCGCGCTGGAAAAACGGCGCCCCGCCCCAGAGCACAACCGGCGTGGCTAAAACCAGTTCAATCCAGGGTTGCCAGCCGCCCGGCATCAGTCGCTCGGTTGGCATGCCGGGCAGCATGTGACCCATCGCAACTGCGAGCAAAGGAGTGGTCAACGCCAGGCTGATCCAGAAGCGGCGCGTCATGTCGCGCAGTTCGGGATTGTCTTCTTGCTTTGCGCTCACGGTGCTCGGCTCCAGCGCCATGCCGCATATCGGGCAACTGCCCGGCCCCGGCCGCACAATTTCCGGATGCATCGGGCAGGTGTATTCCACGCGCTTCGCCGCCACCGGCATCTCCGGCTCCAACGCCATACCACAACGCGGACAAGCGCTCGGCTTGGCCGATCGCACCCCCGGGCACATCGGACAAACGTAGGCTGCACCGGAAGCGGCCGGCATCGCCTGCATACTCTTGACGGATTGCGCCTTCACTGCCGGCGCCGGGGCTATGCTGATCATGTGCAATCCAGCGCTTGCCGCCGGACGCGGAGCCAGGTAATCCTCAGGACGGGTGCGAAATTTCTCCCGGCAATGGGAGCAGCAGAAGTAATAGGTCTTTCCGGCGTGATCGAACGTGTGCTTGGCAGTGGAGGGCTCCACCTTCATTCCACAGACTGGATCTTTCACCGTGGTTGCAGATTGAGGGGAATTATCCATAGTCGCAGGCGCCGGCTTACGAAACTCAGGCGAACCATATTAGATTCATTCGCTTATATAATCGATTGTTGTATCTTCAAAGAGCAGGCAGGGCTGCAGATCAAACTAATCCAAGGGATTTTCTTCGCGTACTTTGCGAATCCTTGGCGTACTTTGCGGTAATGCTTTTGCCTGACCCAGGAAAAGCCAAATGACCCAATTGGAAGTGGCGTACCGCTACCACACCCCACCCACCCAGGCCACCCTACGCGCGCTCGACAGCATGCGCGAAGTTTACGGCATCCGGCGAATTGGTTTCGACGAGGCAGAGCGCACCGTCCGCGTCGAGTTCGACGCGTCGCGCTTCAAGGAACCCGTGATCGCAGGCTTGTTACGGCGCACCGGACTGGACCTGGGCGAACAATTGGTGCTCGCCTAAAGAAATCCTCGAATGCAGCGCGGCTTTGGGAAAGGCACGACTTCAGAGGTCGCAGGAAACTCGGTTTTCGTGGGTTTGTGGAGGGCACGACTTCAGTCGTGCCGTCTAAGTCGCTGAAACATCTTGGTGCTTTAGCGCCTGAGGTTCGCCGTTCGGGCTGAGGAAATTCTTCCCGGGCGAACGCGCATCTCTAACTGGCAGAATTTAATGGGGGAGAGGGAGGGCTATGAGCTGCGGAAAATGCAAGGGGCGCTCAAGAAAACCTCTGGCCGAAGTTTTTTCTCTGGAGCGCCCCGTTGCGCGCCACTTCGTCTGTTGAGATGTAAAGCATCCCCGTTGCCACTCTCAAGTGGCTGAAAATGCTGGACCCAAACCTTCGGTAATCGAGTAGGAATTGCCCCTTAGGGGGAAAGATTTACGTTGAGCCGATGCCATGGCACGAGCTCTGCCGAAGTCTGTGGAAATCCTCCAAAACCGTTGACGGTGGCCCGTTTTGGCACGCTGTGAACGTGTGGGGCGGACACTCTTGTCCGCCGCCTTTGATCTTAGATTTTGGGGTGCTTGGCGCATGGCTCGGGGCCGATGAGATTAGCCACCCCAAGTCAAAGACAAGAAAAATCAACTGCAAGAAAAGTCAAAAGTCAAAGGCGGCGGACAGCAGTGTCCGCCCCACACACCAGGCCATTACCGGCTCAGCGGCGCACCTGGCAGATGCTCCGCCTTCCAGCGCATTGCCGCCGTGATTCGGGTGCGCCCGCTGGGATGATCGAAAAAGATAAATTCCTCAATCGGCCCCGGATCCAGTTTCCGATATTCGCCCAGCATCAGGTCGACTTCAGCTTCTCCATCAGGTTGCTGGCTGGCATTGATGCCGTACATGTCGGCTTCATACTCCATGGTGCGAGTGATCGTGTTGTCCACCGGGGTGGTCACAAAGGAAAAAGCCGATAGCAGCAGAACCGCCAGCGGCACAATTGCCAGGTCGGTGATGCCTCTGATTCCCCATTTTTCTCCCCAACGCGCCAACCCGGCATTGAGCCCCCAATTCAAAAACGCGAACATGATGACCACTACCACTCCGTTGAGCACCAGGCCTTTGGCCTGATGATTCAACACGTAGTGCCCCATTTCGTGGCCCATGGTTGACTCGATTCCGGCCAGCGAGCAGCGCTTCAGCAGATTGTCGTTGAGCGAAATCCGCGTGGTCCCGGCAAAGCCGCTCACGTTGGCGCTCACCCGGTTGGACTGGCGCGAGGCGTCAAACTCGTACACCTCGGTAGCGGGAATCCCATTGGCCCGCGCCAGGCTCAGGATCGGTACCTTGAAACGGGGGTCCTCCAGTTTGGTGTACTTGTTGAATAGAGGAGAAATAAAAACCGGCGCAATGAACACCACGAAGGCGATGAACCCAATCATCACGGCGCTTCCCCACACCCACCAGTTCGTGCCCAACCGCCTGACTACGCCAAACAAGAGCGCCACCAGAAGCGCGCCCAGTAGCGCAACCAGCGCCAGCCCGACCACCTGGTCACGCATCCATTCCCAAAAGTTCTGATTGGAGAGGCCATACTTGTGCTCTCGAAAATAACCTTCATAGACCGTAAGCGGAAAAATGATCACTGCAGTCACTACGACGAACTGCACCCAGTACACCGCCGACTGCAGCGGCTTGAAGCGGGTAATCCGCTCCGCCAGATCGCGCATCCGCACCGACCAGCGAAAGCGCAGCATCATCCACATCACCACCGCGGTGGACAGAAAGTCCCACAACAGAAGCCAGTAGCCGCCTTCAAAATAAGCATCGGAGCGGGCGCGCTGGTCGGCAGGAATTCGGGCAAGATAAGCATCCACCGCCGCCTTAACGTCGAACGGCTGCGCGGCAGCAGCACTTCCACTTTCCGCCGTGGCCGGCGAAGCCTGCGCGTGCCCTGACGGGGCCAGCCCGCTGAAAAGCAGCAAAGTCAAAAACAAGATGCCATTGAAAAACACGCCCGAAAGAATCGCTCGTCTGATCCAGTTCATCCTGCCTCCGGTCGCGGAGATCACGGTCCGCGCCGGGCATCTTATCAAGAACCCAGGCTTTCGCTATAATCGAAGTCGCTGCTGATCACACCGCATCGCGCCCTTAGCTCAGCTGGATAGAGCGTCTGGCTACGAACCAGAAGGTCGGGAGTTCGAATCTCTCAGGGCGCACGATTCTTAAAACCGTCCCTTTTTCCCACCTTTCGCAGAAAGCGCGAAAGATGGGGCACCCGGCAACCATTCCTCTTACGCCTCGGTTCGACCGTCCGGCAACTGCATCCTTGCGTGCT